>CAZTOK010000103.1:0-2586 GCA_964615445.1 uncultured Candidatus Saccharibacteria bacterium | reverse complement strand
GAAAAGGACGTGGAAGAACTGCGCTCCGTAGGCCTCAGCCGCCCAAAAGCCAACTACATCCGCGACCTTGCCCAGCACATAGCGGATGGCAAGATTAAGTTTGATGCCTTCGACTCGCTCAGCAACGACGAAATTATGGCAGAATTGATAGACGTAAAAGGGATAGGCGAATGGACGGCGCATATGTTCCTGATGTTCTGCATGGGCCGATTAGATGTGCTGCCGGTTGGCGACTTAGGAATAAAAAACGGCATCCGCGCACTCTATGGGTTCAAAGATACCCCAACGCCGGACCAAATAAAATCCATCGCCAAAAAATACCACTGGCACCCCTACGAATCAATCGCAAGCTGGTACATCTGGCAAAACCTCGACAACACTCCGATCTAAGTTGGTTGTCCGTTCACCGTTACTTCTATATCGATAGGTATTTCGGTTATTAAACTTCTCTTATTGTTTTTCTTATTTCGAGTGTTTATTTGAAATTTATAGGTGCCCGAAGTGGTTAAAGCTATATTGGGAAATTTAAATATATTGCGCACTCGCTTACTATCCTCAATGAACTGGATAGTTGAAAGAAACTCGCCTAGTTGTTGGCCTTTTGGGTCAACCGCATTTATTACTTCCTCATCATCTTCATTTTGATTTATTTTATCTCTATGAAATAAACTTACTATTTCAAACGAGAACGGAAGATTTAAAGGACCACCATGTTTATAGTTCTGATCTTCCGTATTAATACCAAACTGTAAGCTTTCGTAAGCATCGATAATACTTATATTGTTAGTTTCAGCCTCTATTTTGCTTTCTTTACAGAGAACTGACCAGATATGTTTTACCATAATTAAACCCCTTCCATAACGTTATTATGTGAACTCTGCTGTGATCTGATATTGTACTCAATTAATACTTTTTCAGATATTGAGCCCTCCCATGAGTCGTCTTTTACATTTTGTGTCCTCGTCGTAGTTTGCTCTCTTTCTTTCGGGATAAACCTTACATCAAGCCTACAACCAAGCTCTTCAGCAAGATCTACTAATTTTGATAGAGTATAGCCTGTATAGCCAGGGGTTTCCCACCTTATAATTGTCGGGTGGCTGGTATTAATACGTCGTGCTAGTTCCCGCTGCGACAGCCCCTTTTGCTCTCGCATCTCAGAAAGTGTAGTAGCTATGTCGATAAAAATGCTATAAAGAGCTTTTCGTGAATGCGCCGAAGGATCTTTGCTGTCTATATCTCTAAAGGCGTCCTTGAGTTTATTGCTTAGCATAAACTAACCTCCTTTGCTGTAATTCTATTAGTAATCTGCGGGCTCTCTTAAGTTCGCGCAGCGGAATCTTATTAGTCTTTTTTACATATCCGTTCATTAGATAGATACGGGTTCCGTGAGCAAAAGTAAAAAATAGTCTGGCGTAGTTACGTCTGTACTTTACGCGCATGCACCATAGCCCAGGTTCCACTTTCTCTACTAGAGTCGACGTATGCTTTGACTTATCACCTAATCTTTCTATTCCAGCTCTAACCATATCTCTGAGGCCTGGGGATAGGGCTTCAAAATCGGCGAGGGCGTCAAACGTAGGTGATTTCCCCTCTATCGCCGGATATTCATGTACTGTAAAAATTATCCCCATGCTTCTATGGTACTTAATTTGTACCAGTAAGTCAATTATTATGGGGTGAGGCGGTTGATGTCGCGGGGGAAGAGGATAGCTTCTTTGATGTTGCCGAGGCCTATGGTCTTTTCTACCAGGCGATCTATGCCAAAGCCGCAGCCACCGTGAGCCGGCAGGCCATGTTTGAAGGCTTGCAGGTAATATTTATAGCCGGGGTGTTCCGGGTCCAAACCAGCCTTTTTCATCTGTTCTACCAGCTTTTCGTAGTTGTTTTCACGCTCCGGGCAGGTAGCGATTTCCAGACCACGAAATAGCAGGTCGGCCCACATGACGGTGGTTGGGTCTTCCGGGTTTACACGGTGGTAAAACTTCATGGCTTCTACCGGAAAATCAGTAACAAACACAGCTTCGCAGCCGTCGTTTTTCCGCGCGTAGTCGCAAATCCATTTTTCCTCGTCGGGGATGAGGTCTTTTTCCTTGGTGGTGTCGGTGCCGGTGGCCTTGGTGTACATGTCGTGCACTTGTTTTACCGTGTAGCGCGGAAACTTTTCTTTAAGAACAAGCTCGGGAGCGTTTAGGCTTTTGAGCTCGTCGCCAAGTTTTTCGTAGGCTTGGGTAAGCGTGTAGTAGGTCATGTCCTGCACTACGTCCAGCACTTCGCCGTGACTTTTTATAAAGCCCATCTCTATGTCGAGCATAGTCACCTCGGCCACATGCCGGGTGGTGGCACTGAGTTCAGCGCGGTAGGCCGGAGCTATTTCGAACACCCGCTCGAACACACCGACCATAATCTGCTTATAAAACTGCGGGCTTTGGGCCAGCACGGCTTCGCGGCCAAAATAGTCGACCTTGAACACTTCTGCCCCGCCCTCGGTCGCTCCGGCTAGCAGTTTTGGCGTGTTAATCTCCACGAAGTCATGTTTGTCCAAAAACTCACGTATAAAGTACAAAAGCCCGGCGCGTATTTTGAAAA
>CAZTOK010000102.1:0-2609 GCA_964615445.1 uncultured Candidatus Saccharibacteria bacterium | reverse complement strand
TCGTCAGCATGATGTCGAACATTGAGCGGTTCGAAGGTGGTTGGCCGGCAGTTAGCTCATGGTACGGCGATGAGGTAGCCAAGAAAGGACGAAGTCTACTCAGTGCTTATTTCCTAGGCCGTGTGGCTGGAGACAATAACGTGTTTGTTGAAACCCTTGTATATCCAGAGCACATCCGGCAAGATCTACGCCTGCTGATTCGCGACGGATTTATCTCGAGCCTGCCTATGTTTGATCCAGAATTCCAGGCGACAATGCGTGACCAACTGCTTGATAACGAACCCGTCTATACCCTAGCCGGTGATATCTGCGCCAGTAACCAACTACTTAATCCTGAAGATTTTCAAAGGCTTTTTGGACCCTATCTGGAAAGTTCGGGTTCGACAGTAGATCAAGATCCATAGTGTTAGATGTGCGATAGGCAAAGATGTAAAGATTTTACGGGGAGTCTTAATCGCGGCTTAATTGGATTTGTGCTTCCATGTATTGACTTAACCACACCAAAAGGTGTTCGAAACAAAGTGCGTCAAGTGCACCAATCGCAACTTTGAGCCCGTTTAGGGCTCTTTTAGTTTGTAAAGGAGGATCAAGTTGCATTTGTATCTTCACCTACTAACGTTATATGGATATGGCAAGCACTTCTTGAGACAGTTCCAGGGTCACGATTTGTCCCCAGGCCGGGGACAGCATTAGTCTATATCCGAGGTGTTATCGTTGAATTTTTGTACTCCCTACCTTATAAATATACGGAGTAGGTGGGATTGGCAAATAATACACTCCACCCATGCATACCACAAGCAGTAGCAACTAACTGCCACACTCCTAACCACCCTTATTTTTATGAAAACACTACCTCATATAACAGCTAAACAACAAGAACTAATACGCCTTTTATACAAACATAGATTCTTAAATCGGAAACAAATACAGATACTCATGCATCATACCGACAAAAGGCGTATTAGTTCTTGGCTGAAAGATCTAGGAGAAAAACAGTACATCGAATGGATATACCAAGCCGACGATCCTATTGAAAGTACAAAACCGGCCATCTATTACCTTGGACTGAATGGCATCCGGTGTTTGAGCAGGCGGCTACGAAGCAGGGGAGTTACGGAAGCGCTACACTGAGTCGTCACGTAAGCAAGCATTCATTGATCGTTGCCTACTGCTAACAGATTGTTGTACTAACATGGAGGCTCGGAGCGCTAGTAGCGGCCGGGCATATGCATACTTGCTTGAAGCCGACTACGCCAATACTAGTAACAAACATTACTTTCTTGCCGAGAGTGAATTTATACATCCAAAGATGTGCTATACGAAGGCAGCGGAGAGCGAACACGGCATCCTTAAGACGACCTATCTGATTGAGATTTTCGATGCAAACACACCGCGCTATATGGTCAAAAAGAAGATTAAGGGATACATCAATTTCTTAGATAGTAATGAGTGGGAAGAAGGAGCAGGGGACAGGGAATTGCCCATCGTCCACATTGCTTGCCCGAGTACAGCTGAGCTTATTTATGCTAAGCGATATACGCGAAAGTTGCTCGAAGATATCGACCAAGAAGATAATGAGGACATCTGTATTCGATTTGCAACTGCAGGGCAGATTAGAAAACTTGGAGTTACAGGCAAGATCTGGGAAGACGTCTAAAAGTGATTCTTAGTCGCACTTGACCCGGGATACAGTGAGCAAATAGTCTTTATCTTCCGTTTGGCTAGTTTGCAGTACGTCAAAATTGTTGTGCGTGAGCTGCGTTATAACTTCTGGTGCGCTTTGATGCCAGTAGCGCCAGACCAAGATAGTATCATTTTTGTTGAACTCGATAATGCGGTCACCCTTTTCCAGAGAAAACGTAATCGCCAAGGCCACTTTGAGCCTAATGCGTATATAGCGCTGTCGCTGTTGATCATCGTAGCCCATTTCGACGTCATACAGGGACTCGTCAATATTAAGCAGGTCTACCATCATCCTTTCGTGAACATCGAATAAGGTCGATTCTGTGCGTAGACCGAGGTCAAAATATTGTCTAGATGTTTTACTGTCAAGCTTGAGATTGTGGACGAACAAGTCTTGTCGGTTCATGCTGCTGCGAACTGTCTTGAAAGCATCATCAGGTGAGTGCAGGTTGCTGAAGCCCGCACCAAACGATACTATTACATTAACGACGTTGGTCGCATTCTCTCCCAGCGCGTCTTCGGCAAGTAAGTGAGCGAACCTGTCGTACTTGATATCGATTTGATGACCTTCAAATGAAACCTTAGAACCAAACCAACTTTTGATGTTTCGTTTAACGACTTCTAACATTGAAGGGCTGATATCAAGCGCGATGTATCGTCCTAGCTTGTCTTGGTCAAGCAAATGCTGCAATAGCTCCCTGACGGGTAACCCATTGCCTGGGCCAATATCTACGATGTTTACCCGTTTATATCGGGAAGTTAGGTCATCAATGTAACCCTGGTTAGCTTTTAGTTGCTTGATTGTGCTTGTTAAGAGATTAGGGAGACTCTCAGCGGCAAGTCGTTGAGCATACTTGTCCCAGTATTCGGCACCGCCATCAAAGTAAGTGTAGAGATCGGAAGAGCGTCTTGGATGGAAAAAATGT
>CAZTOK010000101.1:0-2640 GCA_964615445.1 uncultured Candidatus Saccharibacteria bacterium | reverse complement strand
AGCGCTCGGGCAGCATGAAGACGGTACATTGCCCGCTATCTTTGCCAATACGCTCGCAGCTGGGCGCCTCCTGCTCCGCGATACGACGTTCATGTTCTTCTTCTGCCACAAAATGTGGACTACTGAACTCACTCATTATGGTCTCCGGGTAATAAGGGCCCGGAACGAGTCAGCCAGAGCCTATTCTCTGCCATGGTCATTTTCCAGAGAATGTGCGGCAATTCGTGAGGTACATGGTTCTCGTAGGATTGCACTTCCCCATTAATGGCTCGTCGTGAGGGGGCTTTATTCCATACTTGTGTCACGGCGTCTTGTGTTAAGCGCTCTTCACATTGCTTGTTGAGATACTCTTGTAGCATCACTGACAGCTGCGTGTACTCAGGCCTTTCGACAATTTTCTCCCATTCTTTGTTGTCAATGCGTGAACGTAGCAACATTTCGTCGGAGCTTAGTTCTCCTAGATCTAGCACACGAATACGCTCTTGATCGGTCGGAAATTCCGTTTCCAATGGACTAAGCCCAAAATTGTCAGTAAATTTGAAGGGCCACTCAAATAGCCCAAAGCTACTCAGTTTTAATTGCGTATCAACGCAGGCATCAATAATTGACATGCCACGTCGCACATCTGATGGCTTTGTCATATCTAATGCGTTAAGCGTGGCTGCAAGAGGCGGACTATAATCTTGCGTATACGCCATATGATAACCGTCTTGCCATGCGGGCCTTATGTTAGGGCACAGATAAGGATTGCCTAATAGCAGATTTGCCTCAGCTGATTGCTGAGCAACTATTAGGGCTCGCATTGTGCAGTTAATACCATTATTAATAAGTTCATCCACTTTAGCGGCATACTGTTCGCTTGGAACTATACTCAGTGTAGCAATAGTGTTCTCAGTTTGCGTGTAAGAATGGGCAATCTTAAGTACTCGTCGCATAGCAGTGGTTTCAAGAGTTTCTTCGTCGACAATGACATCAGTGTTATACGCTTCCGGCAGCAGATATACCGTATTTTGGGCGCTAAATGTGCCAAGTCGTTTGCATAGAATAGCTACATCGTAAGGGTTATCTTGTTCAAAATTCACGTAATGCAGTGGCTCAAATTCAGAAAGAGGTGGTTGTTCGTGTGTAGGATTATATTTGGGCATATACAAAAGTGATTGATGAGAGATTGGGCCGCCGAGGGTGTGAGATATGTATTTGCGCCATTGCGCAACATCGTCTTTACTCACACCCTCTTCGTGAAGCCGGACTACCTAAAGGTGTCCAGGGTCAAGCCGTATGCCGCCAGCTTCTCCTTGATCTCGTCGAGTGTCTTCCTGCCCATGTTGCGGTATTCCGCCACTTCGACCTCAGCCTTGCGGGTGAGGTCCTGAACGGTAATGACGCCCTCGCGGCGAAGGATGTTGAACGCTCGAATGGTCAGGTGAAGGGCTTCGATCGGTTGTGTGAGTACCTGCTCCTTGTCATTCAGTGTGAGCGCGTCGGCGTTGCTCAGCAGCTCCCTGACTTTCGCCATGGTGCGCCGATTGCCGTCCAGAATGCCAGAGTTGTACGCGGTGTTGACCGCAGCCTGGTGGTCTTCCAACGAAATGAAGCCCTCGGGTGCTTTATTTTGTGACAACGATGTCACCTGCCCAATCTCTCGTGTGTGGAACCATACGCAAATGCGTAAAGTCAACTATTTATATCATTTATAAGTAATAATTTCAATTTAGGGAGGGTGGTCTGAGGTTAGGGATACGGCGGTGGGTGCGAGGACGTCGCGTTGTTCTTTGCGAATGTCCTCGCACCCAGTCTTGCCGCTTCGCGGTTGTTACAGCGGCTTCAGCTCCAGCCCTCGCTTGGCGAGTGCTTGCTTGACCTCAACGAGACTGGTCGCACCGAAGTTCCGGATTTTGAGCAGATCGCTTTCGGTCATGGTGACCAGTAGCTCGACACACTTGATGCCTTCACGCATCAGCATGTGGTAGACGCGGTTGCCCTTGAACTCCAACTCATGGGTGGGCGTGAAGCCTTTCGGGACTGGTGAGTAGCTGTATGGGTAACACGTCAGGATGTCGCGAACGAGTACCAGACCGGCATGGTGGGCGGGGTACTTCTTGAGCAGTCGGTACGAGTGAGCCGCAATTTCTTGCGCCACTCGCTCTCGCTGGTCGTACACACGCTCCTCTGCCTCAGCTTCTGCCGGGGTCTGCTCTTCTACGAGGTGCAATGCACTTCCTAACCTCAGGTCTCTTTAAAAGAGACTACGAACAATGTGCAGCTGCACAGAGTTGCACATATTATACAATTGAATAAATGTAATTGCTAGTTAGCCGCTTAGCCGCGGTAACGCATAACGGCCATGACTAAAAAGCCAACGCCTGTGCCAATAATCCAACCGATACCGGCTTGCTTTGGGTCAAATGCGTAGCCAATTCCCGTGCCGATAAGCATACAGCCAAAGAATGCTGGTCCACTTGCTGCATAGATACCTTTTGAAGATGATTTGGCCATATTTTTATTCCTGCTTATATTTACCTTAAGTATAACAGAATGACATCTACTATTCTTCGGTGGCTGCAGGAAGTTTAATTGAGAATGTTGAGCCCTGCCCTGGTGCGCTGGTTACGGAGATGCTACCGCCGTGTTGCTGGACAA
>CAZTOK010000100.1:0-2645 GCA_964615445.1 uncultured Candidatus Saccharibacteria bacterium | reverse complement strand
CCAAAGATATTACTCCAAGAAGAGAAAGATTCATTATGAAAATGTATATCCAGCCCATTAGTAAAGAGGCTCTAAATAATTACTTGGCTATTCCCGATCTCACAGAGTCGCCAAAACCGCATGCTATAAAAATGGTGTATGAAAAGATCGAGCAATATATGCGCTCGACGCATCCTCAGAGCGATGTTCAAGTGCATCGTAAAAACCCAATTGTTGCCGTTGAAGATAATTACGATAACCTGCTGATTGCAAAAGATAATATAAGTCGCTCATCAACCTATACACACTACGTGGACGGAACGCACGTGCTTCGCACGCATACCAGCGCCCACCTACCGAGGATTCTGCGTGAACTATCGCAGCGCAGCGACTGGGAAGACGTCGTCATTCTCTTGCCTGGTCTAGCCTACCGCCGAGACGTTTCAGATAAAAAGCACGTCAGTGAAGTTCATATGCTTGAGATGTGGCGGGTTGTTAAGAACTCAAAGCGCCAACCTGTCGTTAAAGATGATCTACTTACCGTCGTGAATGGCGTAGCCGCGACAGCAGCGCCAGGATGGAAGCTGCGCATCATTGACTCACCGCACCCGTATACGAACGATGGAATTGAAGTTAATGCCGTACGAGATGACCGCGATATTGAAATACTGGAATGTGGCCTTATTAAAGATGCTATTTTAGCAAACGCCGGGCTCGATCCTACTATTCATTCAGGTTGGGCACTTGGCATGGGTCTTGATCGTCTCGTTATGACACTCAAAGACATTCCAGACGTACGCTATCTTCGTTCGACTAATCCCAGGATTGCAGAGCAAATGACCAACCTAGAGCCTTACATAGAGGTGTCAAATCAGCCTGCTATAAAACGGGATATGTCATATAGCGTACCTGAAAGGTATGTCGAGGAAGACATTAGCGCCGATATCCGAGATGCACTCGGAGATAAAAGTGACACACTTGAAGAAGTTGAGATACTCGGCGAAACTTCGTACGACAATTTAAATAATATAGCCCGTGAGCGTCTCGGTTGCCAACCCGGTCAAAAGAATATTTTGGTGCGTATTACACTGCGGCATCTTGAGCGAAGCATTACGAATGATGAGGCGAATGAGATTTATGGGCAGATATATAAGAGTGTGAATAAGGGAACGGCAGGCTATTTATAGCCTTTGAGCTACAAACCTATTTCCTTCCAGGAAACAGGGACTCCCACTTGCCGCAAGGCAAATGGGAGTAATATCTAGGCTTGTTTAGACGTTCTTGCTTTTACGCCTCCTCCCAAATCTCACCTTCAAAAACTCCGAACTGCTTCAGCTTCTCAGCCGTCGTAAACCCTACCCGTGGCCGCGCCTCGTCCTCATCCTTCCATTCCCACGCATCAGCAATAAGCCTTCGTGTCCGGCGTTTGGCATAAATAAGATCAGTTGTTCGTGGACAGACGAATAAGACAATCGGTAACTTCTCGGTATTTGTCTGGTCTTGCCATTCACTACCTTCATCATCTAGGTACTTCACATAATCACCTAAGCGCTTCTTCATGCGGTAGCGTGGCAGGGTTGGGTCAAAGATTTCAAGCAGGTAGCTCTTGAGCGTTTTCTCCTCTTTACCCTCATCATCGAACTTGTCCTTGCAGAATACAAGGCTTGGCTGGATAAGTTTACTCTCGAGGATAAAGTGGTAGTAACTACGCTCAAGTAAGTAATCTGCTTCAGTCTGGTAGTAATGACGTACTTTCTTGTTATTTGCCTCGTTTTCAACATCTGCACGCTCAAGCGCAAGACAGCATTCTGCAATGAGAATACAGCGGTCAATGTAGGCTTGACTGCGAGTCGGCTCTTTGTATCGTTTGTGGAGTTCTTCTGACGGGTAAACTGGCAATACTACCGCCTTGCCACCCGCGTCTTCGCTTGTCCTGGTGAGGGTGCGTAAATAGCGCACGCCGTTTAGGTCCAGGTAGTAGATAGCTGGCTTGGTCTTTTCGGCAAAGTGCGTTGAGTAAATCCATTCGACATAACCCTTGGCGCGCAAGTCACGTAGCCATAGGTTAATAGTCTTCGGGTCTTTATGTTCCAGGAATGCTTGAATTTGAATACGGTTGAGGAATCTGAATCGATACAGTAGTTTGAGTATCTCTTGTTGTTTCTTGGTAAGTTTAGGAAGTTTGGTCATAGGTGAATAGCTTGGAGGTTACTTTAGGGATATTAGTTTGTCTGACTTATCTTGTTCGGTACGATTATAAAGTTTGGTTTAATTACGCTTTTCTTTGATTTCTTATTCTTCTGTCTTACGTTTCTTCTTTTGGATTATTCTTTTAGGTTTTACTATTTTTGTTATTTCTCTTTATATCTAGGTATATTATTCTTTGTTTCTTTGTTTATATTCTTATTGGTGATTACTTTTCTTACCAACCCAACCTACACCTCTACTTGTAAGGGTAGGAGATACGATTAGTTTACAATAACAGATTGAAATAGTGCAATAGTTGCCCTCGCCCATGAGGGCAAAAAGATAATACTGCCAAAAGGACTCTGAGCCATGAGGCAGCGTATATCTTCTTGATCTGTTTACTTGTCGTGAAGGGATAGTCTCCAAATGAGATCATTGCGACTTGTATAATCTGATGTTTTAATAGTTATGCCTACTCG
>CAZTOK010000099.1:0-2654 GCA_964615445.1 uncultured Candidatus Saccharibacteria bacterium | reverse complement strand
CGTCTGTAAGATATTTGGCTTATGCTACGCCATATAAAATAGCAGGTGTATACTAAGTTTTAAACTAACGCGGTGGGAGGAGGGTACTATGGCTGAATCTGTTAGAGAACAACTACTCAATTTTGAAACACCAAGTCAGCGAATAATAGCTGCACAGGATTATGACACCTGGGATGAAGCATTAGAGGGACTACAAGGATATGGCGAACTCATCGGAGCTGATAAATTAAATTCACTGGCCGACCTTGTTGGGGTACCGGAAGCCACGGAAACCGTCAACCGCTATGGACTAATTCCGTTTATAGATTACAAACTCCATGATATTGATGAAACCATGCGTAAGCGTGCGCGAAACCTTACCAGAAACGGAGCCGGTATTATTACTCTCCATGCGCTAGCAGATGTGAAAGCTATGGAAGCAGCAGTTAAAGGGGTGGAAGAGGCTTTAGAGGCAGATTCTAGCTTAAATCGCCCGCTTCTTTTAGCAGTAACGGTTCTGACTTCTCATAATGAAATGCGGACGCAGGAATTGTTTGGGCATGGTAGACAGGGAATGGTTAAAAAACTGGCGCATATGGCCGTTGATGCGGGTATAGAAGGGCTCGTGTGTTCGCCACAAGAAGCTGAAATGGTAAGGAAAGACCCAAAAACAGAAAGTATGGTGCTCGTGCTACCTGCCATTCGTCCACGCTATGCTGTAAAGCCAGACGAACAAGCAACGGCTACAACACCCAGGGTTGCCATAGAAGCAGGCGGCGATTTGCTTGTAGTAGGACGCCCGCTTACGGAGGCGGCCAGCTATGGTCTCACGGGACGTGAAGCCGTAGAAATCATCGCTTCAGAAATATCTAAAGCACAAGGGAGGAAATAACGATGGCACTTGCAGAACACGAAGCCCAAGAATTAGTCGTGGGCCTCCATGAAAGAGGAGCTAACCTTCCGAGCTCACAAAGAATTTTGGATATCGGTACATCAAAGATTTTAAAATCCAAAATCTGGTCTCCTTATCTTGTGAATTTTCGCCCTGCTTTGTCAGTTGATACTTCAAGTGAACTTTCTGTTAAGCAGCAAAAACGGATAAAGACTCTGCTGCTTGGGAGTATTGGTATCGAACTTGATTTACTTGCAGAAGAAGTTTCGTTTGACCACATTTTTGGCCCCCCTGAAGCCGGCACGCCTTTGGCTAGTGCAGTCTCTGGAGTAAGCGGCTATTCACTGTTGTGGCAGCGCGTTAAGCCCAAAGGCGACTATGGTAGTCACCAAGACCTTGAGGGCATTTATTTCCCTGGACAAAAGGTCGTTGAAGTAGACGACGTGGTTACCACAGGTGGCACAAAACACGAGGCGGTAGCATTCTTGGCCGATTACGAGCTGACTGTACCCGGTGTTGTGATAGGGTTTGATAGAGAACAGGGCGGCCGGAAAGCAGTAGAAGCGGCGGGTATGAAAGTACGGGCAGCACTTGGTGCAATAACTACTTTTGAATATCTGTTAGAAGCCGGACGTCTTACTCAAACAGAACACGATTTCCTGGTGGATTACACTGTTAACCCAGCTCCATTGGAAGAACCAGTGGATCACCCATGGAAGCAATAAATTGAGCGAGTACCTACTAGTTGGGCATGAGCTTGAGTCGCCGTTGGTGAATGCGGCGGGGTCTATTAATGGGACCAACCAGGAAAAAATATTGCAAGAGGTGGATTTGCTAGCCGATACGGGCATTGGCGGTATAACTTTTGGCTCAATTACTGTGCCGTCACAAGTAGGTAACGAGGCAAAGTATGGAGCACCAGTATATTACCCCGACCCGGTTACCCACAGGACTTATAACTCCATGGGGTTGCCCAATATAGGTGAGGCTGGCGCCATAAAGTTAATACCAGAGATTGCCGTTAGAGCACACGACAAAGGTAAAATCCTCATTGCCAGCGGCTCACCGACCAACTCGCCAGAACACGGCAGTTCCGTGCAGCAAGCAGTTCACCTAGGCGTGGCTTTGCTGGGTACGGAAGCAGATTTAGTGGAGATAAATGTTAGTTGTCCAAACGTAGTGGTAGAGGGCGGTGGGCGTAAGCCAATCATGGGCTACGATTTGGAAACTATGGAGGAGCTGCTGGATGCATTCCACGAAGAAGTTGGCGACGAAGAGCGTTTAGCACTAAAGCTTCCACCATACCTTTCGGAGCAGGAACGTCTGCTTGTGCCGGATCTCGCAAAAATATTGCTGGGCCGAAGGGTGTTCAAAGTGTTGGTGGGGCCAAACACCATCCCCGGCCAAATCCCGCGGGATGCCGAGGGAAAACCGATTTTGACTGTGCCCGAAGGCAAAGGTGGCATGAGTGGACCTGATACTGCACCGGTGGGCCACGAGCAGCTCGTTATGTGGCGGGAGGAATTGGGCGATAGCGTTGAATATGTGAGTACTGAAGGTTTGCATTCAGGAGCAGACCTTATGTTGCGGCGCAAACTAGGTGCTGCAGCGGCCGGCGGTGTTTCGTTCCTATGGAATAGCCCTAACTGGAAAAGGGCTGTTACGGGCCTGTTGTCAGGATTCGCGGAAGCCGCCTAGTCGTTGGTGCCGTAGTTCGGTATTTATTCTAAATCTGATATAATCACCTCTGTTCTAATCAAATAATTGCGGGGCAGTAGCTCAT
>CAZTOK010000098.1:0-2668 GCA_964615445.1 uncultured Candidatus Saccharibacteria bacterium | reverse complement strand
TAGATGGGCTTATGGAGATAAAAAGCGATAGACATTTCCATCAGAACGTTCGGGCCAATGTAGTTAGCTTTTCCACGTTTTTCATAATTCATGACTAAAATCGCATCACTCTTCTCAATTTCATTAAAGTGCCCTCGAATGAATGATGCTTTTTCATGGGCTGTTACAGACGACCAATCTCTATCGGCTTCAATGTTCTCTCCGCCATTCTCTTTCATGCTTGCTGCAGTAGCCGGAAGAAGTACATTAATGCCAAGCTTCTCAATACTGTAACTCGCCGCGATAACTTGAGGGTAATTGCTGGCACTTGCACAGATTGCTATAGTTGGCTTTGTCATTAACTAATAATAACAAACGATAAGGCTTCCCGAGAAGCCCTCGCCTGTGTATTGCGCGATATTAGAATTGCTCTGGTATGATAGTAAAATGAAGAATACGTCCGTTTCCGCAAGCGACACACTAAACCTCATGGCTCAACTCTTGATACCATCAGCGGTAGTCTTTCGAACGACGAAAGTACAGCCCGAGCTAGACCGCTTTGAAAATGACGCAGAACACGGTTTCCTACTTGCAACACTAGGATGCGCTATTGCGCAGCAAATGAGTCCACATTTAGATTTAGGAAAAATTAGTCAGTATGCTCTCGTGCATGATCTCGTTGAAGCATATGCAGGCGATACGACAATCTGGGCCTCGGCAGAAGAGCACGAAAGCAAGATTGAAAGGGAAGAGCAGGCGCTAAAGCTCATCGAGGACCGTTTCGGAAATCGCTTTCCCTGGGTTCATGAAACCATCAAGAAATACGAGCTTTTTGATGAGCCAGAGAGCTGCTTTGTGTACGCACTAGATAAAATCATTCCATACGTAGTAATGGGCGCTGTTGATCACCAGCCATTTCCACCGCACCGCGAGCTCTATGAAGAGAAGATGAATGTAGCCCGTAAAAAAATTGCACGCTACCCTGAGTTGCTCGACTTGTTTGAAGATTTGGATAAAGATTACAAAAAACGGCCTCATTTCTTTGCAACTAAATAGAGGAGCTGTACTATGAAATATGCTATCACCAAAGAGCTGTCTGACAGGTTTAGAATCGCAGTGTCGGTCAATGTTATTATTGCTAAGGATGATAAATATCTACTTCTTCGTCGCGCAAATACTGGGTGGGCTGACGGCTACTATACATTGCCAGCTGGTCATGTTGACGGTAATGAGTCGCTTACGTCTGCAGCTGCTCGCGAGGTAAAAGAAGAGGTGGGGCTCAGCGTACGAAAAGAGAATTTTGAGCTTGTGCATGTTATGCACCGTAGTGATAAAGAGGACGACCAAGAGCGACTTGATTTCTACTTTTTGGTGAACCAATGGGAAGGCGATCCCTATTTAAGTGAGCCAGAAAAGTCTGATCGTTTAGACTGGTTTGCGCTAAACGAACTACCGAATCATACGCTAGAAAACGTTAAAAACACTCTAAAATTGTTTAAGGATCAACTTCTCAGCGAAGTAAATTGGTAGCCTAGCTCGCAGTACTTGACTACAGAATAATCCTCCGATAGTGTCTCAAACCTTCAATTATTCCGCCGGCGTAGCAGTCTTGCGCCATGTAACCAACTGCAGCGATGAGGGCGTCAGGCTCTAGAGGGTTCTCTTATCCTAAGTTCGTCGAACGATTCAAGTGATAGGCCGGTAACATACACAAGTTTCACTTTTTGTTTATTGCGCAGTTCACTAGCAAGCTGGTTGAATTGCAGCAATGCTGCACGATTCCCTATGAGTGTACCATCCAAGTCTGTTACCAATAAGATTACTGATACGTCACTAATTAATGATGTCGCCTTTAACATTCGCGAGCCTATCGCGCCAATTTTGAAGTTCCTCGGGTGTCAGCCTCTTCCAATCATCTACCTCTCCAACGATTCGTAGCCCTTCTTGGCTTCGGTATGAACGCGTGGGATTACCTGGAAACTTTTTATCTGTCACATTCGGGTCATTTTCGAATTCGCCCACTGGCTCAACAATATAAACCCTTGGACGCGCTGTCCCGCTTGCCAATTCCGCTGCAAGTCCCGCACCATTACTCAAGGCCGTGAAGTAGATATGATTCATCGTAACCTCCGGCCTATAATTCGATTTAAATCCCGCGGTCAGTAAGTCGCCAATTTGTAAATCCGCTTTTGTACCATGGTAGAAAGGCCCATCATCTAGGTTGCTAGGATTAGACTGTGTCATTATCTTCAGTGTGTCCTTATAATTTAGAAATTATTTACTACGTGCGTAACTCTTAGCTCGGATGCATCTAAATCTTCGTAAAGACCCTCTACGAAGTCAAACATTTCTGGGGTAACCTCGTACGAAAGTGCGCTATCATTGCGCGTGTTGCGTGCCTCAACGCGTCGGCGGCGAATATCCTGGGTAGCATCAATAAAGAGCATCTGCAGTGTACCACCGGTCTCATTTGCGCGCTCAACTTGCTGCTTGCGCTGCGCCCTTGTAGCCATGCTCACTTCTATGACCACAGGCATACCGGCGCGTAGTAGGTCTTGCCGGCTCCGGTTTTGCCTGTTACGAGGTAAATCATCTGCATATATAGAATAGTATAGCAAAATAAAAATGGACCCAAATTGGAGCACGGTAGTGGTGTTGCATATTGCGATAATAGTACAGCGTATCGTAT
>CAZTOK010000097.1:0-2685 GCA_964615445.1 uncultured Candidatus Saccharibacteria bacterium | reverse complement strand
ATCGAAAAGCATTTAGGGGAGAGTATGAACCTAAATACAGTACCGAAGAGTTTCTAGAAGTCACTAAGAATTTTGGAGAGATAGATAGTCATTCACTTATACGCTTCCTTCAAGATGAAGCGACAATCACCACGGTAGATCTTAGTCTTCTCCATAACAGCTTATCTCAAAGGTCATGGACTCAGGCGCGAGAAGACCTCTACAAGGGTAACGGTCGCGTGAAGCATGAATATCACTGTCTTCAACAGGGGCCTTTTCAAAGTATTCAGATTCACTCCTACCAATCTAAGAGCGAGCACGAAAATAATACAGAGGATGATTACGCAATCGGTGGCAATAACCATTTCGACGTTTATATATTTCGAAACGAAAAGATGGTTGGAGGTAAGAAGTTTGAGAAGTTTTCAATCGACCAACTATTAGGTGACGGCGATACTTCTGAACTTCTGACTACCATCACCAAAGGTGATGTACTTGTAGAATTCTTCGAACATCTTCATGGAACCTTGAAGCGCTCTCTCCGCTCTGATCTAAGCGATCAATGGTTTGGCGTCGCCTTGATGTCGTCAGTATATCTAGCAGGTGTTGAGCATAATATTGTAAAGAGAGGCATCAGTTATGACGGATAATGCAGAGTTGGCGACAGAAGTTGCTGTTGATACTTTCCTTAAGAAGCACATAGGTGCGTCCTATACAATTACACCTGCGTCGGGGGGGCTTGTCCATCATGTCTACAAAGTAACCACCGAACATGCGACTTACTACCTCAAGGTACGTGGCACTAAGTTTGCAAAGATGCCCACCGTAGAGAGCCGACCTGAGGACATTGAATTTGAATATAGAGCATTGAAACAATTCTACAAGATTGCACCTCGGTCATTTCCGAAAGTTATTGCATACAGTCATGTAAATTCGATGATACTACTTTCATCGATTATGACACCTGACATCAACCTTGAATTCCTACTTAATAATGGCGTTGTAAACGACGCCGCTGTAGAGCGCATCAGTCGACTGGTCGCCAAGGTCCATAATGGTCTCTATGCTAGTGCGGCTGTTGTTCGTGGAGAAAATGAAGATGAGTATTATGAGAACAATCTATACTATCGGCTTTCTTCATTAGGCCGTACACCTCTCAAAGATGTCGTCACTCGTTTGAAGAAACATAAAAGGCAAATCATTTTCGGTGATCTTTCGCCTAAAAATATGGCAATTGACGAGGAGGGTGTTTATATATGCGATCTAGACGCAGCTCACTATGGAAATGTCCTCTTTGACATCGGATTCTTTGCAGGACATCTTTTACTGCATACTTTCAATCAACCTGACAGTCATATTGCAGAAGCCTTTATTAATACGTACTTCACCAATGCTGACTTGCACATTGAAGGTGAGGACGAGGACCTTCTTGCAAGGATTATGGTTGGCACCTGTATATATCGCCTAGATAACACAATCGTTCCTTATAACCTGCCGAATCTCTCGCTTGAAGAGCGAGAGGAGATACTACATAAATTAGACGATCTATTATATGAAAAGACGTTGGCCGTCAAACAGTTAGGTAAAATAAAGGTATGAGTAAGACTACTATGCCCGACTATACTGATGCAAAGATACTTGAAATTGACAAACATAAGCTCACTGTAACTCTAGAAAGCCTCGACGCAAGAAAGACCCTTGATGCAACTGTTCTTATTGAGAACTACAAACCATACAACTTCAAAGCTTCCGATATCAAGTACGGCGATAATGATTTAAAAACGAAACTTGCGCCAATTACGGACAATATCCAAGCACTCAAAGACTTTACTCTAGCACTTCAAAACGATTCGAATACACTTGAGCTAATCTTGACATCCGTAGATGATAACAAGGCAGTATCTTTCGCGTTATCAGAAAAAGAGGCACTGATTGAATGGTTTGCTGACAATAATTTCAAAAAAATAGGGCACCAAGAAGTAAAGCGAATTCGATATAGCTGCAAACATCCAGATATTGTTTTTCTGATTGAAGAGTGGCCTTCAATACTGCCTTATGTAGAGATTACAGTAGACACTAGGGAGACATTACTCCAAGCAGTAAAGCTCATTGGTTACACTGAAAATGATCTGACTATGCTTAGCAAGGAAGAACTCTTTAAACGCTATTCAGCAAGCCCAGTATTCATGAGCTTCGTAGATGAAGAAATTGAGATTACTCACAAGGAACTAGAGGAGCTAGTTCATGCAACGATTAAAAACCACGCTTCTCATCTAAAAAGGTCTGAAGTAAATTTGATTGCCAATCACTACACCTTCGCAGAATATAGCGGTAAAAAGACACATGGCCTTCGCAAACTGTGCTGGGACGTTCAATTCTATGGTGATCGCCTGGGTGAGCCTCAATCGACCAAAGATTCACCTTCTATCGCTCTTGTAGATGGTCAACGAGAAATCGGTCCGCTGGCAGCTTCTTTAGGCGTAGAAACGGTTATCAGAAAGGCTAGGGATACCGGCATAGGCATTGTAGGGATTACTGGCGCGCAACGTTTTGGTATATTGGCAACCTGGACTGAAAAGATTGCCGAGGCGGGGCTTATAGGTGTCCTCACAACCTCAACCGAGCCATTCACAGCACTTTCGGAAACCGCCACAGGTGTCGTAGGCACAAATCCTCTAAGCATTAGTATTCCTTACAAAGATACGC
>CAZTOK010000096.1:0-2734 GCA_964615445.1 uncultured Candidatus Saccharibacteria bacterium | reverse complement strand
TGAACGCACCCTCGGTGAAGAACCAGTTTTGGATAAACCCGGCAAACTCTTGTTCGGGCGGGGTTAGACTTGCGAAGTCGGTAGTTTGGTCGGGATAGCCCACATCTGTAAGATGCATGCCTAGCAGTAATTCAGGCTTGCGATTAGCCAGCGACATACTTACGAGAGAGCCGCCATCACCACCAGCAGAGATAAACTGTTTGTAGCCAAGTTCTTCGGTCATTAGGTTAGCAAATAAATCTGCAGTCCTATCGATCGACAAACTAGTTTTTTCTGAAAAGCCCGCACCAGGCATTGATGGAACGACAACATGATACTTATCGGCAAGCAATGGCAAAACTTTATGAAAACGGTAAAAAGAATCTGGCCAACCGTGTACGAGTAAAAGTGGAACTGCATCCGGATTGCTACTTGGCCGATAGATGAAGTGAATGTTTACACCATCAACATCGGCCGTGTATTGCGGCAGTTCATTGATCGCGGCCTCTGCATTACGCCAGTCGTATGTGTTAAGCCAGTAATCTGCCAGGTCTTGCATGTACCCTTGGTTTGTTCCGTACATCCAGCCAGCGTCTTTGGCTTCCCCGGGCCAGCGCATATGTTCTAGTCGGTATTTCAAATCATCAAGCTGATCTTGTTTAATATCGATTTTAAATGGTTTACGTGTCATATTATTTCTCCTTATGTTTTATGTATGCATAATAATCAATGGAAGTACGTGATGTTTTGTAAAAAAACGACGTTAATGAGAAGATTTTATTCGTCCTTACAAAACATATCTCCAGAGCAAAAAAATTTCAGCCTTGTTATAATAATGCTAGAGCCTGATTGTCGGACAAACCAAATTAGTAATAGGAAAGGATAGTACACATGGCCATAAAAAATATTGTCACCACACTACCCGTGCGAGACCTAGAAAAAACACTTGCTTTTTACCGCGATGGTTTAGGCTGGGAGACGGATGGAATCGATGAGGGTACGCTAATGTTTGAATTACCGAGTCTCTCCCTTTTCTTTAACGAAACAGGTCAATTTAATCACTACACTGAGCCTGCAGGCGTAAAAGCGCTTGATGCCGGGTCTTCAGTAGAAGCATTATTTAGCTGTGCTTTTGAAAAACAGGAGATGGTAGACGATCTCCTTGAAAAAGCAAAGGAAGCTGGAGGTGAAGTTACTGCAGCACAGGACCTTGATGGTTCATACACTGGCTACTTCCGTGACATTGACGGTCATTTATGGCAACTTATTTGGAACAAGTATACTGCTGCATCGTAGCTAGATAGACGTCTACTTGCCGAGAAAAGCCTAAGATAGATAGTCACAATCATGAAATAAGCTAGACAAAGTCTAGCTTATTCATGGCTGGGCGATCAGTTCTGGTATATACCTCGATCCTCTTATTCTCACCATGCAGTCACTATTCGGGAAAATTAGTCCTTAAATACAAATCGAACTTTGGAGCAGACAGGTATTGGCAGAGGCCGCTTATGCATATCGTTATGCGTTTTGCCCCCACACCTTATGCTACAATTTCTTCAGGATACAATAGTTCTAATAATTAAAAGAGTGTAGGATGATAAAAAAGAAAGACACAAACGAATCAGTAGTATGGGGCTCTATTCTCATTGGGTTGGGGATTATTTTTTTACTACAAAGATTTTTCGACATAGAGATATTGGAGCATATATGGCAATTTTGGCCAATCGCACTTATTGTCTGGGGCGTGGCGATTATTGCGAACCGCAAATAGCTAACTGAGTTAGCCCAGAGCCTTCACTAAAGCAATGAAAATGACACAAACTTGCGTTTGTGTCATTTTCATGGCTGGGTATGTTTCTCGCGCTTGGAACCCCTCCTTATGGATGTTGTTGTTCTCGGGCGGAAGTTAGAACGTCTAGGATTTATCTATAGCCACGGACAAGTCACGGTCGCTGAGCGTGTTTGCGATACTCGCCTGCAGCACACGAATGATATCGCCCAATTTGCCGGAAGTATTTAGACCGGGGCCAAGTGGACCAGATGTAATTTCGTCGATTGACGGGATAGCCCGGAGGGCAGTTCGAATTTCCGGCGACATATGCTCAAGTTGCCAGCGAATTTCATCTTCGACGGCTTCTGGTTGGTTAGGGTTAGTAAGCTCTACAGCTTTAACAGCACAAGCAGCGGCACTTAGGGCATGTGCGCCTAGATGGCAGATTGCAACGGCCTGACCTGCGGCTCGAGCAACGGCCTTAGCAGCTGGAGATTTGATTTCACTTACTTTAACCCCACCCGCAAACCGGCGGCGAATTTCCTCAGCAGTATTGAGTTCGCCACGAGCGTATGCACGAGTTCTGGCAATAAGTGCTCGAGGTCGGTTATCGCCAGGAACTTCAGATTCAAATAGTCCCAAGACACGCTCGACGCAATCAGCCGCCCATGCTGCAATAAGTCGTCGGTCGGCTTCACTGAGTGTTTGTGGGGATCTTTCTTGCATATCTTAATACTTACGATCTCTAAGTATTAAGTCAATATAATCTTGGTCATCCATACCTTAATTTTAACAAACAAAATAAGATTCAAAATTGTTCCTGTATACCTAGCAAAAAAATGACACAAACTTGCGCTTGCGTCATTTTCATGGCTGGGGAGAATGTACATATTCCAAACCTTTTATATCATCATCGACGAGGTTTGCTATGGTCGAAATTAGCGACGAAAGATACGAGGAGCTGCGGCAGATTTTGGAAAAACA
>CAZTOK010000095.1:0-2778 GCA_964615445.1 uncultured Candidatus Saccharibacteria bacterium | reverse complement strand
ACATCAGATTACCAACTAGCCGTTACCCTGGCATCAATGGGGTATCGGCTTATTTTGGTTGATAAGAGCAATCCGCACCGAGCCGTGTTCCAGTTCGAATACGGCAAAGACATACAAGCTGATTCAGAGGCTTTTTTCCAAGACAGGCTATCACTCAACCCTCGCACAGTATTAACCAATGCCAAGCTCGTTAAGGGCAGACTGCACGCAGGAGTCTAGCCATGATTACTGATGCGGATGTTGATGAGTTCCAGGGGCTTTATGAAAAGCGGTTCGGCGTGGCAATTGACAGGGATGAAGCGTACAAGAAGCTGACGTTGCTGGTTCGGCAGATAGAGATTATCTACCAGCCAATTACCGCCAGCCAGTACGAGGCATATATGAATGAATATGGAGTAAGTTATGGCGAAGCTGAACAAGAGTCTCGACACAATACTCAAAGCAACTGACGAGTATTATTACGTCTTCGTACCAGCCGTAGCTATTGCACTCGGCATGAATGCTGCTGTCATGCTCTGCTACCTAGTTCATTGGGATGGCTTGGGCTGGAAAAAGGACAACTGGATCTGGAAGTCGATGGATGAAATGCAAGCTGGCACTGGCTTGACTCGTGACCAGCAGGACTCAGCGATTAGGGTTCTCAGGGAGCTGGGCTTTATTAGAATGGAGCGGAGAAGCACTCATGGAGTGCGACATTTTCAGGTGGAGATGGAAATAGTTGAAGCCAATCTGGGACGTTTGTGGAAAAACAGCAAACACTACAAGCCACCAAAGCCAAAATCCAGCAAACGTCATGCGGTAAAAGTAGCAATGACGTTTCCCGAAAACCAGCAGTCTTATACAGAAGAAACTCATAACGATACATACAGAACAAACCTTAATGCCAAAATAAATCCTTCTTTGCCAGGAAGGCAAGTCGAGCCGCAGATTCTGCGACCCGACCCCTCACCTGATTATCCGACTGTACTGGAAGGTGAATTAGTCAGCAAAGGGTTCATGGATTTATTCGGCAATCCCAATCGGGGCAGCCCATCAGGTAACGATGAAATAGTGGAAATATAAGTTATAATTAAAGGAGTAAATGATGCATAAAAGTCACACTAGTAATAAACCTCTACGGTACATAGCTTATGTGCGGAAGTCAGAGGTGCGTGAGGACAGGCAGGAGCTTTCGCACCAGTCACAAATCGAAGAAATTAAGCAGCGTTTCCAAGACCTGAACATCATTAAATGGATGGAGCCAGAGAGTGCAAGTGCATTCAAGCCTGGCAGACCTATCTTTAACGAAATGATGGACATGATTGAGCGTGGCGAAGCTGACGGCATAGTCGGCTGGCACCCGAACCGCTGCTCTCGCAATGAGATTGATAGTGCCAGGATTACATACATGCTGCGTGACAAGCTCAAAGACTTGAAGTTCGTGTCATACACTTTCGAGAACTCTGCCGAGGGCATCATGTTCCTGCAAATGACAATGAACCAGAGCCAGTACGAATCCTCGAAACAAGGTCGGGATGTCAGCAGGGGCAGCCGTACCAAGGCATCAAACGGCGAACGACCAGGTGTAGTGCCACCAGGGTACATGAAGGTGCCAGTTTTGGATGAGCATGGACAGCTAATTAGAAGGGGCAAGGATAAGAAAATCATTACCGAAACCAAGCCCGACCCAGAGCGGTACGACTTGGTAAAGAAAATGTGGAGGCTAGTCTTGTCTGGCGAATGTAATGTCTCGCAGGTACATAAAATTGCCAGGGACGAGTGGAAGTTTGTTACTCGCAAGACACTCAAAACTGGTGGCAAGCCACTTAGTACCAGCATGATTTACCGCATGTTCAGCAATCAGTTTTATGCAGGTCGCATTGTGCATAACGGAGAAGATTTCAAGGGCAACCACGAAGCTATGATTACGCTTGAAGAGTTTGATTACGTCCAGAAAATGTTGGGAGATAAGGGTAAGCCTCGCAAACGTGGCGATGTGCTGGCGTATTCAAGCATTATGGTCTGTGGCGAGTGCGGTTGCTCTGTTGTCGGCGAGCATAAGACCAAGCTGGTTAAAAAGACTAGGCAAATGGTGACCTACGTCTATTATCGATGTACACGCAAAAGCGAGGCTCGACCATGTACCCAGAACATCTTTACTACCCTTACAGACTTGGAGAAGCAAATATCGGATGAACTTAATAAATACACCATCCTGCCAGAGTTCCGTGACCAGGCGTTGAAGATACTAAGACGCAGCAACAAGATTGAAGCCAAGGAGCGTACACAGGTATATGCCAGCCAGCAAAAGCGGCGTGCCGAGTTTCAGTCCCAGCTCGACAAATTAGTCGATATGCGTACTCGTGACCTGATGGACGATGACGAATACAAGGTGCAGAGCCAACGGTTGAAGGCGGAGCGTGAAAGGGTTGATGAGCAGTTGCGTGGCACCGAAAACAGGGCTGAGGAGTGGATGGCATTGACCGAAAAGGCTTTCGACTTTGCAACATACGCCCATACTAAGTTCAAGGAGACCAGCGACCTGGCTGTTAAGAGAGACATCCTGCTGACATTGGGTACGAACTTAACGCTCAGAGAGCAAAAACTGACGATAACACCTCACGAGTGGCTGATTCCACTAGAAAAAGACTACCCAGCCCTCGAAAAACGCTACCTCTGGGCTAGAACCAACAAAAAAGCCCTTTCACCAGAGTGGGAAAAGGCTTTTTCGGAAATATTCAATACTTGGAGGGCCACCTGGGACTTGAACCCAGGACATTCTGCTTAAGAGGCAGACGC
>CAZTOK010000094.1:0-2789 GCA_964615445.1 uncultured Candidatus Saccharibacteria bacterium | reverse complement strand
AGATTATAACGTAATCTTGCCTTATTTTACAGATAAGCGCCCCTGTTGTCAACAGTTTATCTTGGTAACCATCTACTCAAAACATAAAAAGCGGCATGAACTCGTAGAAGCCTGCATAGCTGACTAGAATAACCGAGCCTGGAGCCCGTCTTCAGCGTTCTGATAAACGAAATGGTGCATAACACCGAGTTTTGGCAATGCGGCAAGAGCTTCTTCTATCTTTTCTTCGCTTGCGCTCTGGAGCTCCCACATCTTGAGAACCGTCCTTATGAGTTCAAGCCCAAGGACAGCGTTATCGACGCGCATTGACGCAACTCTGAATCTGAAGTTCTCTTCGTGACGTTCAGATCGAAAGCGTAATATACCAGCGTTAGGATGGGTGTAAGCACTGTAGAAACTGTATACGGCAATGAGATTAGGATAGCCTTTGCGACGGGCTTGTCGGACCCTTGCGGCTATCTTGACGGGTTCAAAGGTTTTACCAGTTTCAGAGTCTGTAGCCATTTTGCCGGCCCAAGGGTTAATGATTAGACTATCGGTCATATCACGACGAGCGGCATACAGTGGTTTCACCTCAAAGGCTCTCTTCAGGTGTTCTGCATATTTGTTCATGCCACGTTGAACGTAATTCTCTGACTGCTCAGCGTCATTAAGAAAGAAGAGCATATCCGCGAGATTTTCGATGTTTGCTCGTATTAGGGCACCGCAAGCGACACTGGCATGGCGTTCTATGCTTAATTCATCTTTGGCAGACATGAAATAGTTGAACCCAATGGCGTAAGCTATCTTTGGTGCACGTCTAACGAAAGACTCACCCCTACTGTCAATAGCACCAAGTTCTTTCATCACTTTCTTTATGAGTACTGTGGCTCTTCTTAGGGCAAGCTTGTCTGAAGATGATAATTCCATAGTTGTATTATACTGCGCCTGCTTCACGACGAATATTGCTTACGCTAAGGCTATTTTTGAGATAATAAGAGCTGGTGGGCTTATACTGCCAGTATGGACAAAGGATATATAACACTCATTCATGCTTATGCAGCAGATCATCTTAACGAAGGTTTTCTATTCAGCGACATGCTTAAATATCTGCGCGATAATGGAATAAACCTAGACGATAAGGAAATTCATACTTCAATCGAACGAACTGTTAACAATGATGTGATCTACGGTGTCACTCACCGTACAGACAGAACACGGCAGTTCATGTTACCGGAAGCGTACTATCGACATCTTGACTATCTTGAATTGAAAGCCGCACAAGAAAATGCCAAGGACGCTAGGAGATGGGCAATTTGGGCCATCGTCATCTCTGCTTTTTTAGCACTCATACAGGTATTGGTGGGCGTTATACAACTCTTGAAGCCATAAGCAATATCTTTTGCCCAAGCCGATGACTATACTAGTGCTTATGAACTACATGAAAGATGTTCGGAACGTGGTTGCCTACGTTGATGACCTCATTACTGAAGATAAGAAAAATGGCGATGACGTAGACAAAGTTGCTCAGCATTACGCAAGTGACAAAAATATTTCAATAGATCAGAGTGTCCAGATACTCAAATCTGCCATTGCAGATGGATATCTACAGCTTCATCGATACAATAAGGGTATAGCGGTCACAGACGGTAAAGGACGCCAACTACTTAGCAAAATACTGCGTATCTTCCCGCTTGGCTACTGGGAAGAGTGCTTAAAAGCGTATAGCTCACTTACGACCGTCGTGGTTACGGTTCTGGTTAGCGGTACTTTCGGTGCTATTCTTACTCTGGTTATTGCTGGTGCTAAGAAACTTTTCTAGAAAATACGTTTTACAATATGTAAATACAATGATAACATAAGCTTAATGCCTCTGTCGCGATATGGAGGAGCCTACGGAAGTTAAAAAACTTATCGTAGATTAGCTCCTCGATATGGCAATGGAGGTATTTTCATTTGCAATAAAAACGTTTGTCTTTAGTAGACGTGTGCCTTTATCTTCATCTAGCACGCTAGTACGAGAGGTGTAATTGGATTACTCACATAATATTGTATAGTTTAAAAGATATAGTTTCGCGCTTCGTCATCCGGACGACCCACCCCGGGGTATCACCGCACCTTGAGAGGATCCCGCAATGGGAGTTCGTATCATGGACCGCTTCGTACCAGCCTGGCTGGCAGTGTTCGCGGTCGTGGCAGTTGGCACTGGCAGCTACTTCGGTGGTCTACACGGCGCCGAGCAGAAGCCCGCCGCGCCAAAGCATTGCCCGGTCGTCAGTCGCCAAGAAGTCGAGAAGGCCTTCGGTCTACACAAACATGTGATCGAACAGGTCAACGGAGAGACGTGCAGCTTCGTCAGCGAATACGGCTACCCCATCTTCGGCGTCAGCCGAATGAACGATGTTCGCGGCGAGCTCTACGCCTCCGTGCATGACGGCTCCACTGATGCTGCCAACGTTCCAACTGCGGAAGCATCAACCTGGATCCCTGGCTACGGCGGTCTCTACTTCAAGAAGAGCTTCAAGCTCGTGGTGATCAACTGTGGGTCGACCATCGACAAGCACGGTCTCATGGAGCTAGCAACCATCATCGCCCAGCGAACCTGATCCCCCGGTTTCGGCCAACTCTCACGGTGCCTGGCGGGATTTGCGCGGCCTTAATGGTCAACACAAGTCCCGCCAGTCGCACTACCTTTGAAATAACTAAAAACACCGATCGTCTAATCGGTGTTTTTTGCATCACACAAGCTTTAGCTCTTGTAGTGTGTCAGTGCTGCTTCTGCGGCTTTTTGTTGGCCAGCCTGCTTGCTT
>CAZTOK010000093.1:0-2905 GCA_964615445.1 uncultured Candidatus Saccharibacteria bacterium | reverse complement strand
AACCAAAGAAAAAGAAAGACTGTGAAGTCGGGGTATCGTCAACAGTACCTCGCAAGGCGAGGGCTCGGGGAGTTGAGCTGTTGTTGACAATTATCATGTTGTATATTATAGCACATATCACGTTCTTGCACAACACATTATTAGAAAACTGTTGGTCAGATAAGTATCCATATGAAATCATAAGAAGTACCTATATAACACCTTAAATTATATCCTTTACAACAAGTATTTATCTCTATATAATTAGAGATATGAGATACACCCACGCGCAATTCATGAAAGACTTTCCAAACGAAGACGTTTGTTTAGATACGATCTTTCAAGAGCGTTACGGTGACGTCAAAGACTGCCCACGCTGCGGCGTAATCGATACCAAGTTCTATCGTGTCACAGGACGCAAATGCTATGCGTGTATGCATTGTAGCTACCAGTTACACCCTCTAGCTGAGACGATCTTCCATAAGTCCTCAACACCGCTTAAAAGCTGGTTCTATGCCATCTATCTATTCTCAGTATCAAAGAACGGTGTAGCGGCTAAAGAGCTAGAGCGTCATCTTGGCGTCACCTACAAAACTGCGCACCGTATGGCACGTCAAATTCGTTCGCTCATGGGGCAGGACGGACAAATCGGCGGCTTCGGCAGCATTGTTGAGGCTGATGAAACATATCACGGTGGTGTGCGTAAGAAATCAGCTGGCCCGCGTCACAAAACGCCTATTCTCGGCGTCGTAGAACGTTCTGGCGAAGTTCGTTCAATTGTAAGTGATGTGGCATCGGCGAACCGTGCAAAACGCTTTATCACTACGGCTGTAAAAGAAAATTCTATTCTTCACACTGATGAATCGCGTATTTATCTGTGGGCAAAGAAGCACGGCATAGAACATGAATCTATTAACCACTCGCAGGGCGAGTATGCTCGAAACAAGGTAACGACAAATACTATCGAGGGGTTTTGGGGTCAGATGAAGCGTTCGATTGACGGGACCTACCACTGCGTTTCACCGAAGTATCTTCAGTTTTACGTGGACGAGTTTGTTTTCCGTTATAACCTTCGGGGTGCAATTGTTTATCCTGTTCTTTTGGAACTGGCTGCGCGGCGCGTTTGATTAGTTTTTGGAAGAGTTTTTTACTCATACTCTACTATGTATTCCTTAATTAAGTTTTCTACTTCTTATTGATTGACTCGTCATCATTAAAATAAAATTTCATCGCAATTTTAGTGAGTGCCCATGTCTCTGCAAAATTGGCAACGATAATAGCAGGAACGGCAAGATCACCAGGATACGTCATCCATCCGTAACCGATCGCGATAACAACAAATAGGCTAACTGCGTTAATAGCGACCGCAATACCAATTAATGCGATACTCCACCACCCTCTATGCTTTAACTTTTCACTGTGCTCTCTTGCGCGTAGTAGTGCATCCTGTTTATCTTCGCTCAAGACAGAAATATTATTTGTCAGCCAGTCGTTATAAGATATCTTCCTTGAGCTAGCAATTATTGTCTGTTTGTTAACTGTAGCCATAAGAGATTGCTAGACGTGGAGAAAATCTATCCTATTTTTCATTGCTTGTTGTGATACCCCAAACATCTCAGCTAGAAGAACAAAATCCTCTTTTGTGAGTTTATACCGATTCATAACTTTCTTTAACATAGTCTCGGGAATGAGAAGGCAGGCAGCAAAAAAGTCTGCCGCTTGTTCAAATTCATCTTTCTCCTCATAGGACTGATCTCGCCAAGCAATACCCCATTGGTCTGGTTTATGGCTTAAGAAGTAATGACCTAGTTCATGAGCAACCGTCCATGTCTGACGAGTGACGGATTCATTTGCATTCACATAGATAACAGGCTTTGCGCCATTGCTATCTAAGAAGCCACTAAATTCACGTTTATTTGGTTCGGGAATAATAGGAATGATTTTGATTTCGTACTTTTCGGCAACCTTATAAACATCCACAAAAGGATCTTTAAAACCGAACTCATTAAGTAATTCGATTGCTTTAGTTCTTGCTCCATTCCAATTTGCCATATCTACCCCCTTAGTTATACAGCTTTCCCTTTTAAGGACAAGCATAACTACTTTTAGTATAGGATAAGCGGTAGCATTATACCATATGATAAGTTGCCTAGTCGGCGCGTGAAGTGCAACAGAATTTACTTTTTACTGGCATCGTTAAAGAATCTATCACGAGATGTCTGTGCAACAGCTTCTCGCAAAATTAATATGAAGTCGAATTCAGGAAACATTTTCTGTAGTTTCTCGAGGAAGCGCTTATTGGCGTCGTCGATATCTTCAATAGTTTTAAGGTCAAATCGGTCTAGAAAATCTTCCTTGTTGGCATGCACTGCAACGGCATGGATAATTGGTGGCAATAGCTTATCGATAAGGCGTACAAATCGCGCCTCTGGTTCTATTTGCTCCTCGTATCGCTTGAGTAAGTTTGCGGTATAAGAAGGCAACTCTTTTAGGAGTCTTTCGAGCGCGGCGGCTTCTGCCTTTTCTTTCTGTGCTTCCGCCTCTTTTGTTCTTTTGAATGATGGGCTATCACCTGCGTGTACTTCAGGCAGGTCGTGCACAATACTAAATTGTGATACAAGCCCTACGTCCAATTCAGGATGGTAGTTTGCGGCGAGTTCAACTGCCGAAAGTGCTAGGTGAAAGCTATGTTCGGCATCATTCTCATAATGTCCATCAGGATAAAGAGTAGTTCTATGAACATCCGCAAATCTAACAGCCAGATCCCCTAATACCAAAAGCTGATCGTGTGCTTGTTGAACGCTTGAAGAGGTAGGCATAGGATTATATTAGCATATTAGTGACACTACTTGTTGTGAGGGGATAGTCTCCTCTCATTTAAGATTCTGTAAAAAATTAATATTGTTTTAATATTAGTACGCTACTA
>CAZTOK010000092.1:0-2909 GCA_964615445.1 uncultured Candidatus Saccharibacteria bacterium | reverse complement strand
TCGATTACGTCGGTACATTAAGTTAGGTAGCTTAAGGGTGGATATTTCATAAACTAATGAACTATATCGGTTAACTAAAAACTGCGATCATCTCGATCGCAGTTTTCTATTTGTGTTCTAGAGCTCGGTATGCAAGTGGCATAGAGTGCGTGACTGGATATTTAGCCATTGAAGGTGGCACTGACGGATTAAGCGCTGGTCTTAACGTTGTGTCCGTTAAGGCTGGATGCAGTCTTAAAGCGAAGTATACGTGGTAGAATTAGTATTGGATATGCAATATATAGATATATTAGTACTCATTAACTTTTTCGCGTGTGCTGTATCATTAAGCTTTGGAGTGTTATCTGTTTATCGACTATTTAAGGTATTAGAGGAAAAACACCCCTCTTATTACAAATCAATAGGTAAGCCGATAGTACTTGCACCCACAGATATTTCGTGGGATAGCTATATTCAGCTTCTCAAGGGTGGTTTTTTTGGCTACGCCATGGTCTTTAGGGGTATCCCAAAGGGTTTTCCAGAAGATTCGAATGCAAGAAAATTAGCTAAATTTATACGTTTTGCCCTCACAACTTTGCTAGCTTTATTGATTCCCTTAGTTATCTTAGGTTATGCGCTGTATAAATCTGATCTATAATGCCAGTGTTGGATGTACATAGCATACTCGAACGCCTATCTGTATGACCGGACAAACTTCAGCAAGTGGTGAGGCCGCTAATACTCTTATAGCTTGCGATAGTGATATCCTCTCGAAAAAGCGGTATCATAGCTGGATATAGGATCTCATCCAGAGGTAGACATACTATCGATAAAGAAGTGATTGGTGATTATTGGACTATTCTTTTCGCATGATATATTAGCAGTTCTTGAGTTTATGGCGATAAAGACAGTTTTTATTGGCTATGCTCTTGCGTGGGAAAAAGTAATAAAATTGAAATAATATGTGGAGAGTTAAAATGGAAGAATTGTTAATAAAGACAAGGAGAGCTAAATGACACAGCTACGACCTTCGAAAAATCCGGAAAAGGAAAGTAAACAGTTCGGAGTAATTGCGCTTATATTTGGCATGGGGTCGTTATTCATATGGTTTCTTGGTATAGCCGGGCTAGCGGCTGGTATTAGAGGTGTAATACTTTCGCACAGAGTAAGTAATAGGAAATATCTTGCCTTCTCGATCGCTGGAGCTGTCTTGTCTCTCGCTTCATTGATTTACTATTTGGCTCAGTAGTATAAAAGACTTGTATATAAAAATATAAAATCTACACTAAGTCTATGAAGAAAAGTATTACCCAGGAAGCGCCGTATGGGTGTGGTATCGCATGCTTTGCGTTTGTGGCTGGAACTACATACAAGCAGACGGAAGAATTTTTAGGTCCAGAACAAGCCAAGAGTGATCGATTTATCGTAAAACATTTTAGAGAAGAACTTAACAGGTACGGACTACGGTACATTTCCAAGCATATAAAGCCTGATCAAGAAATTGAACCAAAAGAGGGGATGATTGTGTTACTACGGCGATCAAAGCGATTTCCTGTCGGACATTATCTCGCCTACCATGAGGGTCAATGGATGAATCCGTATATTAACCTAGGAGAAGATCATAACTTCCAGCACCCTAAATCTGGATTTGAAGACAGCTTGCCGGGTCAGATAATGTACGCCCTGTTTCCTGAATAAATTGCACAAGATATTTGAGCAGTAACTAGAAAATCTGTGAATGGTAGAATGAGTAAATACGCAATACGCAAGTATTAATATAGGTATGACTCTTATTTCAGATAATTTTAAGTTATGATTAAAGACATGGCTATTAACACTTTATCGTCCAAGTACTACCCGAAAACTAAAGATGCACGCGAATGGTTTATTTTGCTATGGCCGCTTATTGTCGTGTTTATTATGGCATTTACGTATGCAATAGGTTTTCGGCATCCAGTAACAAGAACGATAATGCTTTATCTGACTCTCATTTTCCCTCTTTCCGGGACTCTTAGTGTCTTATCAGAGCGATGGAGGCTCAATTATACCCAGATCGATTCAGCAGGTATACATATCACCATCTTGGGATTTATCCGAAAGCACATTTATTGGTCGGATGTTAGCAGCATTGGTCCAGTGACAACAGGTGACCTTGATGCAATTGGGGTAATGTATGTGGATTCTTTTAACCGTCGTGCATGGTCGAGAAAGATCAAACGGAAGAAGTGGGGCTGGGATGAGGTTCTTGCTCACGGATATACGGTAGACGAAGCATCGCTGCGTGATGATATAGCTAGACAATTCAAAAAATATCTCCGTGTCTCTGGTAAAGAAATTGCCGAGATTGAATCGGAGGAGGTAACGATCGAGCCTGTATTTCAGCCTGTACTGCAAAGACGAAGGGGTTTGTTATTGGCTTCACTGGCGCTACCTTTGGGTGTTGTTGCGTGGGGTGGTTCATGGAGTGAGGGGGTTGGTGCCTCAGTTCTTTCTTTTGGTATTGCATGGTGTGCTATTCGACTGTACGAAACTGGCTCGGGGGGAACGCCAGATAAAACTGCTTCGAAGTGGCTTTTGGCTATTATTTTATTAGGAGCAGTGTTGAATTTTATGTGTGGTATGTGTTTGGATGCGCAAGCTGCTTATTCGGATATTCACCATCTACCTCCGATTGAAGTGCTCGGCAAGGCAGATTTTTGGTTATTTTTCACAGCCCATCTTGGTCGTGGAGAGCTTTGGAGCTTCTACATTCTCCGTATTATTATATCTCTATCGTTTGCTATACTAGGCGCTCAGAGTATTATGAACATTTTACTACTGGATGGTCGAAAGGTGGGTGGCAGCGCGTAGGTGGGTATCTAGGCGGTTTAGACAAGCGAATTGTAAGAGGTATATTCCTTATGCTATGATAAGGCAAGTAAGAATAGCTA
>CAZTOK010000091.1:0-3018 GCA_964615445.1 uncultured Candidatus Saccharibacteria bacterium | reverse complement strand
CTGGTTAGAGCCTCTGCCTCTTAAGCAGAATGTCCTGGGTTCGAGGCCCAGGTGGCCCTCCAAAAGAAAAGATCCGTCCTCGCCGAAGGATCTTTTCTTTTGGTTTGGTTTTCTGGGACGAGATGGAAAGTGAGAAAGACCGCCAGTGACGGTCTTTCTTCATACAGAGAACGAGTCCCAGATAATAAAGCGCTGAAGCATAAGCACTATGGACTTGATAACGCTGCCGGTTATGCTAATATTAAAGTAGCACTTGAAAGCTAGCCGTTTAATGCTAGCTGATATTCTTGACATACCGCTTAAGGTATGATACGCTGAGTACTAACAGGATTTGAGTTTAGATTCCAAAACTCCACAGGAAACCAAAACAAACCTGCTCTGGGTGAGGGCCCCAGGTAAGTACAATACCACCATGTTTTTCGGTAAATTCTTCAAATTGTCCTCAGCTTCAGGGCTGGTCATTGAGCAGCAAAAAAGGCTCCAAAGGAGCCCTAAATGCTGTTTTTCGGTAAATTGCCTACGGGCAAGTACCTACCGATCATACCGACTGCGTTCTTAAAAATCAAACAAAAATTTACAACAATTATATTAACTTCTAAACAGGAGATTGTTTGCTATGGCAAAAAATCCACCAAAAGGTCCAGGTCGCCGAGGGGCGATCAAGGATCGATCTCAAACATACGACCCTAAAATCGAACGTTTCGTAAAGCGCGATACCCATACAGGCCAGTTCATGGACGTGAAGTCTGATGACAAGCCCTTCAAGGGCGTACGCAAAGAGAAGCAGCTATGAATATCGCCAATGAACTCATCAATGAAATGTTAGTAGCCACTAAGCCGACTAAAGAGGCCATCGACGAAGCGCGCGCTCGTCGCGACCTGGTCAAGACTGCTGCGATGACGTACGACGGCGCGCTCAGTTTCATTAAATCGGGCTCCCTAGCACATTTCACGGCTAATGGTACTATCTCGGACGCTGACGGTTCGTTGGTACTCGATCGACGTACCTATCATGAGTACGGACCAGACGGTGACGGCACAGGTCCGACTGATTTAGTCACTGGTGTGGCTGAGGTCATTCGTGACACGGTCACGCAGGTCTATCCGAACGTATACATCAGCACGAACCACAAACGTGCCATCTACTTCCGTTTCCGTGAACCGTTGCCAGATGGCCAGGATCCAACCGTGGATCTCGTAATCGGGCTCAACCGTAAAGATGAGCCGGGTATCTGGATTCCCAACCTTGATGATGACAATTGGGACGCTTCAGACCCCGCCAAACACACAGAGATGGTTAAGGAGCGGCGGCGGTCAACGAACCATATTAGCTCTAAGGTAGTACGTGCTCTCAAGCTGTTCTCGAAGCAATGGGACCAAGAGTTACTAACATCGTTCCATTGGACGGCCTTGATGCTAGAGGCTTACCCGAAGCAGAAGCCGCTGATAGAGGGCGTTATCGACACACTTAATCACGCTGTAGCCGCGCTTGAAAACGGTGGCACTGATGATCCTGCAGGTGTGTCTGGGCTAATACATCTGCCGACTGGCCGTGAACGCAGTGTTGTTATCAGCCGAATCCGCAATGCCGCATCCAATTTGCAGCAAGCGCGCGACGTAAGTGGTGGGGATGAGGCAGGGCTCGATGAAACTGTCGAGCTATTTGGTAATGTCTTTACCAAATCTCTTGCCAACGAAGCTTTGGAGACGGCCACACTAAAGGTGCGTCGCAACATCCTAGACAGGGCAATTGCCCAAAGTAGTTCATCGGTTACCCCTGTCTTTACTGAAGCATTCAATAAAAGGCCCGTGCTGAATACACGCGCATTTGTCGATCCAGCACCAGTAAAACTCGTAACACCAAGTATCGACATGGATCTGTCATGGTTTGAGGCGGGACTGGACGGTAGCTCGTACTTCATACTACACCGAAAAAGAGACGACCACTCTCTGGTCTATACCCTAAACATCCCGCTACCGGATCAAAGCAAAACTCAATTAGTGACCATCAAAGTTACCGGCGGTGATCCTAGGGTATTCGCTCACGGAATTAAAGACCTGCGTCATGTAAACGGCGATGGCAGCTTGTGCCTTTGGTATCCAACCGACTCTTCAGAGCGGCGCTGGACGCACAATAAGGGCCTGGTGTCATTGCTTGATCTCGTAGCGCTGCACTTGTACAAGGAATCGATATTCAAGGAAACGGGCGTCTGGTTAGGTGAGGAGGTACACAATGGTTAATGAGCTTTCGCAGCTAATAGCGGGTACGGATGACAAGATAGTGATCGCCGTGTTTAAGGTATTGGTGGCTTCTGTGGCAATGCCATTGGTGCTTTTCCTCCTCAAGAATATTCATACAGAACACATAAAGCGCCAAGATCGTCGCCGCGAGATGTATGCAGATGCGCTGGCCGCCTGTATGGAATATCGTGAGTTTCCGTACGTAATTTATCGTAGGAATGGAGAAAATCCAGCTGAAGAGCGGACTCGCATCTCTGAGGCTTTAAGAGACGTACAAAAGCGCATCGCGCACTACTGCGCCTGGCTAAAGACTGAGTCCCAAGATGTAGCAGATAAATATGACGAACTTGTGGCTACAATGAAGTCTGTCGCCGGTGAAGAGATGAAGCGACGTTGGAAACATAAGCCAATCAAGAAGGACGCTGATATGACTGTTTTACCAAAAATGGATTGGGCTCTTATCGAAGTGAGAGAAAAAGAGTACGTTAGAGCGGTGAGGAAGCAACTCGCGCCAACTTGGAAACGTCCCTTCATAAGATAAGTTTGGTGCTTCCAACAAAAGACCTACCCTCGCCGAGGGGTATTTCTTTTGTTTGGCTTCTTGGAGACTCGAATGGATATGCGTGAAAACTTCCTGTGAAAGTTTTCACTTCCGTCAGAGTCGAGTTACAGTGGCAAGTCCTAAATATTGAATTTATATCAATTTTATGGTATAATTACCCTACTTCATTGAGTTAGACTAGCTCTGAGGTACTTTGACATATCGCTGGTTGTACA
>CAZTOK010000090.1:0-3124 GCA_964615445.1 uncultured Candidatus Saccharibacteria bacterium | reverse complement strand
TTGTGCTACACGAAGTTGAGCTGAGATATATTGACCTCGCGGCGGTAAATTCATCCCTCTTGCTGGTTGATAATAATAGTAAAGGTACTAAACACAGCGTCGCTCAAACGCACTATAGTATACGGTCTACTACAAGGTCTTCGATGGTGTTAGAGTATTAGAATGAAAGCAACAAATAAAATACAGCTAACCGTAATCGGCGCAGGCATAACTGGATTAATGACAGGTTTAACTCTCTACAAAGAGTACGCGTTAACTATCATTGATGCCGGCCCTGATCCTCGCAAGGAGACACACCAACAAGGTGCAACCTATAGTGGCATGGATGCTCGCCACGTTTCATTAGCTGAGACGGCACCCTGGACCTATGAACATAGGCATGATCTTATTACAAAAAGTGTACTTGAAGAAGGCTGGATGTGCATACCAGAGGGCAAGTTGAACGAACTTGAACAACAGTGGATACACGAGTTTCAAGACCACACTAAAGACCACGATGGACATGACGCCGCAACTGAAGCAGTGATGCAACTGAATGCCGATGGCGTTAAACATTGGGAAGAAATACGAAAGGAATATAGCTTTATAAGCCCTATTGCAAACAGTTCGGATCTTCCGATGATTGCCCGTAGCAGATCAGATATGCAAGACGAATTTCAATACGATTCTGATATTTACAGCAAGACTACCTCTTATGAAGATGCCCAGCTGCCAGATAGCTTACGACCATTTCAAACCCACCTCAATGAGCTTGGAGGCTATGGCTACTATACGACATACGGCACTGCATACCGTGCTAAGACCTTATGTATTAAACTCATCAACTTTCTTGAGCAAAAAGGCGTTTCTTTTTTATGGAGTACTAGCGTATCAACAGAGCTTCTCAAAGATGAGACCTCTTATACACCGATCGAGAGCATCAGGAAGACCGATGCAATAGTGTGGTGCGCTGGAGTGTCCCACCACGCTTCCCAGCTGCTTAGCCAATATGGCATTCTTATCCAAGGAGTTGCAGGCTGCTGGGTTGCGATTGACAATCCGGGTGTATATGAGGCTTGCAAAATATATGGGCCCGAACCAATTAACTATATTAATGTCACACCGGCCGGTAAACAGCTCTTATTGAGCGGCGGCTACGGATTTGTCGGAACACGTGGTTATGACGAAGTAGCGACATTTACAACACCGCTAATGGATTCTTTTATAGACGAAGTTAAAAGGTGGGTGCCGGATTGTCATATCACTGAGCAGGCAATTTGTATACGGCCATCTACTCCTTCAGGAATGCCTGCCTTTGCAGTCCACCATACCAATAAGGGGACCCCGATCATCATAGCCGCAGGACATGCAGCGGGAGGTTTTACGCAAGCACCTGCAACTGCTCAGATGATAGACCAAGAATTACACAAGCTTAATCTTAGTTGACTTTATTAGTTGGCTTATTAGACAAAAAGTTTTTGAGATTATCAATATAGATACGTTGTTTATCCCGCGTTGCTTCTTCGCTTAAATAGGCGACCGCGGGATAAGTAATTACGTTATCGAGGTGTTGCAAAACTTTAAGCTTCTTTTCGTCTACTTCGTCACTATGGTCAAGCATAAAAACCATATCCCCCTTAGTCAGCCGTTCAATTAGGGCTTTAAGATCGATTAGCTCGACTGGGCTTAGGTTAATTAATATACTCTCAGGTTTAATGAGATTGATACGATGGGCGTTAATAATAGCTTCCGTGTCAGTATTAAGAGCGAGGTTTAACGAGATAATATCTGAATGGGCCAACAAGTTATCAAGCTCAGCATATCTAATACCTTTCACTTCTGACTGTGGCTTGTGGGTTCGTGACCAATACTGCGCATCTGCACCAAAAGCTTGAGCGACTTCTGCAATACGCTCACCTATACGACCCAGGCCAACGATACCAAACTTCTTGCCTCTTATTTCTCTACCTACAAAGCCATCAGAATAATCACCTGTTTTGGCCTGTTCGTGCACCTTAGCAATATCACGAAGATACTCGAGTAAAATGGCGAAGGCAAATTCAGCGACGCTTTCAGTTGCATAGTCAGCAATATTTGTGACAGTAATATCCCTACTAGCAGCATGGTTTATATCAATGCCCCCAAAGCCAGTTCCAAGCATACCAATGTACTTAAGATAGGGGAACATATCAATAGTACTCTTATTCAACTTCGCTCCAAGCTTCACCAACAAACCGTCAGCATTAGTGTATTCCAAGTATTCAGTAGTGTCCGCCAACACACGTTCCTCAGCCAAATTGTCTAGCTCTTTCCAGTATGCTTCTTCTAATTCCGACCCATCGAATCCTACGCAAATAAGTTTTTTAAGTTTCACGTTCTCCCCTGAAAAGCGTTATGCAACAATTCTTGTTAGCTTGTTATCTTTTGCATTAAGTAAGCTTGATTATCCCATCCAGTTGCTTGGTACACTGCAATGACGAGTGCACAAACAGGCTTATCTACACAGGTAACACCTTGGATTTTTGTAGTAATAGGGCCGAAGTTAACTTCTCTGCGCGTAGATTGTAGCGCTTCAAGACTAGCTTGGATGTCATTGCGAACACTGGCTTCATCATAACCTTCATGTTCAACGAATAGCCCTTTTCCGGTTTTAGGGTCCTGCACCCAGCCCACACCTGCCCAAGCCTCTTGGCCAGGTTGATCAACGCGCACCTGAGCACAAACGACATACAATCGATCGCCCCAGCTTCCTGATAATAGATGCGTAATAGGAGAGCTATGGACAATAATCTCACTGTGCGGTGGGATGACTGAGCTTAATAAAAGCAGGTTATAATTGGCGACACCAGCATCATTTAGCGCTGCATCAAAAGCCGCTAGAGTAGTCGGACCATCACCCGATCCTGAAACAATATGGATTTGCATAATTTCTCCTGCTTAGGCCTGCTGTCTTACCATTTTAAAGCTATATGCATCATATAATACACTAAAAAGCGCCTTCTGAATCCCAAAACAATCTGGCTCCTCCACCTTCTTGCTCCATTTTTTCGGCAATTCTCTTTTATTGCTCCGGGCCTTGGTGTTTATTCGGCAGGTTCTGCTAGTGCCTTGCGAGGCATCAGAGCAACGAACGGAATACTAAGGG
>CAZTOK010000089.1:0-3185 GCA_964615445.1 uncultured Candidatus Saccharibacteria bacterium | reverse complement strand
CCCGTAGCTCAGCTGGATAGAGCGTTGGCTTGCGGAGCCAAAGGTCGCAGGTTCGAATCTTGCCGGGCACACCAGGCTAAGGCCCCATCGAAAGATGGGGTTTTTGCTTGGTTCATGGCAAGCGAGATGAATATAGATGTATTGCCAGTGGCAGTACATGGCCAAACGGGTGGAATCTTGCCGGGCACACCAAGAAAAGAGTCTCAAGCGTAAGCTTGGGGCTTTTTTCTTGGTCTAGCGACAGGAGATTCGTGTGAAAGTATTTGGACGTAATATATTGAGCTGCCAGATAGGGCTTATGGTATACTGCAGCCATGAAGAATCCGCTCCAATCGTTCGCGCCGCACAACTGGCACGATGAACACAAGAAATCACTCAAATTTGGAGATCGCTCTGCTGATAGGCTACGCAACAGCATGGGTAGCTGGCCATTTGTATTCAGCTTTTTGGGCATTATGGGTGTATGGGCATTAGCTAACACGGTTTTTCCCATCTCACATTGGGATAAGTACCCGTTCATCTTGCTCAACCTGTTCCTGTCGATGCTCGCGGGTTTGCAAGGCGCCATTCTATTGATTGCTGCCAAACGCCAGGATGCTATTAGCGCAGTTATGGCTAAGCATGACTACGAAACAAATGTTCGTGCCAAGAAAGAAATCGAAGCTTTGATGACCATAAACCAGCAACAGCTTGACGCAATCACTGAGCTAAAAACATTACTCGAAAACCAAGTAAAACGCTAGGTTGGACCGCTTATTTACAGCTTTGGATGAGGCGCTCAGTGGGCGCAAAGTTGTCGGTAAGTGCTTTGCCCGACGGTACGGTCGCAGTTGTTTTATGTGGCAACGAGTTAGCCCATGCTAACGACTGGTTACTGTACACACCGATGATATTCTGCTCGGTTGTCATAGTCGCATCATCTATGGGATAGTACCGACTTTGAGTAAATACACTCGTGTATGAGCTATGGAGGCTGCGGAGCAGGGGTAGACATGCGGCATTTTTGCCTGCAATGATGTTTACCGCAGCAATACCGTCAGCGTTTAGGACATGATGGAGAGCAACAGCATATTCGTGAGTTGCAAGTGAAAAGGGCACGGAGGCATCGTTGTAGGCATCAACAATGACGATATCGTACTTTGCCGTAGTAGCCTGGAGATACGCCCGAGCGTCTTGGGCGACAATATGAACATTATTCGGCTGCTGATATCGAAAGTACTGTTTGGCAATCTGCGGTAGTTTTGGGTCGATTTCTACGACGTCGATCTGCGCATCTGGATAGTGCCGGCCAAGATATTCTGGGAGCGTAAAGGCCCCTCCGCCCAATATTGCGATGCGTGACTTGTGTGGCGCAGCCTGGACAACACTGGCGAGTTGACGCGTGTAGCCAAACACAAGATCATTGTTCCCTGAGGTATACGTGCCCGACTGGAAACCGCCAGGACCTGTGATGAGGACATTAACCGACCTGTTGTTGCTCTTTACTTTGGCGACTTCGTAATGAGAAGTGGGCGTGTCTATATCGGCAATGATAGCTGAAGGCATCGAGGAAACAAGCTGTAGCGTAGCCAGGATTATAAGGACGATAGTTGCGATGATTCGATAGCGAAGATGTCCGGATCGGCCTCCTATGATCCAGCTTGATGCAAGCAGCGTAATGGTCAACAGAAACAGCGTTTGACGCAGTCCCAAGTAGCTGAAGAATACGAACCCAGCAGAGAACGTGCCGCTAATGCCGCCCAGAGAATTGCACGCACTCAGCAACGCCACCGACCGCCCAGTCGTATGGAGTGAGTTAATACGTAATTTCGCTAGGTATGGGCTAATCGTTCCCATGATAAAGCTGGCTGGTGCAAAGAGGACAGTTGCAGCGATTACGCCCTGTATGCGCGGATCTTTCGCGACCCATGTAACGCTCTCTAGTGTTCCCACGTAAAAAATGCCCGTGATCAGCACACACAGAGCTGCGGCAAGCAGAAGCCAGACGACATCATGACGTTTACCCCGCTGATCTGCCAGCCAACCACCAACTGCGTATCCCAAGGCTAGGGCTGCGATCATAACACCGATGACGCTGGTCCATACGTATATGGAGGTGCCTATGGTGGGTGCCAAAATGCGTGATGCAACCAACTCATAGGCCATGAGCACAAAGCCCGTGATGAAGGCAATGAGTTCATAGCGACTAACGCGCCGCGTGAAACGTTTGGTAGTTATCTTCATGTGAGTGCTATAAGGGGGCTAAAGACGGATTCGGTGCATAAGACGATCAACGAGATCGTGCGATGCGGGTGCGAATGGTAAGTAGTTTGAGAGTACGTTAACAATGTCTTCTTCGTTTTCTGGTGGATAGTATATAGATAGGGAAGGCATGAAACGCTTCATCGGCATGAAGGTAATACTCGAAAATGCTCCCTCATTTACCACACCGAAAGATTTGAACTCACCGAAAGAGTACATCTTGCGTTCGATGGTAAGGCCAGCTGCATCGACGTGATAATTGAGAACGCGTGGCTTGTGTGCCGCCAAAAAACCGAAGAGAATTGCTACGAAAATGATAGCGAATGATGCGACCATATCGTGGAACAAGAAGAAAACAAAGAGGACGAGCACCGCTGCAACTGCTGCGAGACCCATGTACCAGAGTGGGCTCTTCTCGTGAGCAATAAACTCTGAGGCAGACCAGCTGACCTCAGGTGACTCCGGCTCATCCAATGACGCGCCTTGCTCCGCCATAAATTGCGGTGGAATTTCCGCAGTAATAGGTGCAGGCACAACAGGCGCAGGAGCTGCGGCGGTAGTCTGATCTGAAACAGTCTCTTGTGTCGGCGCCGGGGCGGTGTCAGCAGTATCAGACTTAAACTGCCAGTTACCCTCTTCTGGTGCCTGTGGTTTGTCCCCATTCATACTGGATATTGTACACTGGATGCTAGCATAAGCGCTAGGGTGAGTTTTGTGCCTCGGTCGAAACGAGAGAGGGATTCCACTTTTTCAGCAGCAAAAGCTTCGCTGAAGCTTTTGCTCATTCTTCATCGAATCCCAGCAATCCCAGAAAAGTAAAAAAGACGGGCAAATGCTCGTCTTTTTTACTTGGCGGAGAGAGAGGGATTCGAACCCTCGCGGGAGATTGCTCCCCCCTAACGATTTAGCAAACCGTCCCCTTGAGCCACTTGGGTACCCCTCCG
>CAZTOK010000088.1:0-3212 GCA_964615445.1 uncultured Candidatus Saccharibacteria bacterium | reverse complement strand
GAAACCTGTCGCTGCTACCAAGAAAAGTCGATCACTTTGGTGGTCGTTTTTTCTTGGTAAACATCTTTACACACCCAACCCTATTTCCAGTGATGTTGATGCGGAAATAAAAACACCCTCCGAAGAGGGCGCCCCAGGATGTCTGACGTATTTACAATACGTTTAATCTTTCAATCAGTTGCAACCTGTAAACAGTGTATTTCTACCTGTGGCTAAACTATAACATTCGAAGAAGCTTAAGGTCAAGCTCTTATGGCAGCTTGACGATGTGGAGCTTCGGTAGTTGACGTAAATCTGGTAGGTCATAGTTAAAGCTGCTATGAATTCGATTCGCAAGAATGTCCGATGCTTGGATAAGGTAGTTATTAGAAGAATCACAGAATTTAACTTTAATGTTTACTATGCCAGTAAAAAGAGGTGGATGAAACGAACCGTAATCTAAGTTTTTTATTCCGTTCACAAACTCCTCCCTGATTGACTCTTCAAGAGTATAGAAGCCATTTGTTGAGGTGTGTTGCTCGTCGATAAAGATATTCAAATCCGTAGTAACCGCTGGATTGATTCTACCTGCATTGATGAGTGTTTCAAGCTTTCGCTTGATAGCTATTTTTAGAGCGTAGTCTTTATATCTGTGTATAGAGAGCTTGTTTTCCGTGACTGACGTTCTAAGACCAACAACATGTATTGGACAGGCGAGACTCTCGTAATCTTTTAGTACTTTTACTAGCGCTCTTTTATGTTTTGTACCGACCAAGTCTCGAGCCTTAAGCTCACCGTTATGACCAATTTCCTTATGAATACTATCGGCAAGAGTTCGATATTCACGATTTGCAGACTCACGCTCCAAATCACCAATTAATACATACCCTGCATACAAGAAATATGGCATTGAATGGTCAATAGTGAAGACCCCCGAGTCATCCAGGAATATATTTATTATTTGTTTTACATTACTCATTAATTGATTATCTCGATTAGATCCATGAATACAAATAGACTTGTACCGCCAGAACCCTTTTGATTGATTTCCGTTAACACGCCGTCGACAACCAGCTGATCCACCAAACGAGCCGCTGTCATGCGCGAGGGAATACCAAGTTTTTCGGTAACTTGAGGAGGGCTAATTACCGGGCTCTCAAATAGAAGATCTATTAATCGCAACATATATGGAGACTTCGAGGATTCATATCTCTTCTTTAGACCTTTATTTAGATCCGTTATCTCATCGACCAACCGCAGCGTATCCTTAGCTTGTTCGGCAATTGCCTTGAGAAAGAACTTGAGCCATGGCTCATATTTACCGGTTTTATCAACCGCTCTTAAATGCTCCCTGTACTCCTGAGGTCTTGCTTCAAAGTAACCACTACTATATACAATTGGCAGAGATAGCTCACCCTTATAAAAAAGTATTAAAGGAATTAGTAGTCGGCCTATCCTTCCATTGCCGTCTTCAAAGGGGTGAACTGCTTCAAATTGATAGTGAACGATACCAGCCTTAATAAGATTCATGTCCGTGTGGTCGTTATCGATATATTCAAGCATATTATCGATATAGCTCACAACATGAAAATGTTCTGGAGGTACATACAGCGCCTTTTCAATTGGATCGCCGTCTTTTTCTGCAATCCATACATCATCAGTTCGAAAATCCCCGAGCTTTCCCTTATATCTCACATCCGTTAAGAGAGTTTTATGCAGAGACTTAATTAGGGTTTTCGTTATTTTCTTACGAGTCTTCATTCGCTCAATAGCTTCAAACATAGCCGAACGATAGTTAGCCACTACGGGCGTATCATCATGAGTAGCCTTGCCTCCAGCCGCATAAACAAAAACGTCTTTGGACGTACTCTGCGTGCCTTCAATTTTAGAACTGACTTCGGCTTCCTTAGCCACTAAAGGCCCAATGAGGTGGTGTGCATTCACTAACATCTTCTGCGAACCTTGCAAAAGACCCATTGCATACTGAGCCTCCGCTAGCTCTCGAGCAAACTGTCCGTAATCTAAGTCTAGCGGAAAGTATTGAGGTGAATGATGCTTAACTGTCATGAATTCATTATATCACTAATGTATCATAATAGAGCTATTCTGATACAAGAATTAAATCTTGTATCATTAGTGATACAATCCCGCTTACGCGTAACATTTAACGGCTGTAGGTGATACAAGAGTCGAGCTTTGTATCGTTGGTGATACAAGATTATAGATTAGCGGCCAAAAAACCAGGTTGCTAGCACACAAGGTTCATTAAGAAGAAAATCCATTGCCATAACTATTGCCACGTTTTAACTGCGTTTTCCCAAGCGGCTGCAGAGAGTCGATAATTTTTATAATTTCGTTAAGCTGAGCAGGGTCGTATTTTCTACCATTTATATCATCAAAATCAATAATCAAGTTAGTCTTGTCTAGCAATACATAGAATCGAGTCCATTGACCGTCGCTGTTAAAATACACCTTTTTACCTGTTGGCGTTGTAGCGATTAAATTACATTTCTGCGGATATTCCTTACTATGCTCAATATCGTCTTGAGAAAGACCACTTTTATCACCCATTGCAAACCACAATTTATAGATGGTACAGTTCGTACTAAAATTCATAAGCTTTTCTTGGTTACTCAAATAAGCACCCTGCTTAACTTGCGCCTTTCCTAAAAGGAATGTCACCGTCTCATTTGAGTAGGATGATCCATCATAGCCATTTAACTTCGCTTCGCTAAGAGGATAGATACTTGATGAATAGGTTGGATAGTATGGCACAAATGACAATTCATTTACTGCTTTTGTAAAAGCTCCATCTTGTTTTACCGTAGCTCTTTGCGCCTCGATTGGATGAGTTGCGATTGGCGCTAAGAATACTGCCAACGCCACCACTATTACACCTCCAACAACAGTTATAGTCCGATTAAAGACAGGCAGTTTATTTCCAATCACTATCGCACCCGTAAAGATAGCTGCCGCTATGAATACATTGAGTATAAACTCAATAAATGCAGATTGTTCCATAATGACCGCGACAAGTGAGACCGCAAAATAGCTTACAGAAAAACCCAAAAATGCTGAAAAAACATTATTGCGCACATCAATTAATGAATAGCCCATTGCTATTGCCACACTGAGCGCCGCAGCAACCAGACTTGGCACTACTACAAAAACATACATCGTCGGCACAAGCATCATAACGCCAAAACTTATCATTTGATTAAGATAAGGAAACA
>CAZTOK010000087.1:0-3265 GCA_964615445.1 uncultured Candidatus Saccharibacteria bacterium | reverse complement strand
TGGGGATTGGCCAAGTGGTAAGGCACCAGGTTTTGGTCCTGGCATTCGGGGGTTCGAATCCCTCATCCCCAGCCATGTAAAAAAGTCCAAACTAGCGTTGGACTTTTTTAGTACGAAATAGCTCGATTCCCCTTTCCCCGCCAGGAAAATCACAATCCGTCAAATCGCGCCCGAAGGCTGTTTTTGCTATACTTCCCCCATGATTAAAGCAGCCCTCCTTGACCTCGACGGGACACTCGTCAATACCGACATGTCCGTAGCGGTTGCCGAGATCGCCGGTAAACAAGATGAAGTTCACCAAAACAACCTGAACTTTCATAAAGGCGTCACGACGGGGCTAACCGGTCTGGTTGCCAGCATCAATCTTTTTAAAGGTGTAACGCTGGACCAGATTGACGAGAAACTAAATAAACAAGACTACCTAATGCCAGGCGCCCGTGCGTTGCTGCAGTTCTTCCGTGATAATGGCATTATCAGTATTCTGGCATCGGGTAGTATCCTGCCGGTGGTTGAGCGCTACCAAAAAGTTTTGGGCGTTGATTACGCCATTGGCTCGCGGCCTAAGATTCGCGACGGTATCATTGAAGGCATTTCCGAGGAAGACTACCCTAGTTCCGATTTCAAACTCTTTGAGACAAAGAAAATACTTGAAGCTTTGAACATTAATGCCTCCGAAACCGTTGCAATTGGGGACTCCCCAGGTGACAAAAGCCGATTTGAATTTGCCCATATCAGCATAGCGATCAACCCCAAAGGGGGGATCGAGACATTGGCCGACCATGTTATTGTAGATGATTTGAGTAAGGCCATCCCCATAATTCAGCAGTTCCTGAATTAGATCCATGCTACTGTTTACATATTGATAACTTTATAAAGAAATGATATACTTATAAAGTTATGAATTCTCAAGCACAGCTAAAAGCAATCCTGCAAGCGAGCGGCTTATCTCAAGAAGAGCTAGCACGCCGTCTTAACGTATCCTTCGTTACCCTCAACACGTGGGCTAATGGCAAGTCGGAGCCTCGTAAGAAGGCGCAAGACTCTATCCAAGCTCTCTATTTTGATATTGTCGGGTTTGACAGTGTTGATCAAGAAGGTCTCAACCATCAGAAACAAGTTGCCGCTTCCTTACATACTACCGCCCGCGCAATTTCCGGTGACGAGTCAGTGCTCAATAAGCTCATCCTACATCTGACGTACCACACGAATACTATTGAGGGTAGTACGATGACGTTGGCAGACACAGAAGATGTCCTCTTCAATAATCAAGTGCTTACGAATCGTACGCAGATAGAACAGGCTGAGGCACGTAACCACCAAGCGGCTTTGCTGTGGCTATTAGAAGAACTACAGAAGAAAGGTTTTGCGATTACTGAAGAGGTAGTTAAAGGCCTGCATCTTCGCCTCATGAACGGCATACTAAGTGACGCCGGGGAGTACCGACGTCATAGCGTACGCATTATGAGCACACACGTCACTGTCGCAAACTATCTTAAAGTACCCAACCTTATGAATGATCTACTGACGACAATCGCCAAAAAAGGCGACATTATTAAAAGTCTCGCACAGACTCACGCGGTATTTGAAAAGGTTCAACCCTTTAGTGACGGCAATGGACGTGTCGGCCGTCTAATTATGCTCGCCCAAGCATTGCAGGCCGGTATTGTACCCCCACTAGTACTTAAAGAAAGACGACGAGCCTACTACAAATATCTAGAAATGGCTCAAACGAAAGAAGCATTTGGTCCACTTGAATTTTTTATAGCTGAATCAGTGCAGGCATCTAACCAACTACTGTTTGGTTCTGCCGCAAGCTAGAAAATAGTAAGATTACTTTCGGCTAAGCTATTCCTCAAGGAGTCGTCGTATTTCCTGGACGTCGCGTTCGGGGTCGTCCTCACCCATTTCGTCTGGAAAAAGTTGGAACAAATCCCTTTTCCCCAGCCAGTTTATTTGGAATCATTTTACTGATAGAAGGTCGGCCATTCTGGTTCGACTTTTTATTTTCGACATTTTCCACAAAACTTTCTATCTGCAAAATGGGTTCGAATCCTCCATGGCTTGTTCTGCTAAAATGGACACATGTCTATATCTGGTCTGAACGACACAATAAAGTGGTATGACGAACATGCCGAGCAATACGCTGAAGCTGGCGCTACCTATTTTGACCTGAATCATATTAAAACCTTTGCTTCATTGCTTCCTAAAAATGCCAACGTGTTCGATGCGGGCTGCGGCGCAGGAAGAGATTCCGCTTTTGCTCCGAAAGCAAGGACTAGACGTTACTGGTCTAGATCTTTCCAAAGGTCTTCTTGACGTCGCAAGGCGCAAATTTCCTGAGATTACTTTCGTTGAAGGTAATCTACTGAAACTGCCGTTTGAAGATGAATTATTTGATGGTGTATGGTCGAATACTTCGCTATTACACCTCGAAACCATCGAAGATGTTAAGCAAGCGCTAAAGGAAATGAATCGGGTGACAAAAACAGACGGCATATTGCACGTCGTAGTCAAGGCACAGACCGGCCCCAAGACGGCAGTTGTGGCTGACAAGCTTTCCGGGCATGACCGTTTCTTCCAATACTTTTCTGCCGATGAGCTTAAAGACCTGCTGGTTGAAAGCAATTTCAAACTTACAAGCATAAAGGAATATAGCGAAACCGAAACTATACCCCATGGACGCCCCGAAGTGAAACTCATATGGTGTCTTGCTCAAAAAACTAAGCTCTAATTCTTTCAGTTTCACATAAGTATCGTGCAAACCAGGCCAAATTTGGTTCCACCTATGAGATACGTAGCCAGCCAAGAAAAAAGACACATGCGCAAATATATGTCTTTTTGTATACTGTAGTAATGGCTTCTGCAGAATCAGCATATCTTGCCTTTGGGGATGTGGTGCAACCTGGGGATGTTGACTCAAAAACTGATGAGATTACATGGCATGGGCTAAGTGTGGTTAAGGGCGGCACTGGACCCGACTGTCTAGAAACATTTCCGGTAGAAAGCGACGAAAATGGAAACCCGTACATCGGTACCCCAGAAGCCACCCATGGCACTGATATAAGAATCTTTGGAAGGTTGTCGTTAGCTCAAGTACGCGAGATTCTAGCACCCGATAGCAGCCCGGTAATGCCGCAGCCGACTACAGTCGACGAAGCTCCGCGTGAATATAGTTTTAGGCTGCACGACTTTCGAAATTCAGAGAATGCCGAACCCGGGATTAGGGAGGGGGCAGCGTCGTCAGAATACATGCCGTCATTTCCAG
>CAZTOK010000086.1:0-3293 GCA_964615445.1 uncultured Candidatus Saccharibacteria bacterium | reverse complement strand
AAATCATAAACGCCAAAAAGACAATCTTCGGAGTAGTGGCAACCGCCAGCATGGTTGGAGCGATGGCAGTACCGGCCATTGCGGCCACCGCACCATCAAACAATGACAATGCTAATGCTAACGCATGCTTCGGGCAGGCTCGTGCATGGTATGCCGAGGGAGGTCCAAACGGAGTACTATCTCCTAGCAGCAACGGTACATACATTTCAGCAAGGAAGGGAACTAACCCTGCGAATAACGCTGCTTACATAGAGGCTTACTGCGAATAAAATTAAAAGTAATTGCTAGTGCGCGGGTATCTCTTAAGACCCGCGCACTTTGTTTTTTACCGGTGTTTTGCTACAATTTTCGAGTTAGGGAATCACAGCCCAGCCGGCGGGCCAAACCAAGTAGCGCAAGCGACTGTTTGGGCTGACGAAGAGGAGAAGCGTAAGGCTAGGTCGAAGCTTTTGCCGCCCAGGCAAAACGAAATAGGCCTGTACGCTTGGACGAGCGGGTGTAGCTCAGTTGTTTAGAGCGCGTCCTTGCCAAGGACGAGGCCAGGGGTTAGAGTCCCCTCACCCGCACCAATTTGACACCTAAAAAAGCTCCCTTGTACGGGAGTTTTTTGTTTATTGATCGGCTGCACGGTTTCAACCTACGTCCGGCAAAGTAGACCTTACGAGACAAAAAGTGTAGTTTTACAGATTAAAATGAAGGTTACAACCTATTAGAAGTAATAGCTTACTCTGATAAAAAGTCATACAATGGCAATATGTATCGAGAGAAGCACTTAACACCTAAGGAACTAGCGGCGCTTTTACGAAAAAATGCCGTTAAGCGCAATGACACCATAAATACTTTTATCCGACTTTTAAACTCCGTTACAACTAATACGTATCTATCTATTGACGGACGATGGGGGTCGGGTAAAACAATCTTCATTAGACAACTTGAGCAGCTAAACTATATGGATCTGGAAGATACAGAATCACAGCAATTAATAACATCAGGCGGGTTGGACGAATCAGCTATAGAAATATTTCAAACCAAATATTTAGCGTATTACTACAATGCTTGGCAAAATGATGACCATAAAGATCCCATACAGTCACTACTGTTTAATCTCATTCATGATTTTCAGATTAAAGACGGGCTAAAAGAGATGGCGAAAAACGCGACTAAGCAAGTTGTCAAAGATTCTTTGTTAAGCGGCGCAAAGACCCTTTCAAGAGGACTAATTGATTTAGACAGTCTAAAAAATGTCAAAACGCTGAATAGCTTGGCTGATGATATAACCACATCTTCTGAACGCAAAAGAGCAGTATCTGACATTATATCCAGCCTACTGCCTGAAGGTAAAAAGCTATTATTTTTGATTGACGAGCTTGATCGTTGTGCGCCTACGTTTGCTGTAAATATGCTAGAGGCTGTTAAGCACTATTATGATAATGACAATATTGTGTTTGTAATCTCTACTAATAATACCCAGTTAGCGCACACTGTTAGGAAGTATTATGGTAGTGACTTCGACGGGGCAAAATACTTAAACAGATTTTATGATTTAGTATTTGACTTACCTGAAATCAATAGTAAAGATTTTATTTTGGGTCACTTAATGCGTAAAAACGATTCCATGTGGTATAACATCGTACCTGAGCGCATAGCTATTGTTCTTGAAATGAGCATGCGAGATATGACTAGATACTATTCTTCCCTCGACATTATTAGCGATTATATAACTGCGCAGAGTAGTTGGAGCGAGAGGTTACGTGATTTTACTAAGTATATATTCGTTCCCCTGGCTTTAGCGTTAAAAACTATAGATACAAGGAAATACGCTGATTTCAGGACAGGTAAAGGCGTAGATATTCTGAGGGAGGTATGTAGTAAAGATAATGTAATACCCCGCATGGCGCATGGATATGTAGATCAAGAGAGCAAGGAGAAGCCACAACGCCAGGTAGAAATTATAGTCGAAACCTATACGGAGCTATTTAGCGGTCGTGATAACCAGGAGAATTATGAAGCTATTGAAGAGTATAAGCGTTTCCAAGAACTTATAACCCTCATAAACTCAACTGGAAAAATTGACACTTAGTTAACAATAACTGCTCCAAACTTCTTTCATTAAGGTTCGTAATTAATAAAAAGTTAAAGGCCCACGGGATTTGTTCTCCATTTGGAGAAAAATCCCGTGGGCCGGTACTCTAGGGGTGTTGCGGTGTTACGCGGTAATGCATCCTGCAAGGAGCAGTTCCACCCAGAGGCGGATGATGCCGTTCGGCGTAGTCATCACGTCCTGGAGGGACGGCCACCAGGAGTCGGGCGTACCGCGAACGAGACGTGCTCCAGCCTGGCTGAACCAGACGTTGTCGTGTCCTAGGACCCGACGAACGTGCAGTGGAACGTACAGCGAGTTCGGCGTTGACGGAACGTAGATGTCCGCGCCTCCGATGAGCTCGTCGTACTGTCCGCTTTCCTGCAGGTGGTTGAGCTGCTGCTCGAGCGATAGCGGACGATCCGCATCGTTCTTCTCGGGCAGCCTTGCGAAGCTGAACAGGTCGGAATTGAGTGCTCCCGACTCGGACAGCTTGTGCTGCACCTCCTGCTCGGTTGGCTCCTGACCTTCTGGCGTTCCCGCAATGAGTGGGTGCTTTCGGTCAGCAGCGCTATTGCAGACTCGCGAGCTGTAGGTGCAGACGATGCGCTTGAACCTGGCTCCGGCAAGGTATGCCGTTCGGATCTGCTCCAGGCGGAGCTGTGTCCAGTTGGTCGTGCCAGTGGGCCAGATGGCGACACCTTCGAAATCCACCGGGACAGCTATGCCCTGCATGGACATGAACGGAAGCGCATCCATCAGACCGAGCCTGCGCTCGATTGCCTCGAGACGTTCAGCCGCCGATTTCTTCGTACCGATGGCTGCCTCGAGGAACGGCTGGACGTTGTCCGCGAAAACCTTCGCGGATGCGACACTGCGGAAGAGACTCTGCACATCCTCCGGAGAAATAGGGCGTGGTTGCCCCAGCATCTCCGCCAGTAGACGGAATTGCGGCCGCTTGTTGTTCCAAGCACCGTTCATCCATCCGTCGGTTGGGACCGGCATGTCTCTCACCTCCTTAAAGTACCAGAGAAGGCCCTGTGCCAACTCAGAATAATATTATACTAAAATTATCGTGTTTAGTCAATTTACGAAGGACTATAAGCAGGACTTCGAAAGGTGGCTGCGAGTTGTTGCGTAAAGGAGTAATATGGAAGCATGAGGAAGATTGTTGTTCTATCATTTGTTAGTTTGGATGGGGTTATGCAGGCGC
>CAZTOK010000085.1:0-3329 GCA_964615445.1 uncultured Candidatus Saccharibacteria bacterium | reverse complement strand
AAAAGTCGAAAGCCGCAGCCAAAAAGGCAGCCGTTGGCGTTAGCGCGCAAAGGCTAGCAGCCACGCTCAAAAAGCCAGGTGCCAAACGCAAGCCCGCCAAGCCCATGCTTACCAAAGCCAAAACCCGCAAAACAAAGGGCCGGAAGCAATCCGACCCCAAAAAGGAAGCAATAATGCTCTCCCGCCTAGACCACAACGACTAACGGTAACCAGCAACAGCACAAAAATTACTAAATTTATCTAATAAAGTTGACCCTGAGGTGCTTGATCTATGAGTTCATAAGGTATTAGATCATTAGAGCTAGTTTGAGCCCAAGGAGCTTGCAAGTGCGTAAATTCCACTATGGATTGGGTGTCACGGTCACGCCACTTTCTACATACTCTTTCTATGTGCTCAACTTCATCAGCTGTAAGCCTGTCTCCTGTGGGTTTTTCATTGACAGATATCATAAGCGCCGACCCTTTAGCTTCGATGGTTATCATACCTGAGTCAAACATTTCATCAATCATCTGAAAGAAAGGTTTAGCCACAGGACCCAGGGGAAGTTTGTAATAACGCATCCCTGACATAGAAGCCCTGTGCTTTCGAAACCAAGAGAAATCTGACAAGTAAAGTAGCTTAGCTAATTTAGTTTTTGTTATCTTACCATCACCTGAGTCACCGCCAGCCCTGATGCACATTAGACAGATTTGCCTGTATTTTGCCAGGTCTAATTCTGAAGGTTCACTTAGATCGAGAATGCTTTCTATATCAACACCGAATGCCTTACACAGTTTCTCCAGCTCGTTAATAGTAGGGTTTTTCTCCCCGGCTTCAATGCTTGCATACGTAAGGCGAGCAACATCTAGCACATCGGCTGCCGCGGCTTGAGAAAGCCCTGCTAGCTCTCTATAGTGACGTATTCTTTTATTAAGCTGCATAATTCGTCATATCTGTTATTGCCTACTATAGAGTGCTGCTGTGAAAAATACAAGCATGTTTTAATATACATTGTATTGTTTTTTATACTTTTCCAGTGTAGACTATTCATATATTCAAGCAAATAAAAACGCTTGAGGGTAGAGCCGCGGGGCGGCTCGAGAATATAATTAAGTAAAGGAGCTATTATGGCAGACAAGCCAACCCCGCGCTATCACAGCGCAATCACCGGGAAATTCGTGACTCCCCAGTACGCCAAAACCCACTCAAAAACAACCGTAAAAGAATCTGGGCCACACCCAAGGAGGAAAAAGTAATGCCAGCGACAAAGAATGGAAATATTTTAGAGACTGACGAATGGACAATCACGTGGTCAGACAGCGAAACCCTCGATCTCAAGAATAAAGGGAATAAAAAGCATACTGTGCTGTGCGGCGACCCCCATATAGTCACTGATGGTGAGCCTGAAATGGATTTTCCGTCTCCTACCTGCTCATTTGTACTCACTGATGGCACCTTTATAGTCGCTGATGCGCCCGCTGCAAATCAGCCGATGAATGACGTGCACGTATTTACTGACGACGGGCAGCATGTTGCTTTTGGCAAGGCCAGCGAGTTCGATGATCATGTCGGCACCATATTCATTCAGCAAGATGATGGCTCGTTCTACGCCGCCATATCGCGCGATGTTGGCACCACAAATCCGAACCCGGTCCCCAAAAAATACAGAGATATTAACTGAAGGCTATAGCCATCATTTCAATCTGTAAAATGGCGCGTTTTGTCTCGTGAGGTCTACTTCGCCGGGCATAGGTTGTAACCGACGGTCCGTTCAATAAAGAAATATTCGCGGTTAAGCAACCCCTCTCTCGGATTAAGCAAGTGTTGAATCTAATACAATCCTAACAAGTCCCAACGATTAAAATACTTTTCTTCAATATCCATGAACTTTCGCATAGTAGTGTCTGTGTGAGCTCGACCGTCTTTGCCGGGAGCGGCTAGCCAGGTAGCATGTGTCTCTTTTACATGAGTAGCAACCGCTTCACTGGGGACAATAAAGTAGTCTGGTTGTTGTTTACCGTCATGAAGATTTACGAATACGTAAAAATGATTGTCGGCATAGAAAGTTTCCGCCTTCTGGTTTAGCATCCATTCACGGTTTGACCTTCTGTTTGTTTTTACTTGTAAAGCAACTGTTTTCGTGGCATCTGAATTGGAACAGAGTATATCCACGCCTTTAGTATTCCTCAAAGTAATCGATGCTAAATAACCCCTTCTTGAAAGCTCGGCTGCAACAAAGTATTCTCCTGCTACGCCGGAGAGGAGTGAAGTAAGTTCAATTTTTGAGTCGTTCATTCCTTTCATTTTGTGGATTCCTCGACTAGTTGGATTTCCTCGGTGGTTAAGCCATACAGCCTGTAGACTATTTGGTTGATTTCAGCTTCTTGAATGGAGATGTCGGCATTCGGGTTGATGGTGCGGCGATTAATGATGTCGTCTACAAGTGCGGTTAGCTTTTCCTCGTCTTCGTCAATCGGTAATACGATTGGGATTTGAGAAAGTGGAGTCCCATAAAGCTCAAGCGTTTCGCCTTTACGTTTGCCGCGATTATATAGCCAAACATATACCAACTTTGAGTTTAATATGCTGAGGATTGACTTTAAGTTTAAGTCGTTACCTGCTTTGTTGGTTATGAAGTAAATATCAACCGAGCCATACCAAGGTATATCGTTGTACGCAAACGTATTTACTTTACTTCGTTGAGGCGCGACAATCTTAGGGCATTCAAAAATGTCTCCTCTCGGTCTATGCAGATACGGAGAATTCACTGACGACGCATCGATGACCTCTCTATACTTATTCAAATGGTCCATAAGGTTTGACGGAAAAATATCAGCATCCTGTTTGCGAGCGTACACCACAACTTCGTCTGTATCTTTTGATGTCACATATCTGTTGACATCACTGTTCTTATACCAAGGTTTTAGAAACTCACTGCTTCCTAACGAGCCCTTATTAACTACAAATATGCCATCGCTTTTAGTAGCGTGAACTATTGGAAATTTACGTAAATGGGTTGCGCTCATCTTATCAGCGCCAGATTGAATACCGCTATTTACGTTTAGCAACTCTCCAAGAGGTTTACCATTAATTGCGACTTTATCTAAAACTGATTCGACTTCTGAGCCACCGTTCGCAAAGCGAATATAGTAGTTATCGCCATCAAACAGGCGTGTCCTATCAACTTCGTTAAATAATGCGTCATCACCAGAGCGCTGCAAAAATCTACTTAGTTCATTAGCATTTGGTCCGCCACGTAGCTTTACGAAAGTCTGCTTAGTCTTTAGCTCTTCGTCTGGTGTATCAGATTTTTGAAGTATGGTTATAAGGTTGTGTTGACCAAGTGCGG
>CAZTOK010000084.1:0-3338 GCA_964615445.1 uncultured Candidatus Saccharibacteria bacterium | reverse complement strand
GGAAGATTGATTGTTCAACAATACCAAGGTTGTAGTTACCACCTTTGTCGAACTTTAGTGATACACCGTGGAAGTCGCGTACGCGTGGAAGCGATACGTTAACTAAGCGGTCAAGGAATTCGTACATGCGTGCTCCGCGGACGGTAACACTAACGCCTACACGGTTCATACCGGCACGAATTTTAAAACCGGCGATCGATTTTTTCGCCATACGGTCTACTGGTGCTTGACCAGTGATTTTTTCGAGCGTGTTACGAACAGTTTCGTAGTAGCGCTTATCGTCTTTATTCTTACCGATGCCGACGCTAACCACAATCTTTTCTAGTTTTGGTACTTGATGTACGTTTTCTAGCTTCAATTCGGCTTGGAGTTCTTTAACAAGCTTTTCCTTGTATAAAGCTTTCAAGCGAGGAGCAGCGGCAGTCGTTGTAGCTTTTGCCATTACTTGATCTCCTTATTTTTTGCCTGACGTGCGAGGCGAACCTTGTCACCATCTGCACTCTTGATGTAGCCAACGCGGCTCGTCTTACTAGCTTTCTCATCAACTACAAGCGCAAGCTTGTGAAGTGATGTTGCCACGTGGATATCTTTTGAACCGCCGCGTGGGTTAAGTTGGCTTGGTTTTACATGACGATGACCTACGCCAACGCCTTCAACCAATGCCGCGTTCTTTTTGTGAAGAACAGCAAGGACCTTACCGGTCGTACCTTTTTTAGCACCACTGATAATCTTTACGATGTCATCTTTTTGAATACGTCGTGCCATATTAGAGTACCTCCGGCGCAAGGCTGATGATTTTTGCATAGCCCATGTCGCGAAGTTCACGTGGAACTGGGCCGAACACGCGGGTAGCCTTAGGGTTTTTGTCATCACCAATGATTACCGCAGCATTGTCGTCAAAAGCGATCGTGCTGCCATCTTTACGGTGAATTTGGTCACGTGTGCGAACAACAACTGCCTTAACAACAGATTTCTTCTTTACGGTACCAGTCGGGTTTGCTTGCTTTACAGAGGCCACAATAATGTCTCCGACGCGTGCATAGCGACGCTTTGTGCCACCGAGTACACGAATGCAAAGGATTTCCTTTGCACCGCTGTTGTCAGTGACCTTTAGACGACTTTCTTGCTGAATCATGTTACTTTTCCTCAGCCTCGTCTGTTTTAAGTTCAATTGAGCCATGTGAACGCTCATCGATATGATCGAGAGTGAACGACTTGGTCTTTGAAAGTGGACGAACAGCAACAATTGTTACCTTGTCACCCATCTTCGCCTCATTTTTTTCATCGTGTGCAGTGTACTTACGGCGCACAGTGTACTGCTTGCCGTAGATAGGATGCGTTTCACGACTAGTAACAGTGACGGTGATGGTTTTATCGCGCACGTCCGAAGTCACGATACCGGTCAATGTCTTGGCCATATTAGTTACTCTCCTTTTCGCTGAGTTCTGCTGCTCGGATAGCGGTCAGAAGACGAGCGATGTCTTTTTTAGTACTTGTCAGCACACGTGGATTTGCAAGTTCACCTGCAGCGTGGCCACGCTTAGCTTCGAGAAGGTCATTTCGCTTAGCGGTAAGCTCTTCGCGGAGCTGGGCAAGCGTTTTTACTTCTTCAGCTTTTGCTGCTTTTTTAGTGGTAGGTTTTTTGTCTGCCATTATGCCTGATCCCTCTTAATGAACTTGGTCTTTACAGGAAGTTTATGGCTAGCAAGACGCATGGCTTCACGTGCAATAGCTTCATCGACGCCCTTCATCTCAAAGAGAACGGTACCAGCTTTTACCTTTGCAGCAAAGAATTCCGGGTTACCTTTACCGCTCCCCATTTTCACATCTTGAGGCTTACGGGTACGAGGAGTGTGAGGAAAAATGCGGATCCAGATTTTACCACCACGCTTAATGTAACGAGTCATTGCCTGACGTGCAGATTCAATCTGACGAGAAGTGATGTCGTTGTTGTCTTGTGATTGCAAGGCGTAATCACCAAAGGCAATGTAGTGACCTCGGGTAGCAACACCCTTGTTCTTGCCTTTGAATTCCTTTCGGTGTTTGAGCTTTTTTGGAAGTAACATTACCGATCCTGCCTTTCACCTTTGTAAATCCAAACCTTTACACCAACGATACCGCCACCGTTTGGCATAGTAGCCCGAGCGGTATGGAAGTCGATATCTGCACGAAGTGTGTGAAGCGGCACGGAGCCTTCAATTACCTTTTCGCGGCGCGCCATTTCGGCGTTGTTTAGACGACCAGCTACCTCAATACGAATACCTTTTGCACCAGCGTTCATACTAGTTTGAGCAGCCATCTTAGTTGCGCGGCGGAAGTTGATACGACGCTCAAGTTGACGAGCAATGTTTTCAGCTACCAGCTTTGCGGCAAGTTCTGGACGTTTTACTTCTTCAATATTAATGCGTACGGGTAGGCTGGCAATTTTTTCAATCTGAGCCTTTAACTCCGTAACGCCTGCACCACCACGACCAATCACAACACCAGCTTTAGCTGTGTGAATAGTAATAGTAATGAGGTTTGCCGAACGCTCAATCTCAATACGGTTGATCGTTGGGCGAGATGCGAACTTCTTTTCAATAAGGTCGCGAATTGCAATATCTTCCGCAAGCCATTTAGCAAAATCTTTTTTGCCAGCAAACCAGCGTGAATCCCAGTTCTTGTGAACTTGCAAGCGGAAGCTAATAGGGTTAACTTTTTGTCCCATTATGCTTTCTCCTCTTTAGCGCTTGGCTTTACGGCTGGCGCTTTTTTAGGTTTCTCTACACCTGCTACTTCAACCAAAATGTTTGATGATTTCTTCTGGAATGGCAATGCCGTTCCGCGAAGGTGTGGCTTAAACCGCTTCAAACGTGCACCAGTAGTGACTGAAAGCGTTTTAATTTCAAGTGTTTTACCATCAAGACCATGGTTATTGGTTGCATTCGCAGCAGCACTAGCAATCACCTTTTTTACAGGCAATGCAGCGCGGCGAGGAACGTTTTCAAGGATAACAAGCGCGTCGGCAACGGTGCGGCCGCGAACAAGTCCGGCAACAACGCTTACCTTACGTGGCGCAAGGTCAACACCTTTTGCGTAGGCGCGTACGGTAACTAGTTCAGCCATTACTTCTTATCCTTTCCACCGTGCTTGCGGAACTTACGGGTTGGGCTAAACTCACCGAGTTTGTGACCAACCATGTTTTCCGACACAAGCACAGGAACGTGTACACGACCGTTGTGAACAGCGATCGTTCGGCCTACCATATCTGGGCTAATAGTGCTTGCACGTGCCCAGGTTTTGATGATAGTACGATCTTCGGTGTCAAGCGCCGCCACTTTTTTAGCGAGCTTGGCATC
>CAZTOK010000083.1:0-3387 GCA_964615445.1 uncultured Candidatus Saccharibacteria bacterium | reverse complement strand
GACGTGTTTTTGTGAAGGAGTACGGGATGGAGTTTCTTGCATGCTTATGATTATACAAGAGCAATGCCAGACTGAGCTACTTTTCGGCGAGTAATGTTATTTTGCCACGTACCGTCGAGATACGCTTAGCTGCATTGAGCCTACTTATAGCTTTGCTGACAGTTTCACGCGCCAGGCCGGTTTGCTCCGCCAATTGGTGCTCGGTAATTTTGATAATGATATTTCCGGATGGCTGCAATGATCCAAAACGCAAGGCTGCAATGCGCAGTTCTGTCATAATGCGATCCTCGGCATTTCCGGCCATCAGCTCAGTGAGTCGCGCGAGTAATCCATCGGTGCCACGATACACACGTTTGAGAAGATCGAGCATTACATCCGGGTTTGATTCTAAAAAAGTAACAGCGTCTTGGGCTGGTGTCTTGTGTACTTCACACGCTTCTTGAGCTTCAAAAAAGTAACTGTTTGGCTGCTGATTAAGCGCAGCCGACATTGGAAAGAACGCACCAGGCTTAAATATATTGAGCGTTATCGTAGTGCCGTTGTCGCTAATGGTGCGCTGAGCAACGGTACCCTTTTCGATATAAAAAACATCAGGAATAGTGTCGTCGGCAAAAATAACCATCTCGTTTTTATCATATCTACGAGTGGGGTATTGTTTGAAAAATGATGTAATTTTTTGGCGTATATCCATAGTTGTGTAATGCAGATTACATACAGGTGTTGTTCACTTCTTATAGTATCGCAAGTGTTATGAAACGTACATTCCCCAATAGAACGTTGCCGTGGACATGGCAACGAAGCCTGCCATATATCTTTATAATTGCAAGCTGCATCGGTCTCCTTGCCTCATTTGTCTTGAGCTATGACAAAATGCGTGTGCTGGCTGATCCTAACTTTAAGCCACCCTGCAATATCAATCCGATTCTTAGCTGCGGATCAGTAATGAGTGCTTCGCAGTCAGAGGTAGCTGGCATTCCAAACACCTTCTTTGGAATAGCGGCATTTACAGCGCTCGGAACAGTTGGCGTATTATTGGCGACGGGAGTACGTCTTAAGGTATGGATCTGGCGTACTATGCACCTTGTTGCGGCAATCGGGCTAGGATTTATGTTGTATCTGTATTTCGAGAGTGTTTTTAGAATCCATGCTATTTGTCCATGGTGCTTTCTGGTGTGGCTAACAATCTTCCCTGTTTTTCTGGGAATTAGCGTATATGCCATACGAGAACACATGTATAAAGTGCCTCGCAATGGTGCGGCTGCGTTTATCTTTTATATTGTTCAGAAATATCCTCTAGAGATACTTGTTCTTTGGAATCTTGCACTTATTGGTACCTTGGTCGTTAAGTTTTGGTATTACTGGGGGACATTACTATGAACACACTTATTAGCAAAACAACCACACTGGGCTATCGTCATGTCGCAAAGCCACTTCTCTTTATGCATCAGCCGGATGCAGTACACGATAACATGCTGGCCTTATCTCAAAAACTACAGCGTCATCCAACGCTTTTACATGCAGTGCATGCTTCATGGGCCTATCAAAATCCTCAATATCTCCAGCAGAAGGTACATGACATTACATTCATTAACCCTGTTGGCTTGTCCGCGGGCTTTGACAAAAATATACAACTAGCACCATTACTTAAGGCAGTGGGTTTTGGGTTTATGGAGGGTGGATCGGTAACTCACCAGCGATGTACTGGCAATCCACGTCCATGGTTCTACAGACTACCAAAGGCCAAGTCGCTTGTGGTGCATGCTGGCCTAGGCAACAACGGCGCATACTGTGCCCGTCGGGCTATTGAGGCGTATCCAAAAGATACGTTCAGCAATTTCCCCCTAAATGTATCTATTGCCAAGACGAATGCACCAACCACTGCAAATGAACAACTCGCCATTCAAGATTACACGGCAAGCGTACACCACCTTCAAGCGCTTCCCCAGGCATCGCTCTTTACGCTTAATATATCCTGCCCCAATGCGTATGGCGGCGAAACATTTACGACCCCAAAACGACTAGAGCATCTACTCCGACAAATTGACGATATGCATATAGTGCAACCAATTTTTCTTAAAATGCCAAGCGATCTTACCTGGGCGCAATTTAGTGCTTTGTTAGACGTAGCAAGCGGCCATAATGTATCAGGTGTAACTATTTGTAATCTGGCAAAAAGTCAGGCACGGGCCCGTTTGCGCGACCAACTTCCTGAATCAGTTCCTGGTGGCTTGAGTGGTAAGCCAACTTGGGAAACAAGCAATCGTCTTATTCGCCAAACATATCGTGAGTACGGCAGCCGATTTACGATCATTGGTGTTGGCGGTGTATTCTCGGCCGAAGATGCTTACACCAAAATTACACTTGGCGCGAGTCTGATCGAACTCATTACGGGTATGATCTTTGAGGGGCCGCAATTGATCGGCCAAATCAATAAAGGGTTGGTGTATTTATTGCGCCGCGATGGCCTAGATAATATTAGCCAAGCAATTGGCAGCCGTGCATAATAGAACATACAGCAAGGGGGCAGATATGGCACAGAAAACTATTAGCGAATCCATAGAACTCAATGACAAAGTAGCGCTCGTAACGGGTGGTTCGGCTGGAATCGGCGAGGCAATTGTCCGACGCCTGCACGAAGCTGGTGCTTGTGTTGTCGTGGCGGATGTAGATGCCGTTAAAGGTTCACAGCTCGTAGAAGAGCTTGTTAGTGTTCGGCCAAATTCTGCATTATTTTGCACGGTAGATGTTAGTGACGATACTCAGGTCCAAGCTATGGTTAATGATGCTGCTGAGTTGTCTGGTGCTATCGATATTTTGGTAAATAATGCTGGCATCTACCCAATGAAGACGTTACAAGATATGGCTGAGAAAGATTTTATGCGCGTCATTGATGTTAATTTACGGGGCCTGTTTCTTTGCACTAAAACGGTTAGTGAACACATGAAACATCGTGGCGAGGGCGGCAAAATAATCAATATAACGTCTGTCGATGCCCTGCATCCCTCAATGCTTGGACTGGCGCATTACGACGCGAGCAAACATGGAGCATGGGGTTTTACAAAGAGCACCGCTCTCGAGCTCGCTCAGTATAATATTAGCGTCAATGCCATTGCTCCCGGCGGCATAGCAACGCCAGGAACTGGCATGAGCGACGGCGTAGTGCCAGAACAAGTAAAACCCTTTTTGGCCCGCATACCAATGCATCGCTTTGGCGAGCCAGACGAAATTGGTAAGGTTGCGCTCTTTTTGTCCTCCGATCTATCATCTTATATGACGGGTGCACAAATTGTCGTTGACGGCGGCGTGTTGTTATCGTAAAGGACGGTCAGATATTGCAAAAACAAAGCAAAACCTTTTTACTAAGAGAGAACTACTCTAAATAAAAAA
>CAZTOK010000082.1:0-3461 GCA_964615445.1 uncultured Candidatus Saccharibacteria bacterium | reverse complement strand
GTGATCCTGTAGATAATGTAGGCGCCGTATGGGCCATTAACGTTGGAAATAATGTCAGCTTTAAAGCTCTTTTTACAGACTTAGTTATTTGGTCTGCTGTGAGCGCTGGTGCCATAGCTACAATTCGCAAGACAAGAAAATAGTAATAAGCTCTGCTTAGAGCAGGCTTACGAGTACATTAAGCTGTTAGCAGTTCGCCCAATAGGACCCTGTCTCTATTCAACCCAAGATGATACACTTAGCAAGATAATGCCTGATCTTGCTAATTTTCGCGAAGCCATTCTCTCAGAGGAAGATAAGCCTCTATTCGAGGAGGCAATTTCTTCAGCTGCCGGTGGCGCATTTCGAGGCGCGTATATATTAATATGGATTTGTTGTGCAGAATCACTCAAGAGAAAACTCAAAGAAGCCTCTCTTCGCGATAATAGAGCTCAACAATTCGTAACAGAGATCGAAGGTAGAGAAGCAAATAAACTCAGTGCCGATACGTTGATTTTAAAACGGGCGCATGAATATGAGCTTGTAGATGATGTCTCAGAGCGAAAGCTTGCCTATATATATGATATGAGATGTATTTACAGCCATCCTTATGAGTCTGCGCCATCAGAAGCAGAACTTTTTAGCGCCGCTAGCAATGTAGTCGCCGAGGTACTGGAAAAACCTACACTATATCGCAGAAAGTATGTGGAGACGCTAATAGATAGGTTAACACTTAGTGTTGACTTCCTTGAGCGTAGCAAGGAGAGCGTAGAATCATATGCGCGCGAGATTGCTCCTCGCATCGATCCTACGAGCTATAGGCACCTCGCAAATGTATACAGTAGTAGATTGGAAAATATGAGCGACCCCTCCCTCGCAGACTTATTTGTTCGTGGAACATTCTTTCTACCCGAGTTCTTTAAGGCAATAGGCACAGATTTTCTTACGCAGGAACAATGGCATGACTTTGTTCTTGGTTGTCCTCGAACTTCGCAAAGAATCTTTTTAAAGAACACTGACCTCTACAGAGAAGTTGGTCAAAGGGCGCAGAATTCTTTAGTATCATATGCGTTTACTAACGCAGAGGTAGCACCTTCTGGCATCAAGCTTCTTGAGCCCCTCCTAGAGGGAGGGGAGCTGAGCGGGGTGCAAAGAATAGCATTTGCAGCAATGGATTTCCATATTATGAAGAATGCGCGCCTTAAAACGAACATAGCCTACGATAAGCTAATCGAAGAGCTAAAATCTCATACTTGGCCTCGACAAAATGCTGCAATAGAAATGTTGAATTACAATGATCGCATCCACATAGCATCACTTACTGAGCAGCAACAGGAGAATCTTGGCAGGAACATACTTCAGGCTGCCGATGGTAGCTCTAGCGCTGCTGGTGTGTATCTTACGTCTCTTATGAATGACTACAGTAATTATCCTGTGCCATATATAAAGGGGATCCTGTTTGAGGGATTTTTAAATGAGTCGAAGACCTTTAGGCTTAAGAATTATGGATTAAAGAAAGTGGTTGCCTTGTTTGAGAGATATCCCGGTATCTTACTCGAACTCTTTGCCAGTCTCGACGAGGCCCAGCCTTCTGAACAGGCCAGCGGAGAGGTGTATGAGGAGCTTATTAATGAGCTAACAGGTAATAGTGAGCTCAGAGAGTATTTAATCAACAATAGAGGCCGCTTATCACCGTCGCAAGCCTAGTCCATGGTATACGCACTACATCGACTATATGAACTTACTGCTTAACAATGTCTCGGAATTCCTTCGAAGATATGCTATCTATGCTGAACTCTCTTGCCCTCTCAGTTAGTAGGCGGTCGTCGGTTACTATCACCCAATTTGTTTTAAACAGTTGTATGCCGTTCTTGGACATCTCGTGTAACGCGGTTGCCAAGAGTATAATGTCGCCGTTCCCCTCATTATTATACAGATCTATAATTTTATCGTCATCGTCAAGCCCCAGGATAACCGTTTGCGCGGTACTGATTAACTCAATAGTTACGGGGATGACAAGACTATTCAGTAATTTAACGTGTTTGAAGTCACGACATTCATAAAGTACTTCCTCGGGAATCTTACAATCATCACGTAAAAAAGATGATTCCAGCTCTAGTCTATTGAGCTTTGATATAGCCACTGTATCTAAAAGATATTTATCTTCAAACTTCATAGTATATTCCGAAAATCTTCTAAAAAGCTCGTTTTTTGTTTATTCTGAAATAATATTTTACGGGCTTCGCCTTTACTCAGTATCGTTTGGTCAACCAAATTAATAATTGCTTTTGAGCAGGCTGTGCCATTGTATTTCTTGAAGCCTTTAGCTGCTGGCACTGGCTGCCCGCCAGATTGCTTGGTTCTTGCCTCAAACTCTGCTTTTAGTGTATCTCCGTAATTAGACGCACTCTCATCAGTAATGATACCCATATGTCGCAGTCGCATTAAGAAGGCGCTCGGTGTTACTGAATGGGCTTGGGCGCGGTTCTTTAAGTCATTGATATCTTTAAGTACAGCAGAACCAATAGAGTTACTAGGAAGTAAAATTTCCTCAGCTAATAGATAATGGCTATCCTCAATCCGTTCAGAAGATTGATCGTTATATGTAAGTGGTTTAAAATTTCCCTTTAAAAGACATACAAAAAGTAGAATAAGTGTGAATATTTTTCTTCCAGCTGGCTCGAAGCTGTCCGTATCATCCTTGCTATTAAGAAATATAAAGGGGATCTTTTTGTCACGTATACAAATCCCACTGAAGCGAATATTATTCTGAATATTTTGGGGCATAAACGTTCTGGAGCTCTGCGAAATGTATACTCCACTTGCCTCAAAAATTGAGACAAGGTAGTCAAACGAGGTGATTTTCCCGTGCTTATGTAAGTAGTTTAAGTCTAGGCCAATTAGTTGTCTGGCAATATCTGCTTGTTTATCGAGATTTAGTTTGGAATTCTTTAGTTTGCCTACGATGGGATTATCCGGGTGTTTGGTATATTTTTTTATAACAGACTGCTTGCGGAGTAAATCCTTTACTATCAACTCAATGTCGCGTAGCTCAATGTTGCCACGCGAATTTACAGAAAAGGTACCCTTAGATACCCCACCTAGTAGAATATCGTTCTTACGTTTAAGGTTAGACTCCGCCATTTTGAGGTCACCAAAAAACAAGGCATAAGGTATATCTGCTTTACGAGCTAGCCTTGAGAGTTCTGCAAAGGAAATACGACTTTCGGCCAAGGAGCGTTGATAGGGCGCTAGACTATGGACGCTAGAATTATCAAATAGTAAAGTGTAGACGCTTTTATTGATATCAATAGTGCGATGGTTAACGGAAACGAGCATAAGTTCAGCCGTCATATTGCTTCTCCGGATACGCTGTATTACATATGATTATAGCCTAAATCACCAGGCAATGCATATCATCTTTGGTCAAGCGAAGATGTTAAAACAAGTAATTTAGCCTCTGGGTCAAGTTGCTTCACTAC
>CAZTOK010000081.1:0-3504 GCA_964615445.1 uncultured Candidatus Saccharibacteria bacterium | reverse complement strand
TGTGCAACATCAACATACAGCGATTACTGGGGCGCTCATTGCCGGAATAGTGCTGGCCGGCATTGACTGGGCTGTACGCAAGCCGGGACGTGGCCCGAACAGGAGGGTTATGAGCATCGCCTATCTTTGACAAAGCATGTCATTTGTCATAATATAAAAGCATGAGTTACTTTGACTGGAGCGAACCTAAGAATGACCAGCTCAAGGCCGAGCGCGAAGTATCGTTTGAAGATGTTGTCGTGGCTATTAGCGAAGGAAGGCTGCATGACATAGTCGCTCATATCAATCCGGCAAAGTACCCCAACCAACGTATTTACATTGTCGAAATCTCAAGTTACATCTACGCAGTACCTTTTGTAAAAGAAGGCGAGAAGATCTTCCTAAAGACTATCTATCCAAGTAGAAAATGGACAAAACTGTATCTGAAAGGAGAAGAATTATGAAATATTACGACCTGGATCAAGAAGAGCAGACCCAGCTGGGCGAAATTGAGTCCGGAAAGTTTACGTCGGTGAGCGACCTGGAAGAGGCCAAGCAGGAGGCTGTTCGTGCCGCCAAGAATTCTCTGAATAAAACAACCAATATCAACATTCGCCTTTCAGAAAGGGATGTGTATAAGCTCAAGGCGAAGGCTGCGGAGGAGGGCCTGCCGTATCAAACGCTCGTAAGCTCTATACTACATAAGTCAGCTTCGCGGTAACTGCCGTAGCCAACGTCTGCTTAGCTCAAGCTTTGAACTAGTACTTACAGAGTCACTGAGCAGTCCGCGGATGGCTCGATCTACAGGCGACTTAAGTAATGAGAAAATCTGTATTAATCACAGCCGTTTCTGGCACCGGCAAAAGTAGTGTTTGCAAAGCACTCTACGCGTTGAGATATGACGCTATTGATATTGAGTCTATCGATGGTTTATACGAATTAGTTAATGAAAAAACTGGTGAAGTCATGCCTGGCAATCTAGAACAAATCAGTGAAGGCGTTGATTGGAACTGCAATAAGCAGAGGCTGGAAAAGCTAGTAGCATCTCAGACATCAGAATTGACCTTCTATTGTGGCGGCATGTCTAATACTTTCGATATCTGGGACGTTTTCGATCTTGTTATTATGTTGACCATTTCGGACGAGGCCACTATTAAACGATTATCGACACGTCGGTCCGGTGAATTTGGAAGTACCACAGTAAACAGGGACTGGGTGCTAAGTTGGAAACACAAATTTGAGAAGCGATTACTCGATGCAGGTGCGGTACCGGTGAGCGCAGAAGACACGCCTCAAGAAGTTGCAAAGCTCATTCTAGGTGTTGTGGATGCTCGCCCGCTTCTCTAGCTGCATTACTCAATCTTGACACAGGTATACTACTTTGATACCATTTTAGTACTATGACTACTAAACTACAGATCCCAATTGATCAAGAAGTGCGCGAAGGCTTAGAGCGCCGTGCCCGTGCCCTAGGTTTTGACTCCGCTCAAGCTTATATCCGTGTTTGGGCAAAAGCCGAAGCTGACGGCCGTAAGCTCGACTTTGATGGCAAAGCGGTCGTGCTTAGTCCTGAAGCCAATGCTCGTTATGAGCAAATGATCACTGAGCTAGATACTGAAAAAAAGGCAGGCAACGTCAAAGAATTTCATTCCGTTGAAGACTTTATGAAAGATCTGTAGGAATGAAGCCTATTCGTCGCCATCGTAAGTTTGAAAAGAATTTTCAAAGTCGAATATCGCCAAATACAAAACTCAAAAAGCAATTCCAAGCCAGACTTCAATTATTCATGGAGGGCGTACGCGACTATCCGCTAGACGACCATGCTCTTGTAGGCGCAAAGAAAGGCCTCCGTGCTTTTTCGGTCGGTGGTGATTTACGGGTTGTGTACCGAGAGACCGAAGAACATTATGAGTTTCTCGGCATTGGTTCGCATAACCAGGTCTATTGATGTCGCGAGTCCCTACCTGCTGAGTCGTCCAATAGTTCCCGGACCTCATTGATATCAGCTTCAGGATCATCCGGTAGGGTTATCTTAACGTCTGCTATGCGGCACCATTTTAGAATTACATATAAAGAAGCTGGTTTTCCGGTATCTTTTTGTATCTGCCATTGGCCCAAAATCTCTCTTGATGCGGCCTCTTTGACAATAGGGTGCAGATTCGTTAGCATTAAGACTATGAAGGATACCGGGCATCAGGGTCACGGCGAAGAAGCACAAACAGATCGTAACGATGCCGCTAATACGTTCTCAGCCGGCGGAGAGCTAGTTCCTTATGTTTATGAGGGGACAGTGGTGGGAATAGGGGAACTGGGGGTGGCGCCAGATAACTTACCCTCGGAGCGTACAGTGCCCCTGAGCGAGCAAGCAGAAGTTACCGTCGAAGCGGCTCGCTTGGCGCTTGCTAATATGGCCGCAATAGATCCACGTCGGATAGCATCAAAAGAGTCTTTAGACGCAGCATTCCAAGATTTTGCACCTACACTGACCAAGATTATTCCTGAGCTTTTTGGAGGTCCTGAAGGCATATCAGAGGAGAATGCAGGTCATCGGAATGGCTCATATCTCGACCTAGGTAAAAGGTGGAAAGCTGGCGGCGAACTCATTACTTTCTGTGTTAGTTATGCAGAAGGTGCCGAGGTGGGTACGCCGGGCGAGGAATGGAAAATCGCCAAAGACCGGATGGCTAATGGTGCCGAACCTCAGGCAATCCGCTTGCATCGCTTACGGAGGCATAGGGGAGAGCGAAACACTGAAAATGTACAGATACGTTTCCCTAGTGATGACCCGACGGCGCCCAGTGCTGGACGGGTGGAAGTTAAGCACGAAATAACCTACCCCGCGGAAGTGCCAGACACCAGAGGCGAATACATAAGAGTCGGTGTGTCAATACATGGCGATGATACAGAACCTGTTGCGCCGGAGGACTATGGCCTTGCGGCTTTTGGACTCAGTAGACTGGCTGCAACAGTATTAGCTCGGGATCAAGAGCTGATGAGTGAACATACTAGTCGGTCCTGACGGTATGCCATCTTTCAGGCCCTTAAGGGGTTGAAAAGGTCTCCGCGTCGGCGACTTACGCGTTGTGCACCGAGAAACCGAAGAACATTATGAGTCTCTCGACCCCGATTCCCATAATCAGATTTATTGATGTCGCGGGTTATTACCTGTTAAGTTGTCTAAGAGTTTCCGAACTCCATTGGTATCGGCTTCTGTATCATCCGAAAAAGTTATCTTAACGTCTGCTATGGTGCACCAAGAGTACGAATTCAAATTCATCAAAAACGCCCCTGTAAAATGGGGTGTTTTTGTTTGGTTATTTTGAGGGCATAGAGGACGAACCAAACCGGCTGTCCTGTTTAAGTGATGCGTACTATATACTGGTTGGCATGTGGTTAGTCTTTTCAATTTTGGCAGGAGCGCTATATACGGCAGAAAGCCTCCTCCAAAGATTTCATTTACGGAAGCAGAATGTCCAGCCCCCATTTCCCTCAACACATACTCACGGTAATTAAAGGAACTTCACC
>CAZTOK010000080.1:0-3518 GCA_964615445.1 uncultured Candidatus Saccharibacteria bacterium | reverse complement strand
TCAGTGGCTTCACCAAGAAAAGACACTCATCGATTGATGGGTGTTTTTTCTTGGTTAGGGGGCGCCGAGTGGTGGGTCTTGCCGATATTTGTTAGCGGCTTTGCAGGGCGTCGAGGCCAACGGCCATGGCGGGGTTGGTATGACTCTTGATACTGTTACGAATGTATGGCTGGAGCCGGGAGCTGACTTTAAAAAACAATTCCTTGAGCACGGTGAGCAGGCTACTTTTGACTTTGCATTTGTTCGTCCTAAGCGCCTACCGATTGGGGAGAAGGGTGTCGGTCGTTTTGGCGCTCACAAGATAGGAAGCAAAGTTGAGCTAATTACTCGGAGCAGCGAGGAGACGGGCGGGGTGGTAATCGAATGGGAGCCGATTGGGTATCTGGTTCGTACGGACAGAAATGGTAAAACAGATAACCAGCTTCGAGTTTATGCAAAGGTGTCTGGTATTAAAGATCGAAATATCGATGTTGACGGAAGTATTGTATCAACAAATTTGGTTGAGCTTAACGAGATGAGCAAAATTCTAGGCTGGGAGAATCCAATTGGTAGAAGGATCACAGAACTTGTGAAAGATAGATTTACTAATCACGCTGGAAACGCACTTGAACTGCATAAAGAAGCATCTGAGTTGTTGATGGGTATACGGCCATTGATTGAAAAATATGGTGAAATGAATTTTATCGGAAGCTATGCATGGGAAACGATGTATGATCGTGACGTAGACATTGAACTTTGGCTTCAGCCTGACGAGTTGAAGATGGTGCAGAAAGAATTAGTTGGAGATCTGCTAAATCTTGATAATGTTTATGAAATAAAAACCAGAGATTTGATTTCATTCCACAATAACTTTAAGGGTGGTAGAAATCTTAAGTGTATTCTTATTATGTTAAAAGCATTTCATGAAAATGGAAAGCTATGGAATCTTGATGTTTGTCTATTTGATAAGACTGACGAGAACAACAATGCACTTCCGTTTAGTCGTGAGATCCTAATGAAATTACAGAATCTATCTAACGAGCAAAAACAACTAGTAGTTGATATAAAGAAGGCGGTAACTTCATCAGGCTTGTATCTTAAAGGGAGGAGTTCTGTTGATATTTATCTTAGGATTCTTGAGAATGGCGTAAAGTCACCAGAAGAATATATGCCGTACGCTTACGAATTAGCGAAGCTTGCGAGGGATGCACCTAAATCTCGTTAGTAAGATGGATCATTGATGAAAAATATTTCGGAATTGAACTTTAAAAAGTATGAACTGATCGCCTTTGATTGGGACGGGACTTTAGTTGACTCATTGGATTTCTATACTATATGGGATCAACTTTTCTTAAAAAAATTCTATGGAGTAGAGTTGCCTTTAAGTTATTTTGGCGAGTTATCCTTAAGAATAAAGAATGCAGCTGTAGGTAATTCTAGGGACGATTATTTTCGTTATCTAGATGTAGAACATGGAAGTGGTAGCCTACCAATAAATAGTATTTGGGATAATGTATATAAGTTGGCACCGGATATTCAGAGTCAAATAGGTTACAAAATGGACGCTCATAAGGTATTAAGAAAATTACGACAAATTCCAGATATGAAGCTTGCATTAGTAACAAATTCTGAATTACGCGATTTGGTATTTTATACATCGGAAAAATCAAAAACCGCTGGGATAATTAAGCCGTTGCATTTTTTTGATCTGGTCGTTACATCTGACGACGTCGATAGACGCAAGCCACACCCGGAATCTTATCTTAAAGTAATCGATTACTTTAAGATAAGACCTAGCCACGTGCTAGTGTTTGAGGATAGCTTGTCCGGAATACGATCTGCTAAAGAAGCAGGCGCAGATGTCGTCTGCGTATACGATAAATGGTCAGAGAGGGATCGTTTTGAAATAAATAAGTTGTCCGATTACGCAGTACGCTCTTGGAGTGAAGTACTTGAATTATAACGTAGCTCATAAAAGGGGAAATTATGACAACATATGATGGAGTGGCGACATCTGTAGTAAAATTATTCAACGATAACAACAATGGTCACGGATTTGACCATATTGAAAGGGTACTTAATTTAGCACTGAAGTTTGCAGAGCGTGAAGGTGCGGATAGAGATATTATTACTATGGCAAGTCTTTTGCACGAGGTAGATGATTACAAGATTTTTGGTGAATATAATGCTAAAAACTTATTAAATGCCAATAAGATTCTTGATGAACACCGTATTATTAATGTTACGAAAGATAAGGTGCTCGGAATCATTAGTACTATGGGGTATAACAAGTATTTAGAAGGAGTACGCCCTACAACTCTCGAAGGTATGATCGTAAGTGATGCGGACATGTGTGATTCTATTGGTGCGGAAGGTATATTAAGAACGTATGCGTACAATACATCAAAAGGAAACCTGTTCTTCGATAGATCATTGTCGCCAAGAAGTGATGAAATATCAGCATCGGAATATCGATCTTCGGACAGGAATCACAGCGTCCAACACTTTTTTGATAAACTGCTAAAGATTTCGCCGATATTAATGACTCGATCTGGTAAAGAAGAAGGTGAGCGACGGCAGAAGATTATGATTGATTTTCTCTTTGAACTGTTTAGGGAGGAAGGCGCCGAAGATTGGAGGCAATTTCTAAAGAGCTCCATGCATTCAAAAAGTTGACACTTAAGCAAGTTATCTTGGAGTGGGTACTTCCTATAGATCACGAAAGGAGCGCTCAGGTTTTTGGTTGAATTCTTAAACGAGCATGTCTGTTATAATAAAAACAAATACAGTGCGAGTTAACGGAGAATCAGGTATGTCAGGACACAGTAAATGGTCAACAATTAAACGCGAAAAAGGTGCTAAAGATGCTAAGCGTGGTGCTGTCTTCACTAAAATTGGAAACCTAATTGCTATAGCTGCACGTAGCGGCACTGATCCTACGATGAACTCTGCTCTGGCTCTTGCTATCGAAAAGGCAAAGCAGGCAAACATGCCAAACAATAATATCCAACGCGCAATCGACCGCGTGAGTGATAAAAATGCGGCACAGCTTGAAGAAGCAACATACGAAGGTTACGGTCCGGGTGGTATTGGCATTATTGTTGAAACAGCAACCGACAACAAAAATCGTACCTACCCAGACGTTCGTAGTGCTTTCACTAAGAATGGCGGAAGTATGGCTGAGCCTGGTAGCGTGGCGTTTCAGTTTACACGCAAAGGTGTGATTAATGTCCAGACAACTGGCGAAGATGCGCTTCTTACTATCTTGGACGCAGGCGCGGAAGACGCCGTTGAGGAAGACGGTGAAATTATTGTATACACAGAACTCAAAGATCTTGCGAAGGTACGTACAGCACTTGCTGAAGCTGGTCTGACAATTACTGGCGCAGAGCTGCAATACGTACCGAACGCGCAGGTAGAAATTAGCGATCCTGAGGTTGCTAAAAAGGCACTAAAAGTACTCGACGCACTCGATGATCTTGATGATGTCGTGAGTGTTCACACAAATGCCGACATCACAGTTGAACCGAACGAATAAC
>CAZTOK010000079.1:0-3635 GCA_964615445.1 uncultured Candidatus Saccharibacteria bacterium | reverse complement strand
TCCGCCAGCGTTCATCCTGAGCCAGGATCAAACTCTCCATAAAAGATGTATCTTACGATACGTCTATAAAATAGACTGACGATGATATTGCACAACTAAATTGTCAAAGTTCAACTTCATCTGTCCAACTCCACAAGCTGCGTATCGCCAGTAGTGGCGACCAGACTGATACTCAGCATACCTCATGATTAGGGGTGGCGTCAAGAGTTATTTCCCATTATTTTGTAGCTAAAAAGACAACTAATCCCATAGTGGCACCGAAGATGGCACCCGCTGCTACCTCTAAAGGAGTATGACCTTTAGCAGCCCGCGGAATACGAATATTACTTTTTGTTTCTTTAATAAGCGCTTCAATCGCTTCCCCCTGTTCCCCAGAGGAGCGACGGACCTTAACAGCGTCATAACATACGACGAGCACAACGAATGTCGCGAGGCCAAATAGGCCGGAGGCAATACCGTCTTTTAACAAGATAACTGCCCAGATCGCAACAGAAGTTGCCGCATGTGAACTCGGCATACCGCCAGAGATGAACAGCTGATGAGTAAGGTCTAGCTGAGTACCTCTAGAAAAAGCGATCACATACTTTATTACGTGCGCTAGAAGCCAGGCAGCAACGATTGCAATAATGTAAGGTGATAGCCAAGTCATATTTTTACACCTCTTCTTCTTCGCTACTTTGTGCTTGTTCTGGCATTAAACCAATTGATGAAACAGCATCTCCGTCGCTAAGACGCATAATACGTACACCTTGAGTAGTTCGGCCAAGAGTTGGAATGTCCTTTAGGGCAACACGAATCGCCTGGCCATTGTTAGAGATAAGCAGGATCTCACTGGTATCAGCTTCGAGAGTGCGCACTGTTATGAGTGGCCCTGTTTTAGCTGTCACTACCGCAGCTTTAATACCAACTCCACCACGTTTGTGACTTGGGAAGTTGGCAACCTTAGTTATTTTTCCATAGCCCTTTTGGCTAATTACAATAAGACTTTGTGCATCACCATCAACGATATCCATTCCCACCACCGTATCATTAGGACGCAAGCGTACTCCACGTACACCACGAGCAGCCCTTCCCATGGGACGCGCGTCTGATTCATTAAATCGAACCGCCTGACCAGCAGATGTTGATACAATTACATCATTATTACCTGTTGTTTTCTTGATCCAACGAAGTTCGTCGCCATCATCAAGCTTAATCGCAATAAGACCATTCGTACGGATGTTCGCGTAGTCTTTAAAAGGAGTCTTTTTAATTGTTCCTTTGGTGGTTGACATAAAGAGATAGCCCTCTTCATTAGCATCCTTTTCATGACGAATGATCGACGTAATCTTCTCTTCTGGCTGTAATTGCAGCAAGTTAACCGCGGCCACACCCTTTGCGGCAAGGCTGGCAGCAGGAACTTCATAGGCCTTAAGGCGAAAAATACGGCCTTTATTTGTAAAGAATAGGAGATAGTCATGAGTACTCGCTGGAACAAGTTGATCAATAATATCCTCTTCCTTAGTTGTCATACCACGCTTACCCTTACCACCCCTGTTCTGGCGACGATACTCGCTTAGTAAAGTTCGCTTGATGTAGTTTTCTGTTGTAAGAAGTATAACGGACTCTTCCTCGGGAATAAGCTCTTCATCACTAAACCTACCAAGCTCATGATTAATCATCTTTGAACGACGATCATCACCATATTTCTCTTTCATTTCAAGGAGTTCGGTTTTGATAATATTAAGGATCTCCTTTTCATCTGCCAAAATTGTCTCAAGCTTGCCAATAAGAATAAGCAATTCGCTTAGCTCGTTTTCAATCGCATCGCGCTCAAGTCCAGTGAGGCGACGGAGCTGCATTTCAAGAATAGCCTTAGCTTGAATCTGACTCAGCTTGAACTTCTCAATTAAGTTAGCTTCAGCTTCATCACGAGACTTGCTCGCGCGGATAGTGGCGATTACCTCGTCAATATGATCAAGGGCAATTTTGAGGCCCTCGAGGATATGAGCACGCTCCTTAGCCTTGCGCAGCTCGAATTCCGTGCGTCGACGAACTACTTTTTGACGGTGCTTAATAAACTCTTGCAACATTTCTTGAAGACCAAGGACTTTTGGCTGAATGCCGTCAATAAGCGCTAGCATGTTGTAATTAAAGCTTGTTTGTAGAGCGGTTAGTTTATACAACTGATTAAGAATCTTTTTGGGGTATCCATCCTTCTTTACTTCTATAACGACGCGAACTTTGCCACGCGCGCTCTCATCACGAAGATCACTAATGTTAATCTTTTTATCTTTATATAACTCACCAATTTTTTCTATAAGCGTTGCCTTATTCACACCATAAGGCACTTCCGTCACGACAATTTGATGACGGCCTTTCTTAGTTTCTTCGATATCTGCAACTGCCCGAACAGTTACACTTCCACGTCCTGTTAAATATGCTTGTCTCATTGGGGCGCCGCCATACACCGTCGCACCAGTTGGAAAATCAGGACCTTTAACATGCTTTAGCAAGTCATCGAGTGTTGCATGCTCATTTTCAATTAATTCAATCGAGGCATCTACCAATTCACCAAGGTTATGCGGCGGAATATTCGTTGCCATACCCACAGCGATACCAATTTGGCCATTGAGCAACAAGTTTGGTACTTTAGCAGGGAGAACAACAGGTTCTTGACGTGAGCCATCATAGTTATCACGGAAATTAACCGTCTCTTTCTCAATATCAACGAGCATTTCGTCAGCAACTTTTTGCATACGCGCCTCTGTATAACGCATCGCAGCCGCCGGATCACCATCCATTGAGCCAAAGTTTCCTTGTCCATCAATCATCGGATAGCGAAGCGACCACGGCTGCGCTAAACGTACCATCGACTCGTAGATCGCACTATCTCCATGTGGATGGTACTTACCCATGACGTCACCAACGATGAGTGCGCTTTTTACGAACTTGCTACCAGAGCGATTACCATTCTGGTTCATCGAATACATAATACGACGGTGAACGGGCTTTAAACCATCACGAACATCTGGAAGAGCACGTTCGATAATCACACTCATTGAATAGCGAAAGAAGTTGTCTTCCATGACTGTCTCAAGAGTGCGATGCTCAAGACCAATAGTTTTTTCTAACAACTCCCCTTCGATTGGCGCGTTATCCTCTAGCGGAGTATCGTCATTTTGTGTAATATCGTCATCCATCGTCTCTCTCCTATACGTCCAATTCTTCTAAGTCAGCGTCTTTTGCCCGGGTTTGGATAAACGCTTTGCGAAGTGGAACTTCATCGCCCATAAGTTTAGTAAATATAGCGTCAGCACGCTCTGCATCTTCAACGCGAACCTGAATTAAAACGCGATTCTCAGGATTCATAGTTGTCTCCCAAAGCTGATCTGCATCCATCTCTCCAAGTCCTTTAAAACGTGAGATAGTGACGCCTGCCTGTTTCACGCGATCCTCATTTTCATCCATAAGAACGTTGCGCGTCTTTTTACCAGCGATAATCTCATTGAGAGCATTTTCGAGCGCCGACTCATCATATACATACTGCTTTTTCTGACCCCTATTTATACTAAAGAGTGGAGGTTTTGCCAGATAAATAAATCCACCTTCAACAACTTCACGCATATAACGGAAAAAGAACGTCAGCAACAATG
>CAZTOK010000078.1:0-3803 GCA_964615445.1 uncultured Candidatus Saccharibacteria bacterium | reverse complement strand
GCCATTCTCAGTCTTGGTGATAGTGAAACAGTGCGTAATGCGATCGCAAACAGTGATGCTGTATTTATCACTAAGGCAACAGGAGTGGGCAAGCGAATTGCAGAGCGCGTCGTCGTAGATCTTACTGATAAGGTGGGTCTTGCTATCCGTACTAACGTTAGCGACACTGGTGTTTCGCAACAATTTGCACACACGGATGAGGCGCTAGAAGCACTAATGGCGCTTGGCTATAACCTCAATGATGCAACCAGAGCGCTTGAAGGTGTCTCGATGGAGCTATCTACTGCTGATAGGGTGACGCAGGCGCTTAAAGGTTAGATCACCAAGATTCTGGGTGAGGGTTAACATTATCTGTTGTCGCGGCGTTTAATATCTTGTTCAATAAGCTCACGAATAATCTCCGACTTATTCATGCCCGTTTCGTAAGATTTATCACGAAGATACTTAAAGATAGGTCGGTCGAGGAATAGATTGAACCGGAGATCTTTAAGTGGGATACTATGTTGGTTTATGAATGATGTTATGATTTGCTCAAGCTCATCTACGGTAGAGTATGGTTTTAACGTCAGATATTTGTTTGTACCTTCGAGACCTGAAATGAATTGACCCTCTATTGGTGTTCTGGTAAGTACAAGGGTTGGTTTTTTATACTGAGCGGCGATGTAGGTTTGAATACCCTGGTTAAAATCGGACAGAGATATTTCTGCAATAACAAGGTCCGACTGTTTGATTGCTTCCAAGCTTTCATCAACGATTGCTTTCCAATCGTTATCTTCAACGTCGGGAGTGCGTCTTTTTTGCGCTATAGCGGCCCCAATCCAATCGCGCGTGAGAAGTGTACGGTTCTTATAGATAATCTCTATAATTTTCTGGAGATAAGGAAGATCATTTGGAAGGTCGTTGGCGCTTGCGACTAGGTAAACTTTTGTAGTGAAGTCGCTCATCGTTTAATTCTCGCATTGATTCTTTTTTTGAGGATAGCGCGAATAATCTCCGACCTATTTTTACCCGTTTCGTGTGCTTTTCTGTCTAAATATTGCGCAATCATTTTAGTGATGAAGAAATTAAATCGAAGGTCCTTAACGTGGATCGTATTCTTTTTCAGGAACGTGGACACGAGTCGTACCAGTTCATCCTCTGTCGTGTATTGACCATACGAAAGCAGGCTGTTAGTGAAGCCTGTTATATACTTCTTGTTTAAACGATCTCTTGAGATGACGAGTACAGGCTTGTTATGTTCAAGTGCAGCAGCCATCTGGTAGCCTTGGCTAAATGAATAGTGAGTTGCTTCGATTATAACGACATCGGCTTGCTTTAATGTTTCCATTGCGTTTGCCACGAACGGCGTCCAGTCTGCGATATGGACATCGTTTTTCTGTCGTACGACCGCCGCCTCAATCCAGTTATTCGCGAGTGTACTGTCGTGATCATGTATGAGACTGACGATCTTCCGTAGATGAGGAAGGTCCTTTTCATGATTACGAAGACTGCTAGCAAGATGAACGAGCATGTGTACTAGTTTTCCTTATCGATCTCTTGTTCGAGGAGCTCGCGAATAATCTCCGATTTATTTTTACCCGTTTCGTATGACACTTCGCGAAGATAATTATAGATCTGGCGATCAATGAAGAAGTTAAAGCGTAAGTCCTTGGTGGGGATCGTATTATTTTTGATGAATGTATTTACAATTTTTGCAAGCTCGTCCTCTTTTTCGTATTGCTTTGTCGTTAGCAATTTATCTTTTATGCCAAACAGAGGGTGTGTTCTTGAGTTAAGCCGTGCAACAACCAAGACGGGTTTCTTAGCTAGAAGAGCTTGAGAAAGAAAAAAGCCATTCTGAAAAGAGTATGTAGAGGCTTCGATAATCACAATATCACTGCGAGAAAGCGCTGCCAAGTTTTCGCGATGCACTTCGCTCCAGTCAACCTTGTCATCGTTGAAGTAGCTACTGTCTTGTTTGCGAGCACTAACGGCAGCACCTAACCAGTCCCGTGCCAGTATGACTCCGTTTGTGTGTATAACTTCGATGATACGACGCAAGTAAGTAAGGTCCTCGTCGAGGTTTTTTGTACTTCCAATAAAGTGGATGATCATATGTATATTTTAAAATACTTTACTACATATATCAAGTCGTCTAATGCAAGCTATCAGGTTATTTTGCAATAAACTCTACGAAGAGGTAAGAATTCTTCTTGTCCTTAAGGTGCTGGTAGCCTGAAGGTTCTTCAAAAAGATCAACCGTTACAGCTTCAAAGCCAGTCGCATTTCCAAGTGCGATGATTTCTTGGGCGGTGAAGAAATGAACGGGAAAGGCATTTTGACGTTCAATTCCGTACTTGTCGAACATTACAGGCGCGCAGTCGTTAACGCCAGATAAACTAAGTTTTTCGTCTAAAGCTTTGGCCTTCCAGTCTTGGTCGCAGGCGACCGCAACAAAGAATGATGAGTTTTTTGCAATTCTATTACGGACACTCTTGAAGATGGTGGTGTAATTTACAGGATGAATGCCATGTAGTACGCGCCATGAAACAACGGCATTGTAATGCTGTTGCCTTATGGCTTTAATTGATTCTATATCGGTAATGTCGCCAACGATCGCTTGGTCGCTCATTTTTTTGGTGTCCCTAAAGATTGTTTGAATCGTGTGGATCGCGGCTGGTTCAAGGTCGATTGAAGTAAAGTTGTATCTCCTAGTGGATTTGGTGTGTCTCTCTAATACACCATCTCCACAGCCGAGATTGAGTACTCTTGATCCTGTAGGCAGGGTATCGAGTTTATTTATAACGGCTGTGAGTTTATTTGAAAGCTGTCTATCTACAAGGCTGTAAGGTGCCTTTTTGGTAGCGGAAGAGATCGCTCCATACCCATATACAAATTGGTTGTTGACACCCCCTTTTTGCTGCATGAAGTTCTCCCTAATATGCATTATGAAATATGATTATACGTATACATACGCATAATATATGTATACCAACAATAACTATCTTATATTATATAATAAAATATAAAAAAATAACATGGTTTGTAGAGAATATATGATATGCTAAGGGCATATAAGTAGTAGTGTAAAGGAAAAAATATGTTAGTACATCTCGTTGGCTCGCGATACGAAATTGCAAAGAACATTGATCACCTGCGTCAACTTGTTACGGTTATTCGCGATCAAGGCCATACCTTGGCGGACGACTGGGTAGACACCTCATATGAAAATCAACACATAGGAGGTAAGGATTTTAAAGATACTGATTGGTCCTTACTCTATAAAGATAGTGTCGAAGCCATAAACCGAGCTGATGTAGTTGTAGCAGAAACTAGCACCCCCAGCTTTAGCGTAGGCTATCAAGTAGCTCTTGCTGTAAGCATGAAAAAACCTATCCTTGTATTGAATCGTGAAGGTGTGGAGAAGTCTTTTTTTGCAAGTGGTATTGAAACTGGAATTGATTATAGGCAGTATACTGCCGGGAATGTCGACGAAACGCTCACTACTTTTCTCCGTGATAACGATATTGGCACGAAAGACATGCGCTTCAATTTCTTTATTGACCGTCCGATCTATAACTATCTTCGCTGGTCTGCACTAAAGACGGGTAAAACCAAAGCCGAGATCTTACGCGAATTAGTGCAACGAGAAATAAATAATAAAGACGTTTAGTTTAGAACATTACCGCTCGCTTGCTATGAACTGGACAGATTAAGTTGTTTGCAGTGAAGCTAGTGCTTTTATCTCTGTAAATGCTATAATAATAGTAATGAATAGGCACGACATATGGCTGTAGAACGGATAGTAGATACAAGCACGCACA
>CAZTOK010000077.1:0-3853 GCA_964615445.1 uncultured Candidatus Saccharibacteria bacterium | reverse complement strand
AGCATCGCCATGGTAAGGCGGGGGTCACGAGTTCAATCCTCGTCTTCGGCTCCATCTGATTTTTAACTCCAATAAAGTTTTAAACCGTTCTGTAAATCAGAGCGGTTTTTTTATACTCTGGCCATGAATTGAGTGTTCGTGACCAGAGCGGTAGAAAACCTACTGCCTAAGCAATCGGCCTTTCATCCCTGGATAGGGAGATACGGCGACAAGAGGCTTAGGAAATGTTCCAACTAAATACACAGTGACAAAGCCCACGAATTGTTCGTGAGGTCTGGTTAGTCATGCAATTTTACAATTCGAGTACATAATCCAAGGCTCAAACGAGTGGCCACAACGAGTAGCTCGGCATGAACAGATAATGGTAAATAATCGCCACTGCATGCTTAGCTCGGGAACCGATGCAATAGCTCACACAGCCACTTTTGTGAGTCTTGGAAAAACAAAAACAACAAACATAAGGAGAAAATCATGAAACCTAAAACAGGAAATATTGAAGACCTTAACACAGTAAACATTATCTGGAACCTGGTGTATCGGCATCGAGTAGTATTGCTCATCACGAGCAACATAGTAACCCTACTTATTTGGCTGATGCAGCAGGGGCCAGTAGCGATTAGCAATTTGACTCATTAAGAGTACATATATTGAGCAGCGAATTCTAGCAACAAAAAAGGCGTTATTGCTCTGACCAGAGTAACGGTTGGCCAATCCGTTGTTGCTAGAACCTATAGCTGCTCAATACTAGTCAGAAACGATAAATCATACCTACTAGCAATAAAAGGGCGGATACTAAGGCTATAAGCTTAATATCATTCTAGAACGCTGTATTAGGACGCTGAGTGCGTACAAAGACGGTAGACGCTGTACGAATAACCAACTATCACCGTTTGCTAGTAGGTATGGACACACAAACAAAGCAAGCGATCTTTGCGGCCGAGTTTGTGTGTTCGTAATGGGTGTGTGAGTGGCGGAATAAGTAGACGCTAATGGAATAGCTAACGTTGGCTACACCGGCAGGATAAGTGAACGTTCCAAATTAGCATGCAAGGTGCAAATCCTTGCCTCACACACCCTCTAGTTAGAAAACAATAAATGGGAGATATGGATGAAACGATGGATTGTAATTGATGTCGGTTGCCATGAATGTGGCGTTGATTCCGAAGTGGTCGGCAGTTATGCGACTGAGGACGAAGCACGATTAGCTGCCGAAGAACGCAGTGAAGAAACTAAAGATTGGCGAGACGGTGGTCAGTCTATTCCGCAAGTATTTGAAGTTGAAATTTAGCACCCCCGGTGAGCTGTTCCCTAAGTAGAACAGGCGAAGAAGACCTATAGGAGCCTACGTCTACTTGGGTATCAGCTCACCACTTACTAGCTCTAATTAGGGCGTGGGTCAAAACAGATATTGTGATCTGTCCCGCCCTGGTTTGAGCTAGGAAAAATTAAGAGAGGAAGTTGATATGACTGTAAAAGTACAAGTAATCCCCACCAGTGAATATCTGCACGATGATAAGTTCGACTGGTACGACGAAAAAGATGCCCGGCACCTTGGTTTTTTCTGCCCGCATGACTGTATAAAGGTTGAGGGCGGCGAAATATGGTGCCCTGATTGTGAAGGCAGCGGCCAAGGTTTAACGCCAGAGGATGTAGATAGGTTTTACCAGTCACTTGATGATGGCGATATGGATGACGAGGAGTAAATATGAAAACATCAGAATCAATTAAAGAAATAATGAGCGCCATTCAAAAAGTACAGCAAACAGCCGGTACTATAGCTAAAAATGCTAAGGGTCAAGTAGGACAACGGGCCTACTCCTACGCCAACTTAAATGATACATGGGATACGATCAAAGACCTCATGCAACAGAATAAACTAGTAGTCGTACAATCTCCGACAACTGGTGAATCTAGTATGGGTCAGTTCTTTTCTACGACTATCTACCACACCGAATCAGGTGAATGGATTCGGGAACTCATGCAGATGGAACTGCAGCGAGCCGACCCACAGGCTATCGGCGCAGCGATCACTTATTACCGACGCTACATGCTTACCTCAATGCTAGGTTTGATTCCTGACGACGACAATGATGCTCGCGATCATAGGATGGCAACTTCAGTACAAAAACAAAGAATTGTCGGTGCTGTTAAGCAAGTCTATCCAGACATTTCAAAAGCTGAGGATGTCATCAATACGATTACAAATATCGTGGGCAAACATCCAGGAAATATTCGTGAGGATGAGGCCGAGGACGCAATTGCATTGATTAAGTCATTCACAGCATTAACTTTCAAAGACGAATAAGTAAATTGGGAGTATAAGAATATGAAACTACCACAAACCGTACCACACCTGTTCCGCAACACACAAAAAGAATGGCTTGAGGGGGCGCAAAGGACAGCCCAAAACCTTCTGTTTTCCAGAGACAACATTACAATTATGGATGTCCTGCGCGTCTATCCTCTGCCGTCGTATCTCAAGCGAAATATCCTTGGGCAAGTGTTTAAAAACGACATCTTTAAACCCATAGGCTATACCCGCTCTACTGCTGGCAGTGCACACGGACATGTCATTCGGATGTGGACACTTGAATCGGCTTACTTTCCCGAAAGTATGCTTGCGCACCGGCAGCGCAATGTTGAGGAGTATGGAGAGTGACGGTGGAAAAAATCTGCCTGATCTGTCACTTACCCATAAAGCAGACTAGGCGAAGGGTTAAGACTGTATGCCAAGGCCATGCAAGTTCTGCGGCCTAGCAGGCCATTCATCTATGCTTTGCTACATACGTCCCAAGAACCGTCTCGTCCCTAAAAAGAAAATGCGTAGGCTCGGAAAGCAAGGCATTCAGTGGCATAAGACGCGGGCCGAATGGTTCAAGGCAAATCCTGCTGTTTTCTACGCCTGCTATATATGCGGCGAACAACTCACAAAACGAGAAACGACCCTTGACCATATTCAAAGTAGAGGACGACATCCTGAATTACGGTATGATCTGTCAAATCTCGCTCCCTGCTGCTTTAAGGACAATCAAGAAAAAGGTTCGCTGTCACTCGAAGAATATCTAAAGAAAAGGAGAACTGATGGCACAGACACAGGACGGTAAGAAAAAAGCCGTCGCTACTCTTAAAGCAAAATATGGGAATGATTATTTTAGTAAGATCGGAGCGCTCGGTGCAAAAGCTGAACACACGAAACCTCGGGGATTTGCGGCACTCTCCAAAGAGAAGCTTAAAGAGATTAGCCAAAAAGGTCACGAGAGCCAAGCCAAAAAGAAACACCTGGGAAACCTGGAAACTCTACTATGAAAAAACAGACGAAACTAAAAAACACCGCCTTGAAAGTCTTTTGGCTTTTCGTAGGCATCGGGGCATGGCTAATAATTTTATGGCTCGTGCTCGCATATTTTTATTGGATAAGATTTTAAGGAGAAAATAATGACTAAGAAAAAAGAAACTACGATGGTTGGATATAAAGCCTTCGATAAAAACTGGCGGTGCTACGGCGGCATGCAGTATAAAGTCGGTGAAACTCATACGCATAAAGGAGATATAAAACTCTGCTCTGCCGGATTGCATTTCTGTGAAAACCCTTTGGACATGCTAAATTACTATCCAGTTGTCGGTAGTAAGTTCGCTGAGGTCGAAGCTAGTAGCGTATCAGATGAAACGTCAAAGGATAGCAAACGCGTCGCAAAGAGCTTAACTATAAAATCTGAGTTGACATTAGAAAGCCTCACAAAGGCAAGCGTCAAATTTTTATTCAGTAAAGTTGACTGGAATAAAGCCAAAGAAAGCACATCAGCCACCAGCGGCGATGACGCTCACTCAGCCACCAGCGGCTATGGCGCTCACT
>CAZTOK010000076.1:0-3978 GCA_964615445.1 uncultured Candidatus Saccharibacteria bacterium | reverse complement strand
CTACCTCAGGATTCTACTTGGGTATCAGGTGAGGGAGGGTTTTTAGATTCAGGTAGATAAGCAATGCAGAATTGTGTACTATTTTGATATGACAACCAACGGCGCCCGCATATTAATTGTAGAGGATGACATTCTACTGGGCGACCTTTATAAGACTCGCATGGAGATTGCGGGCATGATCGTCCTCTACTGCATGGATGGCCAGGATGCAGTAGAGAAGTTAGCGGAGTTCAGCCCAGATCTTATTCTTTTAGATCTCATGATGCCCCGCCTAAGCGGCTTTAGAGTTATAGAAAAGGTACGCGCTATGCCAGACATCAAACAACCTAAAATCCTAGTTTTGACTGCGTTGGGCGAGGCTGAAGACAGAGAACGGGCATTGAAATTGGGCGCTGATGGATATCTGACAAAATCGGGTGTCGGACTTGATCAAATACCGGCGGCCATAGAACAGGAGCTAGGCAAATAGAGGAGCAATTCTTAAAATTGGCCTCATCAAGCTTGATCACGGGATTATGTATCTGATACAACTGCATCGGCAGTACGTTAGTCTCGCCGCTCAAATTCGTGGTGCGAGGGTCTGATTGAGCATCGATACGGCTAGTGCGACGGCAATTACAGAAAGATCTGGAAGACATTGAAGCAATCAAAATAGCCGCAGAACTGATTGAGTATAGCGTAAGTGTACATTCTATGTTAATGTAATCTTCATGTCTGGTATCCATTTGCATGAACTTGTGCGGCAGGTTGGACTAGAAGAATTGTCCACTATTGGTCGCGAAGAAGTAGGGAGAGACTTTACTCCCGCTGCTGTAGTTGGTCTCGCTGATGGCGATGTGCTAGTCACGCACCCACCTTATACTGGCAAAAAAGCAGAGCTATACGGCGAGAACCATTTTGGTGATGGGCGTGTAGCAAAAGCTATAGTAGCTGCCGCTCTCGAAAATGGGATGACACCCGGCCCAATCTATGACTTCCAGAATTTCGCTGCAGAATACTTTACCCATCCTAACAGTCCATTCGCCGTTCATAAAACCGAGAGTAGCATCCGAGTATATCCGGAAGTCGTGACAATTGACGGCAACCCTTTGGCTCTTGCACGAACGCCTACTCTAGTTTTTGACTACGGAGCTTGCTTGACTGGACGGAGCTACATAGCTGACCAATGGAACTTCTTGAGGCAGCGCAAACAACCGTTTACCTATAGCCCCCTTACGCGGCTACACTTTACGAACCGGGCCCTTATAAAGACATATGATGCCAATTATGGCCCTGGCACTGCCCAGGCGGTCATCGAGAAGCAGTTATATATTGGCCGCGAGGATGGTGTAGCTGCGGCGACCGACGAAGTTATCCGTGCACAGCAGGCCCATAATGCACCGACTGATATTGCTGACATAATTCTATGTACTGGTGCTCAACACGCTTCTAAGGATGATCTCAGAAGAGGTATTATAAACGCGCATACTCTTTTGAAGGAAGGCGGGACGTTAATTGTGCGCTCTCTAGCGCGTCCTGCAAGCGACGAGATCGGCACAGATCAAATTACAGGCTGGGCATTTGAGGCTGGCTTCCAGGAGAGGGATGCTATTTGCTATGAAGCTAACCTAGAACAAATAGGAACACTTATATTAACTGGCCACTTTGGTGAACGGGAAATACAGACCGTTATTCTAAAGAAATAATAGGAGCGCTCCACTACACAAATTCTATCAAATACCGAATATTCATTTTGATGTGAAGTTCCCGCATCTCACTCATCACTGTTTATGCCCTAAGCAAGACTCTAGCTTATTTACTTTGATATCATTGAACTAATGAGTAAATCAACAAACAGGATGGGGACAGCTAGTGGATTCGTGTCGGCGCTATGTGTGGCTGGTTACCTGACAGTTAATAAATACATCTATACCAATTACGATATTACGGCATTACAGTACAGTATGTTTTTCGCGGTTATGGGGGCGGTCTTCGCATTTATTTCGCTTGTCTATAAGTGGGATGGTGAAAGCTTAGTGACAGTTCGCTCAAACTTAAAGTCGTTTGTTGTGCTCGCTGTTGCTGGCTTTTTGGCAGTAAGTATATTTACTTTCGGACTTAATTTTACCTCAACGGTGAATGCGGCACTTTTAGTTACAACTACAATTGTTGCAACATCTATATTCTCGCACTTAATTCTAGGCGAACGGTACGCAAGAAAACAGTGGCTTTGGGTGGCTGTGCTCTTTGTGGGCTTATATATAGCGATTGTCGGTTTTCGCCGAATATTTTTGCAAAAAGGAGACTTAATTGTGCTAGCTTCAGTACTTTTCTTTGGTTTCGGGAATGCTTTTTCAAGAAAGGTTATGGGAAGGCTAAAGAAGCCAGGCATTGTACCTGATAGTCGCTTAGTTCTCAGCGCTATTATCGCAATTGGCGTACTTGTTGTTACGCAAAGAAATTATTCGATTTTTATTGATATCTTGCCATTCGGTCTTCTGGCTGGCTTTTTCTATTGGGCTTGCATGAAGACTTTTGCTTGGTGCGTGCACTTGTTAAATGCCAACGAAGCCATAGTACTTAACAATACACAGATATTTTTTACCTCTATTGCAGGTGTGTTGGCGCTATCTGAGCCGTATTCAATAGAAAAATTTCTAGGGTCGGTAATTGTAATTGTTAGCGTTTATTTCATCTCTGCAAGGCAAAGGCTTAAGTCTCTAGAGTAAGTCGTCAGCAAAATACACCTATGCTAGTTCATTCGCCCAACCCGAAAAGGTGTTTGAAACAAAGTGCACCAATCTAGCACAAATGCCAAATACACCCACAAGGCGTATTTTTTGTTATTATGATGCCATGGATTTGTACTGTTTATTTTGTAGCAGACGATAGCTTTAACTTATATTGGATGTCTGCTCGCGAGCGTCAACATTCAGTTGAGATTACAAGCGACTCAAGAGCAGCCGTGACAGTGGTGCGTGATACTGAGCGCAAACAGGCACTGCAGATAATTGGTAACGCTTACGAAGTTGCAGATGAAGAGCTAGAACGTGCGCACAAACTATATCAGGGCAAATTCGGCTTAAAAGATTATGATCTTATGGAGATGAAGAATCACAATCCAACGGGTCGCGCATATTGGGTATTCAAACCAACAAAAATATCACTTTGGGATGAAGTTAATTTCCCGGATACACCAAAGCAGCACTACAGTTTTAGTGCGCCTATGGAAATGTAAAGCCAAACTCGCTTCTGCTACTTGCCTGGATCATGCACCGCAAGTCTAGGATTTGTAATATAATTAAGCCATGAGTGAAAATAGTACAGGACACGAAGACAGAGGACTCGATAGAGATCCACTCGATCCGGTAACACGAGGGCTTGCATTTCTTGAAGAACACCATAGATTGTGGCGCGCTGGCGACAATGAATTTGTTACCCCAGAAGCTCTTGCTGCACTTCGCGGGCTGGTAGATCAAGTGGTCATTGTTCATAATTTGCCTGAGCACGTAGAAGTTGATCCTAGTCTCAAGGCTTCTACTCATTCATACCCGCCTATGCGTTCAGAGATGCCTCTCCCTAGTCTCGGTGGGCTGTTAAGCCAACTTCATTTAGCTTACGGCCAACCGGATAATTCTAATCCGGCCCCGGGTCATGCCTAAATTGGTTTAGACGTCCAAAAGGTGTTTGAAACAAAGTACGCCAAGCTATTTTGTGTAACACTAAAATACCTCTAATAGGCGGTATCTTTTTGCTAAAATAGAAATGAAACTAATTTATCAAAGGGAATAATCTAGATGACAACTATCAGTCCATACATTAACTTCAATGGAAATGCCGAAGAAGCCTTCAATTTTTATAAATCTGTGTTTGGTGGCGAGTTCGAAACGATTGTACGCTTCAAAGATTTAGAAAGTCCTGAGTTCGCCGTACCAGAAAACGAGGCAAATAAAATCATGCGTATTGTTTTGCCGATCGGTGGAAATACTTTAATAGCCA
>CAZTOK010000075.1:0-4000 GCA_964615445.1 uncultured Candidatus Saccharibacteria bacterium | reverse complement strand
TATCATAAAAAAGGTGAACAGTGCTATAACGTAAAAACGAACTCTTACTAGATATCTTAGTAACTAAAAACATCGGTCGTATGGCCGATGTTTTTAGTTTATTTAGAGTTTTATTTTAGGGTGGTATGTACTTTGTTGTTCAACGGGGGAGTCGGCAAAATTGCCAACACCATTAATAACTTGGCCAATCTTGAGCGTTATATTGCGAGCAAGCCCAAAGCCCTTCAGAACCGCTGCACGTTTGTCTGGGTCTGGGTCTTGGAAATTCCCGCCGCCAGCCAGCGTGCAATTTTGCACTGTGATATTTCCAAGAATCTGGCTGCCAGTGCCAAGCATGGTTTTGCCCATCACGCTTACATTGTCGCAGTAGCGTCCGTTGCCGGCGATTGTAATAAGCGCATCGGGCATGTTAGCTTTAATCATTACGCCCGCCGGTCCAAACTCATTATGATTCCCAATAGTAATTTCACCAGCAGTACTTAAAACATAGGTGCCTGGGTAGAAAACATTGCCGTCGCCAATCGTAATTTTCCCATCTCCTTGTTGCTCAATAACAACGCCAGGGTAGAAGGTGTTATTGACGCCAATGACAGCAACTTTACTTATGAGAATAGAATCGTCAAGGATGGTGTTGTTCTTAGCAAGAGACTCCGCAAGCTCGGCATCGGTCAAGAAGCCTTTCTCGCTCCGTCGTTCGCTTATAGCATCGTTACTTTTCATACACCTTCTCTTTCATTTTCGATTACAAGCGTTCTCTATTTATTATACTTTGAAGGGAATATTTTTGACACTCACAGGTTGGGTGGTATAGTAGAATACTATGCGAAAATTCATTGCGTTAGTGGGGTTGGGGCCTCATGCTATGCGTATATACTATCCTTACATTGAAGGAATAGTTGTGCGCGACGAAGAGGCTACATTTGATTTACTTATCGATTTAGAAATGAACCGTGAAAAAATCGAGGCATTTTTAGACACAAAGCAGGTAAAACCAGGCAAGATAATATTTCTGAATCAAGATGAGCAGATTAATCCAAAGCAAGTCCATCCGTCTGTTGCGGAAGCTTTTCGTGAGTTGAATATTAACAGGGCGATCATTGCTACAGAGCCAAAAGCACATAAAGTCTATCTTGAAGAATGTATACGACAAGGGATTCCAGCGATTACGGATAAGCCTATTACGGCACCGATAAATCTCATTAGCTCAATCTCAGCGGCTGAAGAGATTTATGATGATGTTGCGCAGCTTGCGACAAAGGTTCAAGAGAACCCTGACGCGAGGATACTTGTGCAATGTCAGAGACGAAACCACGAAGGCTACAAGAAGGTCTTTGAGGTTGCGGAGTCGACTGTAAAAGAATACGGTATGCCAATCACATATATTTCAATCCACCATTCAGACGGCATGTGGAATATGCCCGACGAACTTTTCTATAGAGAAAACCATCCGTACAAGTATGGATATGGTAAGCTAATGCATTCCGGCTACCATTTTATCGATTTGCTATCAACATTGCTCCGCCTCAATAACCAGATTGAAGCAAAGAAGCCTGATTCTATGGCATTATTCTCTGAGTATTCTCGTGCAATCGACCAGCAATCTGTGATTACAAATTCGGACTACAGTCGCTTTTTCGGCAAGGACGTCGCTAATAGATTTGAGGATTTCAGTAAGAACGAAGCGCTCGCTGATTTCGGCGAAGTCGACAGCTTTACTCAGCTTCAACTCATGAAGGATGGGCGGATTATAACAACAGCCCAGCTCTCGTTGATGCAGTCCGGATTCTCGCAGCGTGCATGGCCTGATCTGCCGGCGGACGCGTACAAGTCAAATGGTCGAATTCGTCACGAGTACGTAAATATTCATATTGGCCCCTTGATGAGCATTCAAGTTCATTCATACCAGTCAAAGCAAATTGGCGAGCAATCCATCTCCAGCTATGAGGCGGGCGGAAATAACCATTTCGATATCTATATATTTAGAAATTCCAACCTGATAGGCGGTGAGGCGTTTGAAAAGATTGAGTATGGTTCTGATGATCTGATGAAAACTCGTGAATCAAGCTACTTAGGCCATAATGAATATGCACGATTTAAACTACTCGACGAGTTAATGTATAATTTACCATCTAACTCAGAAATAGCGGATCACCTTGCAACCAACAAGCTTCTATCTGAGATTTATAAAAATCATTCGAGGCAAACGAATGGTGATGTACCGTACAGTAAAATAAGTGCAAAGGAGATACTATGAGCAAGCCACTATTCAAGGTAAATGTTAGCGTTATCATCAAAAACCGAGACGATGAAATCTTAATGATTAAGCGAGCAGACGACGAGGAAGTTTTCCCAGGCTACTGGGGTATACCAGGCGGCACAGTTGAGCCCACGGATGCATCACTCGAAGTTGCGCTTAGTAGGGAATGTCAGGAGGAGGTAGGTATCGAGATTGGAAACATCTCATTGCTGTCAAATGATATTTCAAACAAGGGTGATGACCGAGGCGCCCTCTACCTGGTGTATACGGCTACCTACAAGTCGGGGAGCCCTAAGCCACTTGATGGTACGGCAGAAGTCAAATGGCTCAATATCGAAACAATTCGCACGCTAAACCTTACTCCAATGACGATGGAGCTGATCGATTCATGCCGCTAGAACGTCCACTTGTCGTGGGGTTTGACGGTCTACATCGAGCAGGCAAGGGCACGCAGGCAGCGATGTTGCGAGATGCTATTTCTGAGGGCGGTGGAAGTAGCGTAATCTTGCGTGGAGATGGTACTCGAGAAGGCCTAGGTTTACATGAGTGCGATCCGTATAGCGAAGAATGGCAGAGCCGAGGGAAGATGGTAAAGTCTTCAAGCGGCAATACAGTTGAAAATTGGAATGCAGCCTCTCTTCTACTCGTAAAGGAGCTGGTTGCAAAACGGCGCGAACTCCCTCAAGCGCATGACGCTTTGCTTGTCGATAGAACAATTCTTTCGCGTGCAGCTTTCTTATTGCACCGTGGAGTTATTCTTGAAGGCGAGCGAGCGACACTTGACGAGCTGTACCCTAATAGTTCAGAGGCTGTTATAAATGGGAGTAATATCCGAGGTGGTGTCCCTGATATTATATTTGAATTGGCAGTGCCGACCCCGAATGCGCTGCTTGAGAGACTAGAGACCGATGATCCAAAGTACACATTCCGAGCTCGAAATATAAGAGGGGGCTTCCATGCAGCGGCCAGAGCAAAAGATCAATTGCCTCAGGATGTACAGGATAGGATTATCACTATAGACGCAACGAGTGGAGTAGATGAGGTGCACAATCTCGTTAGGCAGCACCTTGCGTCGACAGCACTCGCGCAGTTTCTAAGGTAAATGCGTGAAAAACATCTGCCGAGGCTAGATTGCATGTTCGCGCTGAAGTAGAGAAGTTTTAATCTCTGGTCCGTAAAGGTAGCTACCGACACTTCCATCACTTTTAAGAATTCGATGGCAGGGAACTAATAAAATTAATTTATTAAGCCCACAAATGGTACCAGCAGCACGGATTGCGGCTGGATTGCCCGAGGCATCCGCGAGCTCCTTATATGACATGGTTTTGCCGTAGGGGATAGCGCTAATTGCATGCCAGACTTTCTCTTGAAAGTCACTCCCCTCTTGGTGTCGCGGTATTTTATCAAGGGCCGATTTGTCACTACTATAATACTCGGCGACGAGCGCTTCGTAGGGGTGGTCAGCAACTGATTCAAGGCTAACGTCGCGAAATTCTGCAGGGAGTCGGCCCTGCAGATTAATCAGACTACCAAATCCTGATGCACGGGCGACGTCATCGCCGTCAATAATAATATGGAACGCACCATCTGGTGTCTCGCAGGTTATATATCGTAAAGTATCCATTGCTCTATCAATTATACCCTGGCAAACAAAATACCCTACAAAATGTAGGGTATAAATAATTGCTTGGTAGCACCAGGTAGGCTTGAACTACCGACCTCAGGCTTATGAGTCCTGCGCTC
>CAZTOK010000074.1:0-4040 GCA_964615445.1 uncultured Candidatus Saccharibacteria bacterium | reverse complement strand
ATCGATCGCTCTTCGCTTGCTCTGGACCTAAAAACTCTTCCGCTTGCTTGTATGTAATGCCAGCCACAAAAGCAAAGCACGCAATACCGCAGCCATACGGAGCTTCCTGAGTAATACTTTTCTTCATAGCCCTAGTGTAACTTTTATATTTTTATATACAAGTCTTTTATACTACTGAGCAAAATAGTAAATCAACGAAGCCAGGGACAAAACAACACCAATAATCGAGAAGGCAAGATATTTCTTATTACTTACTCTGTGCGAAAGTATTACGCCCCTAATACCGAGTGCAAGCCCAGCTATGCCGAAAAACCATACAAACAACGATGCGATGCCGCATAAGAGTGCGATTATTCCGAACTGCTTACTTTCTTTTTCGGGATTTTTTGAAGATGCTAGTTGTACCATTTAATTCTCCTTGTCTTTCATTATTTTAGATCTCTTCATACACATCAGGATACTACTACCAAGGTTAGGATAACCATGAGTCACTATCTCTGTCGTGTTTGTTTAACACTTTTTTGTACTTCCCTTTACCAAATTGGCTACGTATTTTAATTATTACCGCAACACCAATTACAGTGATCGAAACGGGTGCAAATATTAGCATGAAATGAGCGTATTCTTGATTAGATAAGTGCAAAAGTCTATACACATCGAAAAATAAATTCCCAGCGCTTAGGATAACAACAATGCCACCAATAACTAAACTTCGATTACTCGAAAATCTACGAAGCCTCTCGTACTCAATCGTACCCGGCTTATAAGCATTACCTATCAGAGTCTTCCCCTTAACCCTATAGTATGCGGCATGGATTACATATAAGCATGCAGCAAACACCGCAATGATACTTAAAAAGAAATAATATGTCTCGGGTGCCATCAGTCCATCCTTCCGTTATCAATATTCAAGGCTTACGCGCCAGATTTATAAAGAAAATAACCTAAAATTATCAGCAAAATAGATAAAACGATGAGGAGTGCAAAAACGATACGAATAGCCTTAGTTAGTTTCCTCGCACCTACATCTTTAGGGAAGTCTTTTGGAACACCCTTAAAGACTACGGCGTAGCAAAAAACACTACCCTTGAAAAGTCGAATATAGATGATATCTATATCGTCATAGTTAAAGTTTTTGATAGGTCCATTTATTAGCGGTCTTCCTATTAATTTGTAGTATGGGGGGTATTTTTTCTCTAACAACTTAAATAGTCGATAAGAAAGAAACATTCCCGTTCCCAGTAATACAGCAAACGGAGGAAAGACAATGGACACCAACACCTCTATGTTTTGCATATTTACTATCGATTCTTGTTCTTATTCTTAGCGGACCACCAAACGTACAGCCCGAGTGGTACGAGAAAGCTACTAAGAACTAGTAACGAAGCCTCAGTTGAGCCTTGTGAGTGTGAGCTTTTGTATAAATTAACCAGTAAATTACCGATAAAAGACACACTAAGAAACAGCAAAGTAACTAATGTCCTTGTACTATATAACATACGGTATACTTCAAAATTTGGCGAACCTACTGGGTGTTTTTTCTTTATCTCTTTGAGTTTTGATTTACTAAACCTAACATATGACAAATAGGCTGTAGGTAATAGCAATAGGAGTGTAATTAGAGCTAAGATAGCCATGAATCTTCTTTACTCTTGTCGTGTTTGCGTGAGACTTTTCCATGTTCTTTCTCAGGTCCCACAATTCCATATTGCCTAGGAAGTTTGATCATCATAAAGACCCACCCAATCAGAGATACGATTGGCGCAATCACCAAAAGCAGGCGAGCATCTGAAGTGTTGACTCTCAATACCATTACGACACTCCAGACTAAGTTGAGGAGGGCAAGCAAGGTTATAACTGAGGTGATAAGAACATTACTTCCACTCGCTACTTTCATAACACGTTTATAGACCGGGGTACCAACTGTGTACACTCGACCAAAAATGGTTCGATTTCTTAGTCTCATATATATTAGATTTATGAGCCATGAACTAATTCCTAGCAGTGAAATAATACTAAAAAAATAATAGTATGTTACTGGCGCCATTGCATTTTTCCTTCGATATTAACGTAAATTGATTTATTGTATCAGCGTAGCACATTTTAATCCTTAAACGGATTATACACCTGATCGGGACCCCAATCGAAAAACTCTTTTCCCGGCAGGCCATATCCACCAATCGCTGCACCCACCGCCGCTCCGGCTGCACCTCCAGCCTTAGCTCCTGCGCGGCCTGCGAGAATACAGCCGCCTATTGCTCCTGGTGCCACACCCGTCTCGATGCCCGCTATACCACCGGCAATAGCTCCACCGATACAGCCACCCCAGCCACCAATCAGAGCGATGCCAGAATAGTAGTCACTCGCTGTTTTAGCAGCCTCCCATCCATTAAATTTTATACCTGCTGAGCTAGACGTGCGCACTGTATTTGTAACCTTGAACGCTTCTACCCCTGTGCGGAAAGCTTGTGGTGTGGCAGATGCAGCTCTTGCAGTTGATTTACTCCCACCAGACGTAGCTCTTGTAGGAGCTCTAGCTGCAGTAGATCTACCTCCGCCAGAGACCGCCACTCGACTAGGTGCTGGAGATACTATTCTTCTAACTGCCGCTATTACAGGTGTAATTACCGCCTTTATCACAGCCCTTACTACATTCACTATCGCCACAATTGCTGCGATTAAGCTACCAAATCCCCATTGGCCATTATAGTCAGAAGAGTTTATTGGATCCGAAACATATACATATCCGTTCAGCGCACCTCCATCAACAGGATCAACCTGGAGGAATCTTCCAAGTGAAGGTATGTACACACGAGCACCCATTTGGACAAAACCTGTAGTATATCCATTATCCTGTTTTCTCGCCGGATCTGCCGCCCATCCCATAGTACTATCGGTCGCGTTAAGCGCATTTACTGCCGTAGTACCCTGCGTACCTGCAATCAGCTGCTCGCCAAATGGACCATACGCTAACAAAGTATTTGTACTTGCAGTCGTCTTACCCTCATTAGTCAAGGTTAACGCCGTATCTCCATGGTAGTTATGTAAGGAGTATACAGTCCGCTTCGTTGTATCCGAATTAGTTGGCGAAAGTGTAAGGCTCACGTTTCCCGGAAGTGATAGGTAGCGATCTACCGTCGTACAGTTATTATCATCTGTTAGTGAACATGTTTGCAGCACCGAGCCACCCGCTACGTAGCGATAAGACGCAGTAAGTTGACTAGAGGTAAACTCTTTCTTACGCAGCACATCTCCAGTAGCTGACTTAACATACTCAGTACGCTTACTTCCCTGTGTTACGGATATATTAGCATCGTTCGCGTCATAGTCAAACGTCAACGGAACGCCATTACCACTAAACGAAGCCGTATTCCCGTGGTCGTCGTAGGTCGGAGTACCAATACTAGTATCTGTACTATATGTCAGCTGATCCGCGTAGTTGTAACACGACTTATTCTCCGTCACGACTGCACTTGTCACAGCATTCGTCACCTTATAAGAGGTTCGGTTGCTGTTCTTATGCGACTGTGTGTTATTTGCAGTGTTCGCACTACAGGTTGCAGTATCCGGTGCATTATAACCATAATCAAACTTGGTTTGACCTACAGTACCCGAAGTTAGCCTTCCAGCGCGATCATAAACAAAGCTACTCGTAAGACTCTGGCTATCGTAGACCTGTGTTGCGCTCGTAATGTTACTGAGCTGAGATCTTACCACACTTTCGTCAAACGTCTTTCCGTCCGAAGTTTGGTATACAACACCTGCATTCCTACCGATGCTGTCCCGTTTAATCTGCGTTAGTTTTAACGTATTATTCGTGGTATCTTTTGCCTCTGGATACGTTACCGTCGCTACTCGTCCAAACTCATCATACGTAACCGTTGCAAAGATCGTAGAGTTCAGTCCATAACTTGTTAAGCGGAAGAATGTGTCATATGTGTACGTTTCCGTACCAAGTGGTCCTGTTTTCTGAGTGACATTCCCGTAGTTATCGTACGTCACACCATAGTCATTGCCCCATACATCCTTAGCTGAAGTTG
>CAZTOK010000073.1:0-4107 GCA_964615445.1 uncultured Candidatus Saccharibacteria bacterium | reverse complement strand
CGCTGCCTATTCGTGACGGCAATGTGATCGACTATTATGAATACACATTTCTGCCCATAGCATTTTTTATATTTGCATTGGGCGTGATTGCGTTTTTAATTGTTGCTAGGCGTCTTTTTCTCAATAAGCCAGTAAAAGCTGTCAAAAGCTAGATCGCGTAACTACTTTAGCGTACAAATTTTACCCATTTCTCTCTATTCCTAATAGGATTTTGACAGGGTAGAACTTCATGTCTACCACGCCGCAGCCTGGACAACTGATTAAACTGGAATATCGAGAAGTGAATAATGCCTGCAAGCAGGCATCGTCATCAGGATAGTCAGTATCAAACTGTCTTTCTGAGTAGTTGGGTTTGGGCAATGGTCGTATATTCCATTCTTCCCCTGTGGTTGATGAACGTGTAAACATTCCCCTAAAAAGGTGCGCTGAGAACTAATACAAAAGTTCTCCAGTCAATCATCAGTTGTTGCAATTTATATCATAAAGTTATGCATGAATCAAAAATATCGTAATGCTGCTGATCGTCTTGAATAAACAAGCCAGATATATCTTTGTAGGGCAGTAATGTTTCTGAGCCATAGGAAGAAGATTAGTCCAGGCTATTACCAGTAGTCTACTGTGGTCTTAGAAACTGCAAGATTAACGATAGAATGCCGGCTAAACCGCCCAAGACACCAACAATACTGACTATAAGAAGCCATATGCCTTTCCGCTTGTCGTCATATGAATGAAGTCTTCTGAAGGCTTCCTCACGTGCTCTATGCATAGCATCTTCATTGCCACCGATACGAGCAAGGTCATTATTGATGCCGAGAGTGAGTTTGCGCTTGCGTAGTAATACTAATAATTCTTTATTATTCCAAGATTCATATATAGGTTTAAACCCGAGCATATGCTCATTGTAACTCAAAAATCCTTACTATTGAGCGCTACTTTTGTTTCTGCGCTGTAAGATTATGATCCACTAACTCACTATCATTAATACCCAGCGTATGATATACAATGAGGCTATGAAAACAGAGTGCATAGTCAACAACATTACCCTTGTTTACGATAAAAATATATCTGAAGAATTCGACAGTCAGAGAGCAAAAGAGACTCTTGAACTTGTATATGCAGAAAATGACCTAACTATAGGCACTACCGAGTTGGCAAATCTAAGGGCCGTTTTTTCGACCTCTTCGCCACTCGTCCAAATTGTTGCGAACGATAATTGTCTAGTTATAGCGAACAATACTATAAATAAATCGAGTACGATAGATGCCGAGTTTATAAGGCTAGCTATAAATGCTCGTAAGATAATCAGTAGTGGTCCAAATGTCGTTGCATATGGGTTTAACTTTAGCTTCGCCTTTAAGAAAGCTCAGGCAGATGCAGTTGCTCAGGCAGTTCGTCAGAAATTCTTTGGAGAAATCTCCGCTTTCCTGCCACCAGATACTAGCTTAAGATACTGTCTTCCAACATATTCATATGAAAAAGATGGAAAGATATATAGTTTAAAATATGCAAAAGAATCTATAGATCAAAATGATGATGGACGCGTAGTCGTTACGGCCAATGTGCACTCTGATGGCGCTTTCAACATGGAAGCCCCTGAATTACGCGAGTCATATCAAGCTATCTATACGAGTCTACTATCAGCCATAAATATATCGGAGGCCTGAAGATGTCAGATAACCAGTTCTCGATGGTGCGCATTGATGACGTTAACTATATCAATTTTATTGACTCTGGACTTATAGCAAATCTTATAGCGGAAGAGGTAAAAAGCCATTATCTAGCTCCGAAGATATCTGGCACGGAAACTCCTTGGTTCATGGATCTAGACCTTAGCGAGCAAGCCTTCTCTGATGTTAAGGATGCTTATTTCGTTATTGAAGACTTTGAATCCAAGTACAATAAAAGCTCTTCTGATGCATACAAAGAATGGCGTGAAGGCTCCGTGGGACCAGAGTATACGGATTGGATTTCTGCCTATATAAAAGTTTGGGATAAGATCAAGGCTAACTAAGGTGGCGCTGGATCCTAATCTAAGGGCTAAGATAGAAGAGGTAAATCATAAGCTGCGCTGCCGCCAGTATCTATTTATAGATGATTTAACTGCGCTTCACCCTAATACGGATAAAGAAGCTACTGATCCTGATGGTGCAACACACTACAAAGTTATGTGGCCAAAGGTTCCAAAGAATAGCTCAAAAGGTTTAACTCTTAAAGGTGGAGTGGGAACTGTCAGCTTAATGATCAAGTATGCCGTGATTGGACGTACTGTAAAAGAGACAGAGCATTGCTTTAGGTATAACAATACCGACCATGCCTATGCTCTTATCTATAGTGACGGCTCATTCGATAGCCAGGAAGAAAGCCCGCATTACATGTTTAGGTATGACATGGAATTTACGTCACCACATATGACAGCTCAACAGCGCGTTAAAGCACCGCCACACCACATACAGGTCCTGCATAATTTGCCAAGATTCAGGATTTCCGAGGAGCTTAACACTGTCGATGAGTTCTTAAACACGGTACGTGATACGTGTTTTAAGGAGACTACTAGAGACAGCTTCGCCCCAAATAGGAGAGCATTCTTCGGAAATAACAAATAGAAAATAGGTCACTTTTTAGGCTAACCTCTGTTTGCGTGCTATGAAGGGATGATCGCCCGAATACGTTATTGCCCTGTACGGAGCGTTATGACATAATCTGTTTAATGCGCGGATATTCTCTATTTGATACTAGCTCTTGGCATGAATTCGCGGACAGTATAGTGCGTCAAGCCTGTGACGCTGCAAGCCGTCTCAGTAGAGATCAATTTGAGGCGAATAGTAAGGAACGAATTACTGAGCATATTATGGCTACTTACGAACTTGAGCCACTTGAGCTTCAAGTGAATGAAAAAAGCCAAGATGTAATAGAAACCGAAGTTGATGTTAGCGGCAATTATAATTTTATTCATGCGTTTGACGATGAGCCTACGCATGTACCAGGGTACAAAGTCGTCGTACATATTCCTTATAGAGGTTCTGAAGCGCTATTCAGTGTTCAGCCGAGTACGCATACCTTACGCAACTTCTCAGCCGATGCTATAGGCGGCGAATTGTCGTTTTCTAAAGAATTCTTACAAGACTCAACGGACGCCAAGGATATAGAACGTGCTATTAATAGCGAGATTGCTTTCTATCAAAAGGAGATTAGTTATTTAGATAATGACCTCATGGGTTTTAACGACAGGTTGAGACGAGCTATAGAAGGTGCTGTTGAGAACAGGTATCAACAAATTGGCAAACTCGACTCTATTAAGCTTGCTCTGAAGATACCACTCGAAAAAACTTCTAATCCGAGCCCACTAAATCAGGCTAAAGTTATCGTGAAGAAAATTGCACCGCTCTCAGTGAGAAAAGAAAAGCCGGGAGCTTGTATATCGGATAGCGATTACGAGCATATTCTGGATTCTATGCGTAGTGCTGGTGCATCCATGGAGTCTAATCGTGCATCTGAATTTCAGGACGAGGAAGCTTTGCGGGATGTAATGCTTGTAGTCCTAAGCGGTGCGATAACTAGTGGCATTGCAGGCGGAGAGCTTTTTCACAAGAAGGGCAAGACAGATATCTCCATTCCCTTCGAGAACAAAGCAACTTTTGTGGCTGAATGTAAGCTCTGGAAAGGATCAAAATATATTAATGAAGGTGTAAGCCAACTGCTTGGTTATATTACTTGGCGTGATGCTAAGACTGCGATGGTAATATTTAACAAAGATAATACCAACTTCTCAGCAATACAGAATCAAATAGAGGATATCTTTATGAGTAGGCAGGATTACATAAAAACCATAAATCAACGTGACGGTGAATGGCGGTTTGTCTTGACCAAGCCTGATGACCCAGGGCGGCAGATAGAGGTGCATGTGCTTCTATTCGACCTGTACAATAAGTCCTAGTCCTCATTGAGATCACTCTTTTATTTGATTCTTAAAGCTTTGCTTGCTAATTTCCTGGGACGGAGGGATTCCCACTGTTGGACTGACGAGCTTCCACCGGAAACTCGCCTTATATTCATCTCATCCCTCCTCTGATCTCAAACAAAAGTAAAAAGCACCGGATAGACCGATGC
>CAZTOK010000072.1:0-4161 GCA_964615445.1 uncultured Candidatus Saccharibacteria bacterium | reverse complement strand
AGCCAGTGCCGCAAGGCATGGAGGTTCAAGTCCTCTCATCCGCACCAAGATAGAATTACAGATATAAAAGTGTTCCACGGCTCAAACTAATGAGCATCGATGTGGAACACTTTTTGTTTATCGTTGAAATTAGCTAGCTATCTAGCTATAATGGACTTCATGAAAGACTACACTCAAAACCTTGGCTATTGGATTAAGCAATACTCCAAGCTAGCTAACCAGGCTATGGAGGATGCACTACGCCCATATAATATAGGTCGGACACAATGGTACATTCTCTATCATATCTATCACAGCCGAACGCTTTCGCAGAAGGATTTGCAAACTCGGCTACAAGTTGAATCGGCAACGCTCACAAAAATTTTATCCTCTCTTATTCGTAAGAATCTTGTAACTCAGACTCAAAGTAAAAAAGATAGACGCAGTAAACTCCTTGCGTTAAGCCTAGAAGGAGAAGAAATGTGGAAGTTACTACCTGATCCAATCGATGAAGTAAAAGCGCGAGCTCTCAAGGGTATTGCGGCGGAAGATATTGAAAAGGCCCGATTAGTACTTCAAGTGGCGGTTCATAATTTAGAAGGAAATGAGGAATAAATGAAAAAGGCGGTTCTAGTAACCGGCGGTTTAGGTTTTATAGGTACACATACAGTAAGGGGTCTATTGGATGAGGGGGAAGTAGTCGTAGCAACAAGTCATAGCCAGGTAGCGGTGCCGGATATCCTTCGTGACGAACTCGGAAGACATCTGTTCATTGAGCAGGTGGATATCATAGACTTTACCAGTATTGATGCAATTGGTAAGAAATATACAATTACCCGTATTATTCATCTGGCAGCTCCTAAGATTGGTACTCTTCGTACCGGAGAAGACTTACAAACAAATATAGCCGGCCTGTTTAATGTTCTTCGCGCAGGTAAAGAATGGTCTGTGCAGCGCATTGTAATTGCAAGCTCTATAGGGGTGTATGGCATGGTGTCAAGCCCGCTCAACGAAAACGTGCCGCTTTCTATGTCTGGTGCTAACCCAATAGCTGCAAACAAAAAGATCTTCGAGATCATTGGTGATACATTTGCATTGCACGAACAGATGGATGTCGCATTTGTGCGGCCGTCAGCAATCTGGGGTCCTTTGGGCCGCCCTCGTTCTATGTTCTTTTCGCTGCCGCAAATGACATATGCTGCGGCTGGTGGCGCGGACCATGACAGTCTCGGTGAAATATATGCTGAAGATGGCATAGATATGTGCTACGTAAAAGACTGCGGCAAAGCGATTGCTCTCATCGCCATGAGCGAGAAATTATCCCAGAGAACATACAATATTGGAGGTGGTAAGGCTATTACTAATGCTGAGATTGTTTCGACGATTCAAGCCATAATGCCTTCGGTCAAGTTTAACCTCTTAGAGGGAACCAACCCTCAATCGGTGACGGAGAATCCATATATGGATATAAGCGCGCTAGAAGCGCTTGGTTTTGAGCCAGAGTATAATCTTCAGCAAGGACTTGAGGATTATATGCAGTGGATACAGGCTGGCGATAGGTAGCAGCTCTTATAACCGTACAACAATCTCAGGCTCAATCATGTGTATCTCATCGTTATAGTACACCCAACCTAAATCGGCCAACTTCTCATACATCAGAATTAAACTTGGCTCCAAAGTGTTCTACGACAGGTCGATCTAGCGCACTATAGAGTACAAAGCAATTCGGTTGGCATAGCAATAATCGCAGTCTGCTAAGATAAGTATATGAGCTTCACCTACGAAGACAACCAGATCAACTCGCTGTATATAGATAAAGTCTGGCATACCTACACGACGAGCGACGGTATATATACGGCGGGGCTGGATGGCAACTGGGACATCATTATTTCCAAAGGTGATCATTGGACGAGTGTTGTTGTTAACGGTGTGGGCAAAGAAGCTGCCAAAGTTCCGTATGTCGCAGGTATTGAAAGTATCGGTATTGCCCTAAAACCTGGTGTGTTTTTACAGGACTTTAAAGGGAAGGACATCGTGGACAAGCAATACGTTTTGATTGAGGGGGATACGCCCTATGTCCGTATCGGCGGTAAGCTTTTTAAGATACCCGGTTTTGATGGTGCTGAGGCCTTTGTTGATGAGCTTGCTGAAAGCGGCATATTGCTTGTAAACACGGTCGTCTCTTCATTCGCAGAGGGTAATAGAAATAAGGTGTCCGACCGCTCTCTGCGTCGGCATGTTACTCAAACTACCGGTCTGAGTCCGTACTTCTTTCACCAAATACAGCGGGCGCAGCACGCCACTCAGCTATTACAGCAAGGTTCATCTATTGCTGACGCTGCGGCTGAGGCTGGCTACAGCGATCAGGCTCATATGACCAAGGCCGTGAAACTCATCATGGGTCGAACTCCTGCTCAGATCATCGCAGCGCGTAACGAATAATTGGCCATTATATACAATATAGTGCCGTTCTTTCCTGATTAACTGTGACTGTTAGTTAATCAGGAAAGGAGCCTATATGGCCAAGAAATTTACAATAGATATATCGCAGGCAAAACTGGACGCGCTACAGGAGTGCCTTTCGGCAGTGCAATTTCCCGAAGCACCCGAACATGCCGCCTGGAGTTATGGCACCGACCTCGACTATATGAAAGAGCTGGTCGCCTACTGGCGCCACAAATTTGACTGGCGTAATGCGGAAGCAACACTCAACCAGTTCGACCAGTTTACAGCGAATGTGAACGGCACCGATATACATTTTATTCACCAGCGCAGCGAAAACCCCGACGCGACACCGCTGCTGCTCATCCACGGCTGGCCCGACTCATTCTATCGTTTCTACAAAGTAATCCCGCTACTAACAGACAAGTTCCACGTTATTGTGCCGTCGCTTCCCGGTTTCGGCTTTTCGGATAAAGTATCGCTTAACAGCTCGGCAACAGCCGACCTGTTGGCAGGTCTTATGCACGACGAGCTCGGCTATGATACGTTTGCCGTAAGTAGTGGAGACATCGGTACACCGATTGTACAGGCACTAGCTAGCCAGCATAAAGATGCACTGAGTCTCGTACATCTCACCGATCTCGGTTACCCAAACGGCAGCGAGGATTTCTCAACCATGACACAGGAAGAGCAAGCATTTGCCGGCAAATGCCAGCAGTGGTGGTACATGGAAGCTGCCTACAATATGGAGCAGTCAACTAAGCCGCAAACGCTGGCGTTTGCGCTGACCGATTCACCAGTTGGCTTGGCCGCTTGGATGGTCGAAAAGTTTAACGCTTGGAGTGATGGGGGTATTGAAAAGGCTTTCACCAAAGATGAAATTCTGACCAATATCAGTATTTACTACTTTACAGATACAATTGCGAGCGCAATCCGCACCTACGCCGAGAATACTCGCGCAATGTACATGACTGGTGGCCCGAAACCACCGACTAAGATTGAAGTACCGACTGCTGTTGCCAGTTTTCCGGCAGAAATGGTGCCTGTCGTGGAGGATTGGGCAAAGCGCAATGCGGAAGTTGTACAATTCAACACCATGCCGAAAGGCGGACACTTCGCAGCACTAGAAGAACCGAAGCTGTTTGCTAATGATATTAAAGAAGCGTTAGCAAACGTATAGTTGTCTTCGTTTGTATAGGGATAACTAGGATAGCATCCCTATACAAACGGCAATGCAAAAGGATATACATGAATACCACTATGAACATATCAGCGCAACATCATGCGGCAACTTACTCTAGTAAACGACGGGCTATAGTCGTTCTAACGGTAGCGCTTGCCTTTATGATGGACTTATTAGACGCAACCATCGTTAATGTAGCTACTCCCGCAATTCGTGCACATCTCGCCTCAAGCTACGCAGACATCCAATGGGTGATTGGAGGCTACTCACTCGCATTTTCTATTTTACTCGTTCGGGATGAGTTATTAGCCGTGGTCGAACGCCGAAATTGAGGAAACTCAAGGCTTAGACTTGTCTTGGGTTCGACAATATGTATCTCCCCATTATAGTAAACCCACCCAACATCAGTTAGCTTTTGATGCATCAGAACTAAACTAGGCTCCAAAGTGTTCCACGATAGGTCGATGTGGTGCACCAAGATAGAACTACAGATATAAAAGTATTCCACATTTGGAGCACTTTTTTTGTTTGAGCGAGATTTCTAATCTATTGCATGG
>CAZTOK010000071.1:0-4348 GCA_964615445.1 uncultured Candidatus Saccharibacteria bacterium | reverse complement strand
ACTGGTCTCCAAAACCAGGTGTCGCAGGTTCGAGTCCTGTCTCCCCTGCCAAAGAGAACAACCGAACCTTCAGCGTTCGGTTGTTTTCTTTTGTATGAGAAATGCAGGACGAGACGGAAAATGAGCAAAAGCTCCGGCGAAGCTTTTGCTGCACTAAGAAAACGAGTCCTGTCTCCCCTGCCAAAGAGAACTATGTTTGCGCTTATGCTAAATATCTGTTATCGCTATGTTAAAATATACACATGGATCTTTACCAGGACTCTGATACGATACTAAAAAAAGCGCAGCAGATATCAAAACAAACTATTAAATTTAGCGGGCATTGTGTGGAATGGATATTGACATCTTTCCTTGCTGTTATCATTGGCGCCAGTACAGGGATTATTAGAGTATGTAGGTTATTGTATCGAATACGAGGCCAGCTCATAGGTAATCTTCTCCTTGTTAGCCTTTTTGCGCTCTTACTGCTGTGGGCCAACCAGTTAGTGGGTTTTAAGGGCGAGGCCAGCGGCGTACATAAGTGGCTTATGTCCGATTATCGTTGGGCGGTTATAGCCACGGTGGTATCCCTAATAACGCTAGCCGCGTGGAATCACGTATCTCCTACGCTTCGCGCTTTATTTGGAATTGGTTGGAGTCGTATTGGATTTTGGGCATTGGTGGGCGTGGTGATGCTGGTTGCGACTTATATGGGATTGCCTCAGGCTGATATTGCATACAGGGATGCGTACGTGGGCGGCGCTATCTTATACGTCGTAGCCTTGGCGCTTATAGCCCGAGTACGACCACCAAAAGATTTTAAGCCGACGCAGCCGATCTTTGTTGAAGATAATCCGATGGGTCATGGCGGTACGGTCAACTATGAGCCTTATGAAACACAGAAACGCGCAATAGCTGACATAAAGTACCTTGTCGAGAATGGCAAACCCTCAGCCTTCGCTATATCAGGTCGTTGGGGTGTTGGTAAAACATCCTTGCTTGCGTTGGCGAGAAAATCTTTAGATCGGGATAAAACAATTATTTGGGTTGACTTTGAGCCTTGGCGATACGCATCCGAAGAAGCACTCATACTAGGCTTTTATCAAGACATCGGCTTGGCCTTGGCTAAGGCTATTCCAGGCATTCAGAATATTATTAAACCTCTTTCAGTAACAACTGAGAAATTTATTCGCCAACGTGATGGGTCTGGTGTATTTGGCACAGTAATGGATATAGCTAGGGAGATATCGAAGCCTGCTGAAACCCCAGATGCACAGATAAGAGACCTACTTACACGCGAGTGTAAGCGCCTGGTCATCGTAATTGATGACGTTGAGCGCTCTTCTAACACCGAGAGAATGTTTAGAACGCTCCAGTTAGCCCATTACGCCAAGAAAATCAATAACGTCCAGGTTGTGTTTCTTTGGGACAAGGATGTGGTGCTGAATGCGCGCCCGGCGCATTTTCAAGTTACGCCCCAGGGAGCCACTGAGTACCTGGAAAAATTTATGGGGAGAGAAGTAACAGTACCAAGTCCGCGAACGTCAGAACTACGCCAGCACTTTACCGTATTAATGGAGGCGCACAAGGACAAGCCCGGATTTGACTTTAGTGAGGGTGACCTACCCGAAGACATGCTTAGCGCCATAGGTACACCTAGGGGAATTATCAATTTATTCAATGAATTTGCAACCTTTAGAGTAAACCTAGAAGGAGGCGACAATGAACCCCGATAAAGACATTCGCACTAAAGACCTCATAACTATGGCATTTTTAAAGACCAAATACTGGGATCTTTTCAGGGATATAGAAGCAAACCGTGACATTTACACACAAATACGATTTGAGGATGGTCGTGCCTATTGGTTATTTGACCGAGAGGATACACATATGTACCGCAAAAAGCACTTTGAAGAACTATTCAAAAGGCATAGTTACAATGCTGGTGATATGCGATTACTTCACTCACTTTTAAGCGAGACTTTTCCTGATTGGCACGGCGAAGGCAACATCAGCGAAGATGAGTTACGTGTCGCTAAACGTATCGGGCATCGAGATCTGCTGGACTTATATTTTTCCTACGGCATTTCACACCAGACATTCAAGGAGCGCATGGAACACGTTATGCCTATCGTTGACCGTATAGCCAAAGGTAAATATAATGAGAATTCCCTGACAAAACAGTTCAAGGAATTCAACCGCTATGCACTGAGCCAGGAGCAAGCGGGCGATGTAGCACGTCTCTTAGCCCGCAATCTGCTCCGCCTTCAGCAGCAACAGACGGTACCGGTTTCAGTTTGGCGCTGCTGGCTTCGTGCCCTTCTGAGATATGAGTCTGGTGCAAATGAGACTACTAATGCAGTACTCGCTAGTATATTGTCTGGTGCAAACGACTCTATAAAACGCACCCTGCCGATTGATACATCCGGTATGTCAAACACGACAACCGTCATAGACCAAAGAGTGGATGGCTCCATCGCATTGTTCGAGGACATTACCAGTTATTTGTCTGATCCGTACCTAGCTTTGCTTTTGCTGCTATTTGTCTTGCCAGCACGTGGCAACTCGTTTTTCCTTGACTACATCAACCGACACGGTGTGCGAGACCTTTATTTGCCGGTACTCAATTACGTCGATAAGTACTTTATAGTCGAAAGGCATAACGTGTTTCGAGAATATAGCGATTCGCGACACTGGAGGTTTGTATTGTACCAATGGAGTTTGAGCATATCACAGGGCAGCGAAGGAGTTAATCGCGTAATAGAGGATGCGCAGGCACGACAGGCTGCGGTTAATGACTATGTATTTGACTTACTTAAGGGTAACCCCAAATTAATCTATAGGTTCATACATGGACAATTTTTGACTGACGGAGATCAGGGCACTGGTGTTCATGAATGGCATATCGCCACCGAGATGAAACAATATAGTCGCAAAAAAGATCGCGAGCATATTGTTATCCTAACTCGCGAAGCGCTATCCAGTAAAGAATTGACGACTTCTCAGAAAGAAGAACTGGTCGAGTTCGACAGGCTATTTAACCAATTGATTATGTCTAATTCCGCCCAGAATGAGTGAGCTAATTTCCCCTGAGTATTTTAATAAGCAACACGCCAGCAGGTGTATACTCAGCACTTTTATACGGTAGCTGCGACGTGGTGGTCAGACCCTTGCCTCCTAGCCTAGTATCCCGTTCGAGCATTTCTTGAATATCTCTCCCGCTAGGTGCAGAAGTATGCTTTATGCCTGCTCTAAATAATGCCTCATCATTAACATCTGTTCCCTGGGCCAAAGCCTTCAAGATGCTCGTAAAACAATTCTCGACTAGTTCTGTCATGTAATAAAAGTGGTCAATTGTTTTGATATCATCTTTCACAAATGCGTAAAATAACTTGCCTAGAACGGCCGCTTTGTAATCATCATTTACGGCATCGACCATAGTCATAAGTTTTCCGCCGATTGCGGCCTCAATTTTTCTGCTACCCTGAATGTGCTTCTGGTGCCAGGCCTTTCGTTCACCCTCTGTTAAATTATTGGCGGTCGAAAGAAAATGTGCTAGTTTCTTTAAAAATATTCTGTCTTGAATAGTTGCAACACCTTTGGCTAGAGCTGAAATTGATTTTACAACTGGTATTGCTTCAATGACTTCTGAATCCAAAATGCTATCAACACCTAGTTCGGCGTAGTCTTTTAATATATCCGATAACTGGGGATCGGTAGCTGTGCCTATCAAGTTTTCTTCTACGCTGCGTACTGTGCGGTTTAACATAAGTGCTAGTCCTGCCTTAGTCTTAATAATTGCTCTATAGGGCTGGTCTGTTTTCCCAGAAGATGTCTTTTCTTTCTCGTACCGTTTGCTCGCGTTTCTTAAGACGCCTAAAAATGATCCTGCGAATTGGCCAAGTCCTTACGGGGTGCCATAGTGTTAGTGAGAGCGCAGCAATAGTGTCATCGATATAGTTACAAAGTTCACCTGGAACTAGCCACACATACTCATTATTGCCTACATGTGTTTTCTCGCCTGACCTGTGAGACACAAGCGCAAGCGATGCATAGTATTCAACCAGGTTGCGGTCAGCTCGCGCTATTAAGCCAGCTGCCTTAAGAGCTGCTAACTTCTTATTAAGAACGATGTAGTCCGAGTCACCCCAACGCATCCCCTCTACTTCTACAATTGCACGTAACACTTCAGCACGAACGCCTCTTCTATCCCTTGCTTGAGTAAAGTATGGCCCAAGAAGGCTTGTAATGACTGCTCCACTGGCGGCGCTTAGCAAGATAAGTGTAGGATTATTTTCCATGCCTTTCCCTACGCGAAATCCGTGTGCTCAACGACCCATTTGTGTACTCGTGGCTGAACCCAAAATCC
>CAZTOK010000070.1:0-4364 GCA_964615445.1 uncultured Candidatus Saccharibacteria bacterium | reverse complement strand
GACACAAGGTTCTCATCCTTGCAATCGGGGTTCGATTCCCCGTGAGGTCACCAAAAGAGATTTTCGAACACTTCTACAGAGGTGATAAAAACCTTCATATTACGTGGAGGTTTTTTGTTGTTCTGAGCCACCCCTGTTGGTGAGTTCCACAATTTAGCTTTCTCCCATGGCTGAAGTATAATTGCTGAGTACAGTAGTCTAGCAACTAGGATTAAATGAAACTACAGTCTCTACAAATTAAGAATTACCGTAACTTTGATGATTCGGGCGTAATACCTTTCCACGAGTTAACTGTTTTTGTTGGCGAAAATGGTAGCGGGAAAACCTCAACACTTGATAGTATGGTGCTTCTTATTGACTACGGTAGATCGAAACCGATCCAAGAGGACTTCATAGATTCTGCGTTACCTGTAGAAATTGAGGGAGTCTTTGAAATACCCCCAAGTGAAGAAGAGAGACCAATCGATAAGTTTTGTATCGGCGAGACGTTGACTATTAAATATGCATTTACCCTACAGTCGGCAACGGCAGAATACTCAATCAAATGCAATAAATACATTGACGACCGATTCAATACATACAAAGCGCTAAGAGCCGACGTACTGAAGGTTTAGTTAGAGACCTTGGCCTCACCCCAGGTGCCACTAAGGCCATCAATTATCAATACGTTGAACAATTTATTTCGGACACGAATCCCGCTACTACCGAGGGCTACATATTGATTAGCTGGGATGAGGTACGTGCATACATGCCAGTATTGCAAAGATATGCAAGTAGCGACTATTCAAAGCCTGAAAACATAGTCCGTAAAACTTTAGACACGATTTATCGTAGTCACTTCTATGTCCTTAATGAGCAGACAGGCGCCGATGAGTTAAAGCCGAACTTATCTACATTGAGGGACGAGATTACCACTGACTTAAACCAAAATATTGATGACCAGTTAAAAAATAACTTATCACGGCATTTAGAAGGTATAGCATCGGTCGGTGGTGACTTTGGCATCGATTTTAGTAAAGGATTGGCGCTTGGGGGTATCGTGATCAAATTCACAGATGGCACCTCGAAGAGTATAGATCAGCTGGGCGAGGGTCACCGCAAGAAGGCTACATTAGCCGTGCTTGAATGGGACGCGGAAGTTTCAAGAGCATCCTCAGAAGTAGATATCATTAAAGCCTATGACGAGCCTGACACCAATCTGGACTTTATAGCTCAGCGAAGAATTTTTACGACTATCAATGACGACGTTCGCACCAATAGCCATGTATCTGCCGTGATTTGTACTCACTCTCTAGCGCTGATTGATAGAGCTCCCGCTGAGTCTATTAATCATATTGTGCTAAATAACCAACGTGCGTCTATAGAGTTTCTACAATCAAATGGCGATGAGGATATAAAACAATTTTTATCACAGGTCGCTGACGTTAGCGGTTTGCGAAACTCCAGCATTTTCTACGAGAAAGCGTTCTTGATCGTCGAGGGTGAGAGTGAAGAGGTGAGCATTGGCTTACTCTATAGAACTTATCTCGAGAGAACAATGCCTGAAGATGGAGTAGTGCTTATTAATATTCGAACAAATGGCCAATGGAACAACATTCTAAAATTTCTAAGTGCCAACAAAAGTAAGTGCACAGTGATGTTGCTTGATACCGACACTCAGCTTCCCGGTTCAACACGACAAGTCACATTACAGAAGCTCCACGACTCAGGCTTTAACGCTAACTTCCTAAGCGATCACTGCTTCTTTATAGGGTCTAAGGAATTTGAAGATACATATTCTGATAGCGACCTGGCGTCCATGGCAAACCAAAAGTTTCCGAAATCTAATGGATCTAGCTGGATTGAAGCAGATTTCTCGGCACTGAGGCCACTGGATAAATTCTCTTTTGAAATTTCAAAGTTGATCTCTACCGAGCACAGACAACATGTAACTAAGCCCATGATAGCTTATGAAATGGCGCTACTTTATGATAAAAATAAAATCTCGCAGAATATTGTTCTGCGAGATTTATTTGATAAGCTAGATTCAATTGTCTCTACTTAGCTATACTCTCCCCAGTTTCGCTCTATGAACCATACGGATTTTTTTGTATCCCAAGTTATAAACTGCGAGGGGTCAAACGCATCGTCTGTTACTTCAATTGAATGAATTTGATTAGGCAGCAGTGAAAGGACGTGGTTAGATTTATCGCTTTCGTAATCCCATAGATGATGTCGATCCGACTTATCGGTTGCACGTCGACTTGGGCCGAAGTCCATAGGAGCACATAGCCGAGTCAGCAAACCCTGGTCTTCTTTAGATAAGAATGTAATGCGAACTTTTCTTTTGTCATGAATTGCTTTAACGAAATCTTCCTTCATATTCCTCCTTCTTTACTAACTATATACCTGAATGGATCAATTCAAGATTAAAAATGGGTAGGGCCAACAGTTTAATTATTTTTGAATTTGCAGAATGGTACTCTGACCATCTCAATATGGTCTATATTGCCATCCACAATTTTTGGGTCCTTATGAACTAAGTAGGTACGTGTTGTTATCGCGGTTTTACCCCTGTCGTTCTCATTAGATACGAATACGAGTGCGCTCACGACATCACCGACGTTATTATTCATATCTTCTGTTGCTTGCTTGAGATCAAAACTTATTTTGCTATCTGATTCGTTTGAGTACGGTGGCACTAGTATCGCAGCTATGCTGCCCTGTATTTGGAAGTGTTTGCTAAAATGAGATATTCTTTCGGTTAGCAGCTCATTTAAATTTGTGAACGTTGCTTTTGGATCTATCATGAGCGACTTGATCTCTACGCCAACCATCACCACCTTAGTGTCGGAGTCTTCCGAACCAAGAGGTATATGCTCGTATATAAAACCATCCCAGCTTCCTTTGCCAGTAAATCTCTCGATACTATCGTTTTGCCCAGCCTTCTGCCAGGCGGGTACGAAGTTAGTATGATCTATCCTATGCTTCTCGTTAATTTTATTGATACTTGCCACTAATGATGCGAGCACTATCAGTTCACCGACCCTTTGATTGGGCTCAAAACTCAGCGCCTTTAATTCATCAACCTCGCCAGCCTTCTTATTGATCACATCTTGAAAGTGCTTTATTGGTATTGTTGCATGGTTTTTGAGTGATCGCTCCAGATAAATACCCAGACTATTAATTAAAGGATTTAGCGGATATATACTTTGGAGTTCGTGACTCTCTTCACTGTCCGGAATCCTGCCGGTTATGTTGATTACCTGTGGAACGTTACCCATTAATTCCAATTATAGCTTTGCCGAGTCGAAGACGCCAAGAATTATCAAATTGTCATGCAACGATTCAAAGCTAGGCCAAAACGTGTTCCAAAACTGGGCCGGAGGGTTCACCATGAAAAGAGTCTCAAGTGAAAGCTTGGGGCTTTTTTCATGGTTTTCTTCAGCATGTGAGACTCGACGGAGAATGAGTAAAAGCTCCAGGAAATATCGCTTGGAACTTTTTATTATATCTTTCATCCCTGTTACTTTGGTGTTCGATTCTCCGTAGGGGTCTATTCTAGAAAGTAGCGCGGTAAGCTATGGGTGTCGACCTTGGTATGATAGATATATGAAAGAAAACCACTCATTCTCCCCGCCTCGAAGATTACCTGGCATTTCTGATGTTGCACATGCCGCGTTGCAGCTTTCTGCACTTGCCTCACAGTTGGCTCTTGAAGATCGCACCTTAGTTAATCACGTCACAGGTAGACCTGAGAATGTTGCAGAGCATTCAGCTATGCTCGCTATCGTTGCGCCGGCAATCGCGGAGGAGTATTATCCTGACCTTAATGCTAACCTTATTGGTCGTTTTGCGTCTATTCACGATACTGTCGAAGCGTATGTAGGCGATACGACCACTCATGATATAACGGATGAGGGATTGCGTCAAAAAGCGGAGCGAGAGGCCCAGGGTATGGTACAGCTACGAAAAGATTTCACTACGCTACCTGGTTTTATCAAGCTTATCGACCAATATGAAGAGCAAGTGATCCCAGAAGCGCGTTTTGTGCGCATTGTTGACAAGTGGATGCCAGTACTTGTTCATTTTTCAGATAAAGGTGCAACCGTTCGTTCGTATACTAACGCCAAGAGCTTAGTCGATGACTATACGAGGCATGCAAGTCGTTTGAGAGGGCAATTCCCCGATTTTCCCGAACTGGTAGATGTGCGAGTAGAGTTAACAAGACTTGTCGGTGAGCATTTATTTTAACTTATATCCAAATCCCCAAGTTGCTCACTCATTCGTACCAAATCTTCCCATAAAGTGTTCCAAAACTGGTCCGACAGGTTCACCAAAGAAAGGCACTCAGCGTTAGCTGGGTGTTTTTCTTTGTTTACATG
>CAZTOK010000069.1:0-4385 GCA_964615445.1 uncultured Candidatus Saccharibacteria bacterium | reverse complement strand
GTATCGAGCGTGAGCAAATTGAGCGTGGTCAGGTTATTGCTAAGCCAGGTTCAATTACTCCACACACCGAGTTCGACGCTGAAGTCTACATCCTTAAGAAGGAAGAAGGCGGTCGCCACACTCCATTCTCTAAGGGATACAAGCCACAGTTCTACTTCCGAACCACCGATGTTACTGGTGAAGTTGAACTCCCAGCTGACAAAGAAATGGTTATGCCAGGTGACACCATCACCTTCAAGGTGAAGCTACTTGCGCCTATTGCTATGGAGCAAGGCTTGAACTTCGCTATCCGTGAAGGTGGCCGTACGGTTGGTGCCGGTGTGGTAACCAAAATCGTTAAATAATCAGTTTCTCTGATTTACAAAAAACCTCCTGTAAAAAGGAGGTTTTTTGGTAGCTTAATACTATGCTATGCTAACATGAAGCTATCAGCGAGAGTATGGGAGCTAGCAAATGGAGGAGTTGTGGCTAGAGATTATGGCTTCAGAGTACGGGCAAAAAGCGCTTAGTGCAGGCACCTTGCCACTTCACAAAGGATTGCTCTATGCGGGCACTTTCAATAACGGAGTGCACGTATATTGTAATCAACCCGTGATTGCTTCGACACCCACTGGCATTGTCTTTAGAAAGGACGACTACTACGGCAATGTGAAGCCGGATGGAACAATACATTTTGACATGCCATACCGATTGATCTTGTTATACCCAGACGGTCAAGAGGAAAACTTCTCCTCACAGACGTGAATCGTTGGTGGTAGTATGGTCTGTAAATACTACAGACCATACTTATACCTAAAATTATTTCTGATTATATTAAATGAGTCCCCGCTCAGATGTCAGGAAAGTACTTAAATTGTACTCCTTCTCAAGGACATCTGAGCGGGGACTTGACGCTTCAGGCGTTATTCACGGACATTCGGGACTGTTAGGAACGACGGCAATACCGAGCCGCACATCGTCCGTCTGATAGAGAAGATTGTGACCGTCACACCGCTTGTAGTAAGTGTCACGTGTTGGCGATCTGTCGCCTCCCCACAGCGTCACCCAACCCTTTGTGGGAATGGTGATAGCAGGGGTATCCGCCGAACTGGAAGGAGCGGCACAGGCCGTGACCGTCACGATCATGGCGGCCGCAACCAAAAGATACATCTTTCTCATGACTTCTCCGTTCTCGAAAGCCGGTATGTTTACTATACTGCTTTCCCATAATAAAACAATATGTATACTAATAATTTCAATGAATACGCCACCTATGCTTCCTGGCGTATTGGCCAGGAAGCATAGGTGGGAAAGTTACCGCACCTTGGTGAAGTTACATTCTGAAGTAGTAACGCTCGCAAGCTGCAAGCCAGCCTCATGCAACCGTGTAGAGTTGTTAAACTCGATTAGAAGTGCAGTTTGGTAGTCAAGGCTTGCAAAGGCAGACAGATCAACCGCAACAGAAAATCTTTCTTCGTCAGTATTGTTACTCTGCTCGATGGCACTGGTAACAATCTGATCAACCAACTCAGCGATAGTCATACTCACTTTGGTCTCTCCTCGCTTTGTAGTGAAACTACTCTTGTGATAGTACCGATTTTTCCTTCCTCTATCAAGTGTATTTGCGAAATATAAGTATTTTTGATATGATATCTACGTTTATATTAATCACCTTGAGAACTTGGCTGGTAACCACTCCAGTTCAAGGTTACGAGGTTGTACATAGGAGAACTATTATATGGCAGAAGCCAAAGCAAAAGAAACGGGTCTCCGCATCCGTATTCGTCTAAAAGCATACGATCACAAAGTGATTGATCAATCAGCAAAACAAATTATCGATACGGCCCTTCGTACTGGTGCAAGTATTGCCGGTCCAGTGCCACTTCCAACACGTAAAAGCAAATTTACAGTAGTAAAGTCACCTCACGTATATAAAATGGGAGGTGAAACCTACGAAATGCGCGTACACAAACGCCTAATTGACATTACAAGCGCAACACCAAAAACAATTGATAGCTTGCAAAATCTCAGCCTTCCAGCCGGAGTTGATGCAGAAATTCGTATGTAATTACAATAGGCCAATTGAAAACACCTCTTCTAGAGGTGTTTTTTGCTATGCAAAACCCCGTGCGGTGAGCGCGTCACTTGTGGCGACAAACTCTAGAACACGCACGGGGATGGCCGCATTTGCACGACAGACCCTTTTGAGGTCAACACTTAGGCCTTAGTTTCGCTGCACATTCTGCCTAAAGACAGGTGGCGTACCCTGCAAGGGGATGGAAGGTCGAGGGCTTACTGGAGCAGGCGGAGTGAATCCGTCAAGCTGCGTACAGTAAACGACGAAGGCCTTGCGGGGTGTCTTTGCTACACGAACTAAGATCGCCACGTAAGCAAGCGAAACCATCAGGCCCCATACTAGGGGGTAAAAGGCACTATGCGTAAAGCGGGCGATGCCGTAGCTACCACCAACTGCGGCGATAACCAACAGCACAAAGAGCACATTCTGGGTTCGGCGCTGCCGGAACACAAGCAATGACCCTTTCGTGAGAAAACACGGACCGTCTTATAGTACCACGACGCATGACATGTGTGAAGTCAATTGTGCTTACGTTAGTCAACTGGTATACTATGCCTAATGACCCATCAAAAACAAAAACAACCACGAACATACGCACGCAATAGAGCGGTGGCGGTAAGTCGCCGTGGCTACGAAAAAGTATTCGAAACTGATAGTCGCTACTTCCTGAAGCTTGTTATTTTCGTTATTTTAGGAACGCTCTGGCTAAAGTTTGCCACACCAGTTACATGGCTCGGCGTGCCCCTGAATGGGCTTCCATTTGGTCTTCTTGTTGGCGTTATTATTGTGAATAAATTTGAAAAATACCAAGCTGATCGTAAAATCTGGTATGCCACTCTTCTGGTTGTAACGATTATTTGTTATTTTGTACCTGCAGGTATCGTAATTTAAAGCTGCTATACTATCTGTTAGACGACTAGATTAGTCGTCGTCTTAAGTAGGTGGTGAGCCCTATGAGTTCGTGGAACCGGACGCTAGTTGGCGTTGCTATCATCCTGGTTTTTGTGGCTGGATGTGGTAGTGAAGGAGTGCAGACAACAGAAGGCACTTCGACAACCTCAGTGACACCTACAACTGCACCATTCGAGGGTACTGTCTTCCTAAAAGATTTCAGTGCACTCTGCAGCGAGGGACAATGTTGGCTGCCAACACAATGGACACCAAAGCTGGTTGCAGGTGAGACAGTCTCGCTACGTGATCAGTGGCCAATGGATGGTATGCAGGTAGAGGTTGTCTGTCAAACGACAGGCGAATCATATCGCGACCAGACAGGTCAGAGTCGTGATGATTGGTATGGTATTAAGGTACCCAACGACAAACTAGAGCCATTGAGCCCAGGCAATGGACCCAAGGCTCTACCAAAGGATGATGGCTGGATCGGCTACGTCGGTGCTGCCTGGATCAAGCATGGGACTGACAAGAGGGCTCCTGCTTGCTGAGACGCTATGCGTACACTCCACGGATTCATACAAGCATCCGTGGAGTGTACGACTTCTCTCACACCCGTCTGCTTCGGTAACGGAACAATTAATGGTATACTGTTCGAGGCAATTGTCGTCACAAGCAAAGAGGAGGATAGTACGCATGAAGCGGACTATTTTTTTACTGACCGCTGGAGTGCTTGGCCTTGGCTTGATTACTGGGTGTAGCGGCTCAAGCCAATCGCCTCAGCCATCTATCCCGCGATTAACAGGAGACCAGAGAGTCGATGGACTTCATGTTTATGACACCGGATGCGGAGAATCAAAGGATGCCGTGAGTCCATCGCAAATTCAGGTAGGGACTGTGCGCGGTATGTTTTGGCTTGAACAATATAAGGCCGGCGGTAGATGTGCGCATGCGTACTGGGCTAGGTTTCAGCCGGATGCACTCAGCAAGGGTAGTTTCTCTGTCACTATTCAGGCAGGCGATCAGGGTATACTTTATTCTACGCCTTCTGACAGCCGTGCCGGTTCAGATAGTTTGTCTCCCGATTTCATGACATTTGTAGTAGACGCAAAGACTGCACATACTGTTGCGGCATGTGTGACGATTGGAAGCGACGCGACAAAACAGTGTCTGTCGGCGACAGTTAGCTGATGTGGGGTGGAGTAGGCTTTTACATGCTACTCCACCCGAAATAACCCCTATAAAATCATTGACCCATCACTAGTAGTGTGCTATAGTGAATGGGTAACTTATTACGTAATAACAACCTAGTTCTTGGTGAATTGGTAGGTCTACCTCAGTAGAAACCCCCTTCCACCAAGAATTTTAAGTGGGAGCAAGAGGGCAATGAAAGCACTTCTCGGTACCAAAATTGGTATGACCCAAATCATCAGCGAAGATG
>CAZTOK010000068.1:0-4390 GCA_964615445.1 uncultured Candidatus Saccharibacteria bacterium | reverse complement strand
AAACAAAGAAAAACACCCAGCTAACGCTGAGTGCCTTTCTTTGGTGAACCCTCCGGCCCAGTTTTGGAACACATTTTGGCCGAGTTTAGAATTATTGCATGACAGTCTAATAATTCTTGGTGTATTCGACCATGAGCTTTAGTCGAGTTAAGAGACAAGTCTAAATAATACTGTATATCGGCCTCGGTTAGGCTTTTACACCTAAATGAGTTATAAATATCTATATGAAACACCCGTTAAACAAAATTACTGTTGAGGGCTATAAATCCATCAAGAAGCTAGACGGGCTTGAACTCGAGAGTCTCAACGTTCTTATTGGACCAAATGGGGCTGGTAAATCTAATCTCATTTCGCTATTCAAAATGCTCAACGCAATGGCCGAGGAACGATTCCAGGCATATACTCAAAAAGTAGGCGGTGCTCATAATCTTTTACACTACGGGCAAAAAGCTACCAAAAGCATCGATATTGATTTTGCTTTCGGTTCTAATAAGTATCATTCAAAACTAACAGCTGCAGAAAATGATACCTTATTCTTCGAAGAAGAATGGTGTTCTTTTCAAGGTCAAGGTTATTCAAAGCCATATATTGAGTCGATTCTAGTAACAGGTGGCAAAGAGTCAGGCTTGAAGAGTCACTTGGCAACTAGTCGAGTGGCTAAATACGTCCTTGAAAGCATCCTAAGCTGGCATATATACCACTTTCACGATACTAGCGACACTGCGGCTATGAAACAATCATGCAATCTAGGTGACAATGAACGTTTACGCCCAAACGCCTCAAACATAGCAGCATATCTCTTTTTGCTACAAGAAAAATACCCTAAAGAGTACCGAAATATCGTTAATATGATCAAACAAGTAGCGCCTTTCTTTGATAATTTTATCCTCAGACCCTCCCCCTTAAATCCCGACATGATTCAGCTCGAGTGGAGGCACGCTTCGTCTGATGCCTACTTTAACGCGCACTCTCTTTCTGATGGTACTTTGCGTTTTATATGCTTAGCAGTACTTCTACTCCAGCCACAAGAAAAGCTCCCTTCAACTATATTACTCGACGAGCCAGAGCTTGGCTTACATCCGTATGCAATAACAGTTCTAGCGAGCTTGTTAAGAAGCGCTGCAACTAATACTCAAGTTTTGGTTTCTACACAATCTGTAACTTTAGTTAATCAACTGACGCCAGAAAGCGTAATTGTAGTAGATAGAAGCCACGAAGAATCAACCTTTAGGCGATTGACTAAAGATGACTGGGAACACTGGCTGGACTCATATGGCTTGGGTGATTTATGGGAAAAGAACCTTCTTGGCGGAAGGCCCTGAGTGTACTCTAGAGTAATCATACTAGTTGAAGGTCAAACAGAAGAACGGTTTGTAAAAACTATCTTGGAGCCATATCTTCTGGCAAAGATGATTTATCCAATCGTCACCATCCTTAATACCAAGAGAGTCAAAGACGGCCCCAACTTTAAAGGCGGTGTTCCAAACTACCAAAAGGTGAAGAACGACCTTTCAAATTTATTTCGGGACACGAGTGTAAAGGCGGTTACAACTATGTTTGACTATTATGCATTGCCGACTGATTTTCCGGGATACGGAACACAGACTGGTAACTGCTATGAAAAAGTAAGCCACCTAGAAAATGCATTTGCGCAGGATATCAACAAGGAAGTTTTCTTACCGTATTTACAGCTACACGAATTTGAAGCTCTTTTATTCAGTTCTGTTGAGGAGATAGCGGACACGATGCCGAATGGAGACAGGAAAAGGGCGGATCTGGAAACAATTAGGAAATCGTATGCTACGCCAGAGGAGATAAATAATAGTCCTGAAACATGTCCTTCAAAAAGGCTTATAAAACTATTCCCGGAATACACGAAGGTGGTATATGGCACACTCATATCAGGGAACATTGGGTTGGATGCCATTAGGCGTGAGTGCCCTCATTTTAATGAATGGCTCACTAGCATTGAATCATTTGCCCCAAAGATGTAACAACTCCTATATCCGACACACTAGGGCAAATGTCATTTTGCCGCCTTGTATCAGATAGGCATCTTTGATCCAAGGATTATACCTGCGGCACTTATTGCATTCTGCTAGTCATCTTGTATAAAATGCACCTTGAGTTATATGCTCAGCTTCTCGAAGAAAATCTTATTGCGAAGCTCAGCATCCTTTACAAGTTTGTCGAAACAAATCACTTGAACATAAGTTCCGTAGCCAGACTGATATCCGAAGTAGCCCTCTTCGTCTGGACTCGGGGTTAAAGAATATCTTCGTGCAAATTCGACTATCTTGTCATTATGGATATCACAGACTAGAAAGGCATAAGCTGGTGTATGTTCATTCGCACTAATGGTACGACCTTTTACACCCTTGGTACGTCCTTGCCTAATCTTATCTATGTAGGTAAGCATTTGCAGGATTGGATCTTCGCCTTCGCCGTAATCTTCTCGTTGTGGGCGCTTAAACTCAAAAACGGTAATAGGATTGCTCTTGTCTTCTCCTTCGCGGACAGCAATAGGCTTATCGAATATGAGTATGTCTGGCCGACCATCCTCGCGAGTTTTGAAGACATTTTTATCAGAAGCAAGGTATTCGTGAAAGCTTAGCCTCTCATCGAGAATCCATAAATTATGCTTATCGTATGAGACTCCGTCGGAGTCGGCGCTCATTGGAAATATGAGATTGTGAACATTCTTTTCCTTCTCATATTTCTTGTCAGCGCTCCATTGAAGTGTCTTCTTCAATAAATCAAGAATAACCTTGCGTAGCACAACGTAGTGGGCTAGATCATTCTTTCCTATCGTACCAAGTTCATCGACAATTTTTTGAATATCTTCAGCAACCGTATCCTGTTTCTCCTCACGTAAAATTTGATTCACTTTTGCACGTGTACTTTGCTCTTTTTCAAATTTATGCTTTTGGAGTTCACCTTCTAGCTCAACATCGCTTATATTGTAAGGCAAGCTGCCTAAATCTATCTCGTCAGCATAAGACTTATGCCAAGGTGCTTCAGTATCAATATAATTTTTTACTCTTTCCCGTTTTTTGTCTTGACGGCTCGTAATTTCATCGCCTAATGCATCTTTGACGATTTCTGCAACTCGTCGCTCAATTTGACGGCGTGATAGAGGGTGAAAGAGCTCATTCTCCACCGCAAACTTGAAGTCATCACGCTCCAAGGTGACATGTTCATTTAGATAATCACCTTGGACATAAGCTTTGACTGAGAAGTTCTTGCGAACTTTCCTACCTTTATCATTTGTCTCCGTTTCGTAGAACTCATCTTTAAATTCAGGGATGTACTTGTATAAATGTTCGTCAGTCACAACACGGTTATGTGCCGCCAGTAAGATAGAACTAGCGCGGCTGGTATAAAAAATCTTAAAGACTTTTACGTTGAAATGCTGATCGCCTTTATTGCTAGTGATTTCAAATTCTTCGTCGTGGATTTGCTGGATTTCGTCGTGAACGTTCAGAAAGTTATTGAGCGTAATCTTGCCTTCATCATCTTCAAGAACAATAAGAGGACAGGCGTAATCTTTTGCGATGAAATATATAAGTAGATGTTCGCAAAGCCGCCTTGCTATCGTCTCGAGTCTTTTATCGAGCCGATTTTTATACTGTGCCCTGACATTTTTTAGCGAGATGATCGTCTTCGCGTCTTCATCCTGGACCGACTCGTCGTCCTCATTGGCGATAAGGTCATGCTTACCAGGAAAGCTAAAGGTGCGTTTTCGAAAAGCATCATCTTGACGGTAGATACTTTCCACAGTAACGGTACTGAAATATTTAAGGAAGGTAAGCCGTCCAAACCCCTTGCCGCCAATTGCAACCTTTCGGTCGCTATAAAGTTCATCGAACGAATTACGATTAGATTTAGTGAAGCCCACGCCATTGTCCACTATGTCGATTCCGTCAACCGCAGGTAAACTTTCTTCATCTAAAGCAAGTGTGCTTTGATCTTCCCTATGAAGCCGAACCGTAATTTGCCCGTCTGTACGGCCGCTCTCATCTATTGACTGTAGAGAATTAACTATCCCTTCAACGATAGGCATGTAGGCAGTTGTTTGCTCTGAGATATTTTCCAGTAATCTAGGAATATTGATTTGCGACATATCTTGTAGATAATAATAGCATTCTATGAGGGGCAGTTAACAGCGTCTCTGCACTTTTCCTTTACGGATGCGGGGAATCAGTCCCTCGCCCTAAGAGAAAAATAAATTCTGGAACACTGCTACAGGGGTAACGCCAAAAAGAAAAAGCTTCGGACAAAATCCGAAGTTTTTTCTGTAATCTGTTGAGTGTTCGAAAACACTATATATTTCCAATTTGGTGACCTCACGGGGAATCGAACCCCGATTGCAAGGATGAGAACCTTGTGT
>CAZTOK010000067.1:0-4788 GCA_964615445.1 uncultured Candidatus Saccharibacteria bacterium | reverse complement strand
ACCACCAGTGGTGCACAAACCTATAATGATGGAGTGCAGGTTACTAATACAGACACCTTGACCTCAACAGGCGGTGGGAATATTACTTTTAACAGCACGATTGATGACTATTTTAATAATCCGACCTTTCTTCTTTTTGGTTTAACGATCAATACAACCGGCGCTACTATCTTTAATGCTGCGATTGGTAGTAACTATTCTTTAGGTTATTTGCAAGTTAGTAATTTATCGGGAACAACGCAATTGAATGGCGGCAACATCACGACCAAAAACTTCCAAGAGTACGATAATCCGGTGACTTTGGGAGCGAACACCAATATGGTCGTGTCCACAGAGTCGCCGTTTTCCAGTAGTTATAATATCTTTTTCCAAAGCACTGTAAATGGTGCTTATTCCTTGAGCTTGACTACACCCTGGGAGGTGACTTTTACGGGAGCGGTTGGGAATAGCACGCCGCTTTCGAGTATCACCATGACCTTGGTGACAGACTCGGATCTAGCTGTGTATGGCGGTCTTGTCAAAACAACGGGGGCGCAAACTTATAATAATTACGCTTATTATGTTGATTCAACGACCTTCCAAGCTTCAGCACTCACCTTCGCTAATATGGTCGATGGAGTCTCCATTGCAGTGGGTACCGGTAATCTGACTTTATTAGCTGATGCGATCAGTCTCACTGGCGGAGCAGGCAGTGTCACAGGACGTGCTGCCTTAACGCTAGGCGGACAGACGGTAGCGACGACGATCGGCGTGAATGGCGGAACGGGAACCTTACAGCTGACAGGAACGGATCTCGCTGCCTTAGGGACTTTTACTGCTTTAACAATCGGTCAAAGTGGACAAGCGGGTGCGATCTCGATTTTGGGAACAAGCTTTGGTTCGCCAACGACGCTTCAATCAACAGGGGGAATCAGTACCAACGGCACGATAGCAACGACGGGAAGTAATAGTCTGAGCTTGACGGGTGCGGTGACTTTGGCAGCTGCAACTGTTTTATCGAGCGGAAGTGGTAGTCTGAGTTTGAGCAGTACAGTAGATGGCGGTTTTAGTTTAGCCTTAAATACGACAGGAACCACCACCGTGAGTGGCGCTATTGGTAGCGGGACTGCGCTTGCGAGTATAACAACCGATGCTTCTGGCACAACAGCACTCAACGGTGGTTCGGTTTCAACGAGTGGTAGTCAAACTTATAATGACACAATAACAGCCTCTGGTGCACTCAGCTTAACGGGTTCCTCTCTTGCTTTAAACGGCGGTTCAGTCACGAGCGTAGGCGCGCAAAGTTATAATGGCGCGGCGACTTTGAATGCAGATACGACTTTAACGACAACGAATAACGCAGTGAGTTTTTCTTCAACGGTAGATAGTTTCAATAGTACTGCACGTGCCTTAACAATTAATGCAGGTTCGGCTGCTATCACCCTGACGGGTGCAGTTGGCGCAACGCATGCGCTCGGCGCGATCAGCTTAAATAGCACAGCGACGACAACCTTAGGGAGTACAGTCAATGCAGCTAGCCTGACAACCAATGCAGGTGGCAGCACGACTATCAATTCTACAAGCATTGTTACGACAGGTAATCAAATTTATAATGATTCTATTAATTTGGGTGCAAGCTCGACTTGGCAAACCACGGGCAGTGGTAGCATTACGATTGGCACCAGCGGCAATACCAGCGGTATCACCTGGGCAGCGGCTTCTAACTACACCTTGAATTTGACTTCAGCTAATAATATTACGATCAATGCACCGATTAATGCTGTGAATGGCGGCGCGACGGGTTCATTGAATCTCAGTGCTTCCGCAACAACGAGTCAGAGTATTACAACCGCTGCTTCCACATCTGGTTCGCAGGCCACAACCGGCGGTGTGATCAATGTCTATAACTTTAACCTCTTGCAAGGCCAGTGGTATCAGAATACCGCTGCTGCGACCTTGCCAAACTTTAGCGTGAGCAACAACTTCCAAATTAATTCTGGAACCTTGCCGTCAACGGTTGCCGTCTTTATTCGTGCCTTAAGTGGGAGTGGTACCACGGGCAGCCCTTATTTATTAACTGATATCTATGGCTTGCAAGGGATGGCTTCAAGCAGTACGACCTTGGGATCGACGCCAGCGACTTTAGCGACTTCCTTTAGCTTGAATAGTAATCTCGATTTAAGCAGTGCCGCAGTTTGGAATAGCAATCTTGGTTTTATCCCAATTGGCTCTGGCTTTAATGGGACGGGCACACCCTTTACGGGAACCTTCGATGGTCTGAATCACATCATTTATAATCTGACGATTTCGGATCTGGGTGACAATACGAAATCCATTGGTTTCTTTGGCAATGTGAGTTTGGCTTCAACAGGCTATATACGCAATGTGGGGTTAATCGATGTCAACATTTCCGGTGGTCCGGTGACGGGAGGCTTAATTGGGAATATTGATACTAACGGGCGAGGGACGATCAGCAATGTTTTTATCTCCGGTACGGTGACTGCAACCAATCCCTTAGCGAATGCTTATCAGTCGGCCGGCGGTTTAATTGGAGCAACAGTTAATTCTAATCCGCTTTCTATCCAAAATGTAGAAAGCACGGTCAGTGTTAATTTTACTGGTCGAACAGGCGGTTTGGTTGGCTTTTCAAGTAATGCAACCTATCAAAATACTTATAGTGCCGGGTTAGTTAACAATGGTGCTTCAGAATCTGGATTTATCGGTGGTGGTTTTGGCAATACGGTCACCAATGGTTTTTGGGATACGCAAACCTCCGGTCGAAGCACGAATGTGGTTGGCGGAGTAGGTGAAACCACGAGCCAAATGATGACACAAACGACCTTCTGTTCGAGCGGTACTTGCTCGGGTGGTACGACCGGTTTTGATTTCACACCCAGCACTGGTTTCTGGGGGATCATTGGAGGTTCTTCTTATCCTTATCTAACAGCTTTCTATACAGCAACCCCGCGTGTCATTTCCGGTACCAGCAATGCTACTGTCGGTAGCAATATTGCGATAGCAGTGAATGGAAGCGTATTGTCAACACCAAATTTAACAACACAACCTTCACAGGGGAAAGCCTATGCTACTGCTAGTGGGCTCTATTATTTCTTAGAAGGCAATGCTGTTGTTGCTGATAGTGCGGCTGTTTTGACTTATCTCACGAGCGGTGGCTCAGCGAATGCTGTGACGGTTGCACCGACTTCGGGCGGTAGTATTGCTGGTTTGAACTTAACAACGAACTCCGTTGTTCTGGGAGATAATAATACTAATACCGTATCGAATACAGTATTGAGCGCAGCAAAGGGCAGTTTATCCTCTAATATTCTCTACTCTGTTTCTGGAACGGCACCGAATGCCAATCTGACTTTGAATAATAATATCAACCTCAGTTCAACGGGGACGACGACTTATACCATTGATGGCGGTATTACAGCGAGTGGTACGAGCACGTTTAGTTTTGCAGGGCCAGTAACGATTAATAATAACAATAATAATATTAGTAGTGCTGCTGCGCAAACGTATAGTGGTGTAGTAACGTTGTCCTCGAATGCTGCTTTACAAAGCGGTTCGGGCGTGATCACCTTTAATAATTCAGTGAACGGTGCAAGTCAAAGCTTAAGCCTGCAAAGTACAGCAGCGTCTTCAACGGGGGCAGTGATCTTTAATGGCAATGTCACACTGAATACGTTAACGACTTTTGGGGGATCATCGAACTATGCGGTCAGTCTCTTGGGCAGCAGTAATACCATCACGACAGCGACCACGTTTAATAACAAGAACGGTGTGACTTTAGGCAATAATGGTACGGGTACTTCAAACTTTACGAATGGTTTAACGAGTACAGCTAGCACCACCACGCTTGGTGGAACGGTGAATACGACCAATAGTGGGTTGAGTTTTGGTGTTGTTTCTTTAAGCGGAAATAGCAGTTTAAGCACAGGCAATGGTGCTATTAGTTTTGGTTCAACTGTGGATTCGGTGAGCGCGACGCCTTATAGTTTGAGTCTGACAACAAGTGGTACCCAAACCTTTACGGGAGTAGTGGGCAATACGCATACTTTGTCCAGTCTGACGACCTTAGGTACGGGCGCTGTGATTTTGAACGGAAGCTCTATTACGACGAGTAGCACTCAAAGTTATAATGGCGCGGTTACCATCGGGGCAAATTTAACACTTACAACAACAAATAGCGCTGTCAGTTTTGGTAGCACGGTAAATGGTGCAAACACGCTGACGATTGCCGCAGGCTCAGGCACGGTTGGCTTTAACAGTGCTGTAGGAACGACAACGGCTTTAACGAGCTTGACTAGCAGTGGTTCAGGTGCAGTAACCTTTAGTGCTGCGGTGGGTAATAGTGGTAGTCGTTTGGGTAGTGTGAATATTGCAAGTGCTCTCAATTTAAATGGCGGCGGCGTTTATACCAGCGGCAATCAAACGTATGGCGGCACAGTGACCTTGGGTGCTGCGGCTGTGCTGGATACGGGTAGTGGTGTTGGCAATGTGCTGAGCTTAAATGCTTCAGGAACAGCAGTTGCCTTACAGACTTTTGGGTTGACGATCAATACAGCGGGAACAGCGAATCAAACGGGTATTATCAGTAGTACCGCAGCAAGCAGCAGCGCTACCTTAACCGTCGGTGGCACAGGGACGGTGAATCTGAGTCAGGCGAATACCTATGCGGGAAGCACTACTATAAATGTCGGTACGGTTAGAGTTACTGCGGTTAATGGTTTGGGCACAGGGTCTGCCGGTATCAATATTACACCGAGTGCTTCTGCAACTGCTATTTTAGATCTCAGCAGCTTA
>CAZTOK010000066.1:0-4859 GCA_964615445.1 uncultured Candidatus Saccharibacteria bacterium | reverse complement strand
GGCCTATGGCTTTGATGCTAACGAGGTCATGCCACGGGAGCGTATCACTGATGCAAATTATGTAAAATGGCTGTATGAAATTCCCGTATTCTGTGAGCGTTCAGGCGTTACTGACCTGGTTTTGCTCCCACTCATAGACCGACTCACAGAGGTATTGGCTTTGGCGCATGCGAATAGGATGACATTTAATTCAAAGCTGGGCTACGGAGGATCCCTTAATCCGCGCAACGTAACATTCGAAGGAACGGTACTCGATCTGGATACGGTTAGCGAAATGTCTGAGTCATGGGAACCCCATGCCATTCGTGATCTAGCCGAATTGTACGAGTCGGTATCGGCGATGGAACGTATGGTTTCGAATTCTTTCTCTAAAGAATTCGTGGGAAGAATTTATCAATCCTACTGCGACAAAATAGAAGCATTGGGCGAAAATAACAAGTGGCGCGGACAGCTATTGGCCGCAATTAATCCCAGCAATCTGCCTCTAACCACCAAGCTAGCATTAAAAATGCGCTAGTCCCAAAATGCATAGCCCATGCCGCGGAGCCGTTGGCGGAGCTGGTTTTCGATTTTGTACATGCCGACTTGGAACTTTTCTAGACCAGCCGGACGAGCGCTGCCAAACACCCCGTCATCGCCGCGTAGCGAGGCCAGGATTTCAAGGCCCTCCGCCAAGTTACTGAGCGCGCGAAGACGTTCTTCGGGACTACCGTATCCATGCTCTTCGACATGATCCATGGCGCGCTCGACCATGGCTGCGATCTGACGGAAGCAGGTGAGGTATTCAATAGCGGTCTTGGGCGCAAACTCAGAAAGCATACTTATATTATAGAACTTTTTAATAATGTGTACGTGTGACAATCCGCACGTTAGGTCGTAAAGAACCAGAGAAGGCTCCCACGCTTTGCGTTTGGGCACGGTAGGGGTTGGAGGCAAGGGACTGAGTCCATAAGCGATTCAATATCTAACCCCGTTGAATTAAACCCAAAAATAAGCTAAAATCTATCTGTTGCAACAACATATTGGGATGTCGCCAAGTGGTAAGGCACCAGGTTTTGGTCCTGGCATTCGGGGGTTCGAATCCCTCCATCCCAGCCAATACGAATAACAGATACGAAAGTGTTCCAAGATGGAGCACTTTTTTGTTTGCTTGGAACCCCCTTAAAGTTTTCTTGCTAAAATGAAGGCATGAATAAGATAAAACTAGTACTTGCTGATCTTGACGGAACCGTAGTTGCGCCTGAAGCGCAAGACGCTTCACAAATAGTAAAAGATACGTTGCGTGAAGCTGACAGTAAGGGAGTAAAGTTTGCCGCGATTACTGGACGCCCTTTCTGGCTCGCCAAAGACCTTCTTAAAGCCATTGGTTTTAATGATCCCTGTGTCTTTGAAGGCGGCGCTATTATTATCAACCCGGCTACCGAAGAAGTACTTTGGTCAAAGACGCTACCCGTTGATACGACTAAGAAATCCGTAGAAATACTTGGCAAGCATTGCTCTATTATTGAGTTCGGCACAGGCGAAGTCGAAGGCTCGGCGATTGATCTCGCTACAATTACGAAACCCGCCTTGAGCGTTTGGGCTTCAGTACCGGCAGAAGTAGCTGAAGAGCTGATCGAAATACTCATAAAATTACCCGATGTTGCCGTACATGCCAATGCCGGCCCGGCCGGGGACTTCAGTAGAGCCGGCATACAAGTAACCCATTTTGAGGCTGATAAAGAGCATGCCGTGCGTGAGTTATTACGATTGACCAATACGGACAAAGCACATACTTTGGCCATTGGCGATGGAGATAATGACCTGCCTTTATTTAGAAGTGCAACGCTTAACATAGCCATGGGTAACGCATCAGAAAAACTCAAAGCCGCTGCTGATGAAATTGTTGCAAGCGTCACAGATGATGGATTTGCTGAAGCAATTCGACAGTTCGTATTATAATTTCAGCGGCAGGAGTAAGCCACAAGAGATATTGCAATTCTAGTTTGTGCTAAACTAGAATAGATTGTGTGGCTATAGAATTATCATGAAGCAATACGAATGATTATTTTCCATACCGAATTTGCGGAATATTTTAACAAAAAAATTCATGATTTTCTGCATGTTGAATTTATTGACGTTTATCAGGAAAACTCCACTGATCGTATCGACTGGTTTTTCCCAAAGTATCTAGCTAGAGAACAAAAGGAAAAGTGCTTCACGACTTTTGAAGAATTATTTGAGTGGACTGGAGACAAATACTGGCATGAAATGACCGCATTTCATGAGATAGGTCTGTATTACTTTCTAGAGTACATGCACGATTTAAGAACCGACATCCCGGAGTTTGATTCCATTTATTACGACAAGGAAGACAGAAAAGATATCGAGGCCTTATGGGAAAAGTTTGACATAAAAGCAATGTTCGAAGGGTCGATGAAAAAGGTCGATGACCTAGCGGTATTTGTGCATGATATAGGTATGATTCAAGAACTCTGCTTTGAGGACACAGACTTTTTAATGTTGCCTGACCTCAGCAATCTACATAGCGTTGGCGACTACTCTATTGAAAAAATGATGGGTATTGATTTTGATTACTACAAGGAGATATTGCCTAAAGATATCCGCCTTCAATATAAGGACAAAGGAAATGCGAAAGAGATGGCCTTTTTCGATGATATCAAGGAAATGCTAGATCTTATCTCGCAGCGCGTACAGTATCGTGGGTTGCATAAATTCTTCTGGAATAATGGCCGCCCCGTCCACGAATCCGAGATACAACGACTCCTAGATTCGTTTTTTGATCTTTATCTCAAAGGCGACAAGTATGCGGATATCTCCAGAGAGACAGACATAGGTACCGGAAAAGTTGATTTTAAATTCTATAAAAGCGCTCAGGAAAAACTATTAATAGAAGTAAAGCTAGGAAGCAACGATCTAAAGAAAGGCCTAGAAAAGCAATTAATACATTATATGAATGCTACCAACTATACCACTGCTTTTTACCTGATTATTTGCCGCTCGGAAGATGAGGTCGCTAACGCGGAGATGATTTGCAGAGACTTTAAATCAGATAAAAACATTCTTCCGTATATTTTAGATGTTTCTGAGAAAACTGTTGCGTCCAAATTATAACCGTATGCCGATCATCCAAAAAGCACGCTTCAATATTATATGCCAATTTAAGGACCACCCCTGCCGTCCTAAAGCTAATCCCACTCCCGGCTTGCGTTAATCATGAATCGATGTTAAAATAAACAAAATATGAGCTACGAACTACAACCTAGAATCGACACAGATGCATTTATCGCTCATTTTGCCGATAATCCATACATACATCAAGAAGTTGATCTAAGTAGATATGATGCCTCTTCAATTGTCCATCTTCGACGCGAGCTTCGTCAAGCAGCAGATGCTGAAGAGCAAGAAACGCTTGAGCAAACCTCTTATTCAAGAGCGGCCTTTGAGGTGGGGGATGCAGTTTATCATCTTGCCGAGAGGGGTCATGTTGAACTGGGGCGTGAGGTCTATACTCTGATGGCCTCCAGTGCAGAAATAGATGATCGCTTAACCGCCGCTGGGACCATGTGGATCGTCACTCCTCATGACCATGACTTTGGTATTACATTATGGGAGCAGCTCCTGGCAGACCCCGCCTCTGAGGTACGTGATCGTGCCTATGAATACCTTGATAATCTCCGCAACTATAGAAGCGACTACGCAGTCAATAAGGAGATTAAACGTCTGGGTCTCAGTCATCTCGAATTTATGCGTCTACAGCACGCTCGGGTTGAGGCCCTAAGAACTCAAAATTACCGCGTTATCGGCGCAACAGGGCTAAAAAATACCGTTCAATAGACGCGCAGTGTTGGCCTCTTGAAGTACATATTTAACAAGCGTGCATAGATTTTCTATCAAGATCCGGCAATAATAACTTTGCCACGGGAATAGATAAACCCTATTTCTTCTAATTTCTTGCCGAGAAGTATGAAATCACTAATCAAGGGTTCCAAACGCGGGACGCACACCCAGCCATGAAAAAAGATTGACGAATTGTCAATCTTTTTTCATGGCTCTCGCAGTAGCTAATTTTTGATAAGCTCTAATGACTCATGAGAGGACAGTTTTAAGTTTCTCAATTCCTGCCCGAACGTCATTATCGTGTAACAGATTCATATCTAGATCGTCGAGTGAAGTGATATGGATATCTGCTACATCGTCTAAAGGGCTAAGTTTTCGAGATGTTTTAAGACGCGACCAAAAGAAAATACTCAAAAGAGGCAGGGCCTCGCCTTTATAGAGAACATGGCCTACTGATGTGCACAAGAATTCAGGTGCGGTATACTCGTCTACGCGCAGCGATAGCTCTTCCATAAGTTCGCGTCCTACAGCTACTTCGGCAGTCTCTTCTCCATTAACAAAACCTCCAAATGCATCAAGCATGCCCTTATGCGGTTCAATTCCACGTACTGACAGCAAAACTTCGTTGTGCTCATTAATGAGAAAAACTCCTGCAGAAGGTGAACAATTAGCGTAAAGAGGATGTCCTTTTTCGCATTCGTAGACGTGACCTTTGATAAGTCTTAATTTAGTTCCGCAGCGTCGACAGAAATTCATATCCATAGGTTCTATTTAAACATACAAAACTATGTGCTCATGAATTTTACGTGTCTTCATCAAGTACTTGTCGCATCTCTTGGATACTTCGCTCTAGATTTTCATTCTTCTCAACCTCTTCAAAAGTTTTGACTAGGAACCTTCTCTCCAGCCATGAAAATGATACAAGCGCAAGTTTGTGTCATTTTCTATTTGTGTGAGCCTGGACTTTTACCCATCAAGTCTGTAGGTATCGACGATACTAAAATCTTGCATGGGTTCGC
>CAZTOK010000065.1:0-5052 GCA_964615445.1 uncultured Candidatus Saccharibacteria bacterium | reverse complement strand
GGCGACTCTTTGCGGATAGAAGCCATTGCGTCGTTTGCAAGATGCGTACTGAAAGCTAGCGCGGCGATAGCGACCACGACGATTACTGTGCGGCGCCCAAGGCGTGGCCACGCTTTGCTGCATTTGACGGCCAACCATACCTCAGCCACTACATAGAGCATGCAGACGGCCCCCAGCATCCAGGCGGCGTCCATTTGGTTACTGGTAAGCTCGTGATAGCCGTGTGTTGTAAAATAGCGGGCATCGTACCAGTCGTTGGCGCCAGCCCACAGTAGTGCCATCAAAAGCAGTAGCCATAGCCCCGCAGACCACGCACTAAACTTAAGTAAGCTAAAGATGTACTTATTATGCCGCCGTGCTTTTTCACGTTCCATGTTAGGTAGTGTAGCAACCAACGAGCAAAATTGTCAGCGACCAAATGCGAGAGGAGTATGGGTAAGAACGCTTCTCAGCTCCTGAAAGGGCGGGGAGCCGTACAGTTCCAGCTCGTCTGGCGGCATGTGCTTCATAAGCAGGTCGCGCGCAAGCCGGTGATGTGGCTGCGGAAACACGCCCGCTAACAGCGAGACCTGCGTGGCCGGCCGCACCGTGGTGCAGGGAATACCCTCTACCGTAATCCCGCTCACGGGCTCAAAAACCTGCGGCTCAAAAAAAACGGCGCTCATGCCGGCGCGGCTCAATTTTTGGCCTAGCCACTGTGCATGCGTGTCTTTGAATATTCTTCGGCTTTGATTATAAAAGTTGTTGAGTCCATATGGTGCGGTGCCCACTGACCGGCATTGCCGTCAACAACCTCCTGGCCAATAACATCAACACCGCGCGCCACCGGAAAGGAGCGCTCCCGGCGTAAGGCGCCTTCGGCGGGCGTGCGGGCGTGCAACTCATACAACGGGTCTCCAACCAGTTGGTTAAAGATAACCGCGCGGCCCAGCGCACCCACCACAAGCAAACCGCACTGCAGGGCGTCATCGACAGTACGCGCTAAAGCATCGCGCGAGGGTTCTAAACCCTCTGTTCTGCTTAAGCAAATCGGATAAATGGCAGACATATTACTTCTTTTTAAAGTAGCTGTTAGCCTGAGACGACCAGGCGATGGCGGATTTGCGGACGGAGTTGTAAGGTGGGGGTGTGGGTGCGGGGATTCATGTTGGTTATTGTAATGCGATTATGGCTCGGTGCCTAAAATAACACAGTGGGTTAGGAGAGTATCCTAAATCGTATCTGGTGCGCTTCTGGAGGCCATTAATTGCTAAGTTAGGGCGAACTTAATGATTTAGTGAATATGGAGAGTAGGTTGGTGATTTTTTTAAGAAGCTCATCAAATGTGAGTATGCTTACTTCTTGATTCCCAGATCTGAATAACTCCAGAGAGTCCTTTTGACCTTGTAAACTTAAGTCTTTCATTGAACCCGCAAGAACAACACATTGTGAGTTTAAACTGTCAACGTTTTCGGATCCCACTTTTGCATGATAATTCTTCATCAGGTGACTTCGCTGATCTAACACCTGTATAATCGCACCTGTCAAATCCGCGCTGACTGCATATATATCAGGTTTTCGATAGGGAGTATTACTAACTAGTTTGGTCTTGTGGGTCTTAATTTCAAGAAAAGCTAGATTATTCGTAAGGTCGTTTTTATACAGAAAATCAACTATCTTATCACTCGAGCCCGAAAAACTCCTCCCGCCCACATTTACTTTCTGATTAAAGTAGACTGCCGGAAAGGCAAAAATATACGTAAATATCCACGAATGTTTCTTAAAAAATTGTTGCCACTTTTCCTCAAGCTGGTCTGAGTTGACCTTCAACTTCATCAGCTCCTTGTATTCTTTAATTACTTCTTCTATGTATATTTTATCGATCTTGTTGCGGGTCGTTATGATCGCTTGGGTCGTGTTTCCAGAGCTGAAGAGTATGTCGTTCAACTTACTGGCCTCCTCTGTTGAAATCGAGAAATGGTCAGTTGAATATTTTGATAAATATCGCGTGAGGTTGCCGGGGCTATGGACCAATTTAGAAGGCTCAGGATATATGTCTGGAATAATTTCATGCAGTGTAGTTTTTATTAATTGTAGGCCTTCTGCCTTCTTGCCTTCCCAATGATTCTTGGCTCTAAAGTGAACTTTTCCATAATCCTTAAAGCTCAAATGCAGTACGCCATCTTTAATTTTTGTCTTAGTGTCGACAAATAAAATCGCATTAATTTTGCCCGACCTATCAATATACTTGAAGTAGTCATTAACCCCTTGTGTTGAGGTAAAACCATAACCTCTCACTGCCTTGAAAAGCCCCGAGCTCGGCATCTTACCTGTTTTAGTGCCTACGTATACGATATTTGTGTACTTACGTTTTAATTTTTGGTCCTTTTCATCATAATAAAAGGGGTAAAACTTTATTAACCCACTGGCTGATCGCTCTTGTGCGATTTCTCCAGTGTCCTTACCTTTGTAGAAGACGTTATACGTCTTCTTGGTTTTTGTCTCCTTAATGAGTGCGACGGATGTGTCTGACATTAAGAAGACTCATTTCCATGGTAGCCCATACCATTATTCTACTCTCGTTTTTCGAATATGCTTGCATTCCCGCAAAACATATGTATTTTGGTATATTAAAATTCGCATCCTTAGCTTTATAGACGCTAGATTGCTATACTTGCAACAGATGGACAACGTGCTGAGATTAGTTAGTAGTAATGTTAAGAAGTACCGAGAATCCAAAGGTTTCACCCAACAGGAACTAGCCGACACCTCAGGGCTTCATCGGAACTACATCGTAAGCGTGGAAAAAGGCGACAGAAACCTCACGGTTTTAACGCTAAGCAAGATAGCAAATGGTTTAAAAGTAAGCATACAGAGATTATTTGATGACGAAATCCAACACCAACTTTAGCAACGATATAAATGAAAAGTTTGATATCTATGAGTATCGTCATGCGGGCACGCTACTAAAACACGACTTCCCTGAGGAGTATGGGCAGCTAACAGACCTATTGAATAGCTTTACTATTACTCATGAGGACATACTGACACCAGGTGGTCGTAAATCTCCTATCGCGCAGAGATTTGACGATGAGTTGTATAGGAATGGCTGGGAAGAAAAGCATTGGGACGTTACGGTTACAATTGATGGTAATAATTTTCCGTCCCCAACCCATAAAGTGGATTACTACAGGAATAAGGTTGCTGTCGAGCTTGAATGGAACAATAAAGACCCTTTTTACGATAGAGACTTGAACAACTTCAGACTTTTACACGAACTCGATGTTATCTCAGTAGGAGTCATTGTAACAAGAGCCGATGAACTACAAGAATTATTTGTTGAATTAGGTAAGGGAAGCAGCTACGGCGCATCCACCACTAGAGTCGGGAAACTGATACCAAAGATCGTAGGTGGCGGTGCGGCTGAGACACCCCTTCTTGTTTTTGCTATTACGAAAAAAGCTTGCAAGCAAAGTCTATTAGCTGACGCTGCAGAAGAGTAAAGCTTCCTTTACGTTACGATGTTTATCCTTGAGTCTTCCCATGGTCGAATGTTTATGGTCGAGCTCAAGGGCTTCGATATTATACCCATTTGACCTAGCGATATACCCTAAGACATCCAGTGTGATCATCCCTGTATTAGAGTATGACACCAACAAGGGGGTCCTGTATTTAAAGGCTCTTTCAAACATATCACTAAAAGCTTTTGGCGCTTTCGTCTTTATGCAAAATGGAGATTGGTGGCGGTCTTTACGGTAACGACCTTTATGTTCGACTTCAGGATAGTCATAGCGACACAAGTCTTCAATTGCATGATAAAAGCGTGAATAATGCACAAAGGAGTACGGTGGGTCTGCATAAATTAGGCCCACTTTACTCACAACGCTGTGATCATCTAATAATTCTAAGTAATCCCGAGTGAAAGCCTTGTTATGCTTGGCGAACGCGTTCTTTTTGGATTCCGACAGAATCTCTTCAGCTTTACGCAAAAATAGGTCAAGCACTGATTTTTTTCGATATAAAAATACATCCTTTATGGAGCTTAATGTAGACAAATCTCTAAATTGCGCAAAGTGTCCTGTACCCGCACTCGCGTAGCTGTATGCATGTATTAAAGCAGCAAAAAGTGAATACTTCAGATATGAACTGCTTTTAGGGAGTTGATCGATAGAATAACGGATACTATCAATAGCCATAGCTTGGTCAAGACTGAAATACATTTCCGAGAATACTGCGACTGTTTGAAGATAGGGAAAGGTCCTTGGAGCAGTACTTCGTTTTACATATTCTTTCTGTAGTCTAACAAGTTCTTCGTCATGTGTTTTGCCTCCCAGCGCGCTTACGGCAAAAGCTTCAGCAAACTCAATATATCTAGTTCTATTCTCATCATTCCATTCAGCAATGTTTTTATAGGACTCACTACACTCGGCCAGCCCGGGGAGAAGTTCTTTTAAGGCTTCGTAGTTTGACCTGTAATTATTTCCGAGCAGAGTTAATATTTCATCTTTGGTTAGAGGACCGGTGTTTACGCTTAGGCAGCCTCTAGCGATAACGGAAGAGTACTGCTGTATGTCATTCGAATATACAGGAGCTAGATCTCTTAGTGCCATACCTACTCCGCATGTACCGGCGAATAGATCGAGTACTGCATTTTGAGTGAAAGACTGTTGCGCAATTATAGTTCGAATCTCATGCAAGAGCTCCCTTTTAGAGCCCATGTACTTCATAATATGCGTGTAGTTATCAGTTATGGCATGCACACTATGATAGTACATTACGAAGCTAAGGCTATCAATAAGCACTACCGGTTATTTTTACTACGATATGATCATACCCTAAGGCGCTATTAGATGATCCCGGTAGCGAGCAAGCTAGAAACTAGTGGGGTGCTCGATCTTGCAAAAGTTGCCTTGCGTATTTTTGGTCACCGGCACAAATAGTCGAGTACTTTTGCCTGCCCGACACACAGGAGTTATGACTGCAAAAGCTGAGCCAGTTCAGCAAAAGTAGGCCGCTCAGCAATATCCGCCTGCACGCACGACTGATACAGCTCGAACATGGCTGCAAACTGTG
>CAZTOK010000064.1:0-5190 GCA_964615445.1 uncultured Candidatus Saccharibacteria bacterium | reverse complement strand
TTGCCGCAGATGCTGCTGATATAGAGGTTCCGGCTCATGAATACCCTGAATTTCAGCTGGGCAAGATTCCAAATACTCAACTTCCTTCGCTGATTAACTTGGATGACGCAGTGAGTCATCACCTAGCCCTACTGGGAGTAACTGGATCTGGCAAGTCGTATTTGGCAAGACAAATTATAGATAAGCTACAGACCGATACGAAAATTATTTGTATAGACTTCACAGGTGAATGGAAGAGAGAAAAGCCTAGCGCTATTATCCTAGACAAGACAAATATAGATGATTTTTTAACTGGAACAGACACATTTGGAATAGTTGAATTACCCGCTTTAAGTAACACTGTTGCCGTTGTTGAAGCGACAGAAAAACTCCTATCGATTGTCTTTGATTATGCAAAAAAGCGTTATGAAGCAGGCGAAAAAGAAAAGATATGTATTGTTCTTGAAGAGGCCCACACGATTGTTCCGGAGACTAATTTCTTAGGCGTGAACAACTGGGACAGTAAAGCAGTTGTTAATAAAATGGGGCAAATTGCTTTACAGGGACGAAAATACGGAGTTGGGCTTATGGTGATCGCTCAAAGAACTGCCAATGTATCTAAGACTGTTCTTACTCAATGCAATACTGTGATATGTTTCCAGGCATTTGATGAAACGAGCTATAACTTTCTGGGTAACTATGTCGGGAAAAGTATGGTTGAGGCGCTACCGAATCTAAAGCAGTATCACGCAATTGTTACGGGCAAGGCTATAAAGTCGAACGTGCCGATGATCATAGACTTAACAAACGAGTAAAGAATTTAAATTGTGGCTAGAAAAGAAGTAGATATTGAGCAAGGTGAGGTTACCTCAAAACTCATTGAAATAGAACGAGACTATAAAGGGGGCAGACTTGATACAGTCCTTGAAAAGGTTACTAAGTTTAAGAATGCACATCCAGATTATCAACTTTCCATAATAGGCTGTCTAATTGACATAGGATCTATTACACAACAGAGGACATTGATCGAAGAAGCGATTAACATATACGAGAGCCACCCGGATGACAATCTCCCCGGCTACCTTTATTACAATGCGGCCAATGGCTATCTTTCACTATTCCATATGACACTCGAAGAAGGAGCCGGTTACTTTGAGAGTGGAAAGTATGCGCTGAAGGCTATCGATTTGTTCAGGAGAGCCGGTCAGACTGAGCCGAACGTACTTACTAATTATGCGAATGCCCTAGATGATATAGGTAGACCTATTGAGGCAATCAAAATCTATGACAACGCTCTAGAAATAGATGGCAATTTTGGAATGGCATTAGGCAATAAAGCTTTAGCTATCAGAAAGCTTGCCGTAATCTCTCAATACCAAGGTGCGTATTTGATCTATGCCTACCAGCACTATAAGAAGGCGTTGGAAAACGAAGATTCTATAAGAATGTATGCGGATGAAAGCGTTATAGCTACTTTTAAAAAAGAGACGGCCTACATTGAACGTCTATTCAAGGATGACCCAAAAAGTCTTGATGTCGATTTGACCCATCCCGCATTAAAACAAAAAGCCAGCAAATTTGTTAAGCACTATACGGATTTTTGCCTTTCTAATGATCTATATATCAACCTTCATTTCTTTTCTAACACCACGAGCGCTTCAGTAGGTGATACCTTGGGTGTAAACTTTGTTGATAAAAAGCTCGTTAGCGTAGCCAACGATTTAAATGACTTAGCATTTCGGCTTAATGAGATTAAGGAGGCGTATATTGGGGCTCGTCTAAGCCTAGTTCAGTCTCAATATATCAACAATGATTTTTCTAATATCAGTAAGCAGACCCTAATCATTAATCCACTCGACTACTCGGTGAGCAACATATATACCAGTTATCTAAAAATGGCATTCAAAGAAGCGTTTTCAGTACTCGATAAAATAGCAATATTTTTGAATCACTATCTAGAGCTTGGGCATGATGAAGATAGCAGGCGTTTGTCATATTACTCGGTGTGGTACAAGAATCTCGATAAGAATAATGATTTAAATGAGAGCTTTGATGCACATGATGCTAATATATTCGGATTATATTCATTACTTCAAGATATTCGTTCGTCAGAGTTTGATGAGATACGAAACGCCTTGACCCACAGGTATGTTCGTCTCTTTCGTAGCATGTCAGTTAAAGACGAGTATGACTACGAAGATTTTGTAAGTAAGACCGTAAACCTTATGGGACAGATTAAATGTGCCATCATTTATCTACATAACTTTATTAATACGCACGAGAATTCAAAGAAGTCTCCAGAGGATAGACTTATAACTATGCATTTTCACACGGATCAGTGGCTGGATATTTGGGAATAAGATAATTAATTATATGGCAACTAATAAAGCACCATTTTCTTTTTCACTAAGCGCAGAGTGGGGGCCTAATGACCCGGAAGTAGAGAGTATCTGGGTTCTATTTAAAGATGCAGTAAAGAAAATAGAAGACGAGAAAATCAATGATGAGGCCGATTTTCGTGCAGATCGTATCTACGAAAAGCTTCGTGAAGCACGAAATCATTACACGGTAATAACAGGGGATGGTTTTGATTCACGCCCTAGTTCTGAAAGAGCTGCGGTTTATAATTCCCTCTATAGCTGTTTATGGAGCGCTTACAAGGATAGGTTTACAAAGTTCACCGAGTCATTTGGATATAATACCGGATGTATATTTTCAGGTGACGATTACGAGCAGCAGATGAATGGATTTATTAAGCGACACCCCGAAGCCAACGACTTAAAAGCATTTATTGATATTCAGAAGAGGAGCTGGCAGGATAATTTGCGCGACAACCGTAATGGAAATGAGCATGATGGGGATTTCAGAACCAAGAAGGACATTCCTGATTTTAACGATAAAGAAAGCGCAAAACAGATATTTATAGCAGTAACAAGGACAATTGAGATGGTGGGCATCAAGCTTTTATCCTACAAGTTGCCGGAATATCTAAATGTGATATTTGTAAATAACAAAGCTACGGTCTTTGATCGCGTTCATAGATTCGAGATTCGCCACGTGATCCAAGGTACTGACCCAAAGCCATTATTTGATAACCCATACCACTAATTGCGTTAGATAATGTTAAGTACGAAAATTACAAATATAATAAATCAAGACGGAGGTTACATGTCTCACGGTGTAAAAATATCTGAATCGAGTAAGTCTATTAGTAAGGACAATGCATCTGTGCAATCTAGCTACAGTGACGAAACACTGAGTTACATGGTGAGCGGTATCGCAATTCCTTACCTGAGAGGTGCGGCTAAAAGTTTGCAGCGTTTTAGTGACGCCTCTAAAAAAGAAAAGAACATCGATTATGTCTATGAGTGTATCCATGAATCATCATGCCTTTTGGAAGATTTAGACACAGTAGATCGATACGTGATTATGTGTGGCCAAAAGCATGAACTTCATGAAAAAATTCTTAACATGAGGAATCATATTCGCCACGATATGCGGGACAATTTAACGCACGAATCTAATGAAGGTAGAAAGAAACGTGCCAAGAAGCTCGGAATTAATGAAAATTATTAGTCGCTATTTCATTCGAACCTGACATTATTACAATTGGCTCAACTACCTTAAGTGCAAATGAGATTACAGTATTTTTATTATTTGCAGATAGAGTTTTTGCTAAACTTTTCGAAGATGGAAAAGCAAAGGGTAGAATAAAAAGTTCTTAGTAAATATTTTTTAAAATTTTTTTGTGCGAACACTAAGTACAGAGAATGAAAAAGTAAAAGAGAAGGTAGGGTCACTCTAGATAAAAAATAGAGGGGGGGTGGAGATACTCACACGTAGAGACTAAGCAAGTGCTGGAGACCCCTACCTCTGTAACGTGTTTAAAGCGTACTTCATTTCGATCATACTTTCTTGATTATCAAAGTTGCGAATAATGTCCACTAGCGGGAGCCACGAAAAATGATTCACTGCAATGTGAATCATTTTTCGTTTCCAGGGCTTAAAACAGAGGCGTAATGATGTATTCTTAGTATATGATTAAAATTTCTTCTAAACAAACAGGCAGCGCTCATGTCATTATTATTGTAATTCTTGTTATAGCGTTGCTAGGTACGCTTGGATTCATCTTTTGGCAGAATTTCATTAACAATACGCAGAAAACACAGGAAGCGACTAGTGTAGAGAAGCAGGAGACTGCAGTTAGTAATAAAACTGAGGAGTCGAATCTAAAGACGCTACCTGTTTCGGAACTTGGTTTAACTATACAATATGATAAAACTTTACCTGATTTATCCTACGATCTAGAGGTGACGGATATGGGTACAAGGTACGCTAACCTCAAAAGTAATTTACTTGTAGGGGATAGATGTGTTGAAGACAAGGGGCATGTTGCACAGATTATAAAGAATCCATCTGATGTCGAGAATCAAACAGCTGTTGTTGAGAAGATAGTAATTGGTGCGGATGTATATAGTTTAGCGTTGAACGGTGTTAACTGTGCGAGTGATCCAGAACTTCTCGGTCGCTTTCAGAACAGCTTGAAGGATAACTTTAAAAACGCTAGATCGAATTAGTAGAACAGCTCTAATTGCGAAGTACTCACTAGAGGAGGCTCTGAAAAATGATTCACTATAGTAATCATTTTTCGTCTTAAGAGCAATTCCTCCTGAGTAAATAGATAGTATGTATTTCGTTCTTTTGTTATGGTGGACGTATGACAAAAATACGACATACGGTGATCTTTACTTGGTATGACAGTACTACGGATGAGCAAAAGGAAGAAGTTATCTTGCGGCTAAACGAAATGGGTAGATGGCTGACTGAAAATGTAGGTGTAACAAATTGGACAGTTGCAAATCACATTCCAGAAACGTTTAAAGCAGGGCGTGCTCACTTGTTACAGGATGGAATCTTCCCAAACATAGAATCACTTGGATCGCATGCAGATTCTGAAGCTCATAAACGAGTGATAGAATTAACGCCTCAGGTCTGTGATTGGATGACAGTTGATACGGTCGTTTCGGAAGACGACTGATAGTATAGTAACGTCGTCTATCATGCGGAGCCAAGTTGTCACATTAAAAGAACTTCCGCAGGAGGGTTCTATAGATCCCCATCCGGCACGATCAAGTGAATACGTGTATAGTAGTAACTAATGAATATTGATGATTTCCAGAAGCAAGCACTAAAAAGTATAGCAATCTCTCA
>CAZTOK010000063.1:0-5235 GCA_964615445.1 uncultured Candidatus Saccharibacteria bacterium | reverse complement strand
AATGTTTTATATTAAGTACAAGAGAAAAGAGCCCGCTTCAAGAAGCGGTAAGACAATGAGCAGCTAGTAGCTCATTGTCGACTCTTTTCTTGAAACGGACTATCTATGTAGGTTCGATGACGTCAGTTCACTAATTACTAGTAGACAACGGACCATTGTACTCGATGGTTTCCACCGTATGGCCGGCGTTACGAAGTAGGTTATGCACCGTGTCATACTCCTCAGGAGAGACGAGAAGCGTGCAGTCAGGTGCGCCAGCGAGTACGTCGACGTACTCCTCATTGGGGAATTGCTCACAGAAAACGGGCTCATCTCTATAAATGGTCATGATCTGCCAAACATTTCTTTCTTGTATGTAGCGAAGGAATCCCCAGGGAAGTCTGATGTCGGCTTTTGCAGCTACAACGAACATTGGACTAATGATTCCGGTGTCGTTCAATGTCTGAGGTTTGACAATAACGATCGTACTCATTTGAACGCTCCTATCGCCTCGGTAGACTGTAGTATTATGGCATCTTGTTTATAAAGCTGTCAATGCACATGCGCGTGCTATACTAAAGTTAGATGAATCAAGGGGTAGCACTAGAGATAATGCTTTCTGGCGAAAGCGTACTGTTAACCGGGCCGGCAGGTGCGGGGAAAACGTTTGTATTGAACCAGTTTATTAAGTTTGCCAAGGCGGAAGGAAAACACGTGTCCGTTACAGCTACTACTGGTCTTGCGGCAACTCATCTTGGCGGTACAACTATTCATAGCTGGGCGGGCATAGGGGTAGCGGACTATTTGCCGCAGGGATTTGCCGAACATATGGCAAAAGGCCGGCATGAAATTATCGAAAAAACAGATGTGTTGGTGATAGATGAAATTTCTATGCTACATGATTACCGGCTTGACATGGTGGATGAGGCTTGTCGGCTCGTGCGTCGCAAAGATATTCCATTTGGTGGCATTCAGGTGATCATGAGTGGTGATTTTTTCCAATTGCCACCAATAAACAAGGGTGATTCGCGGGCGGGCGGTTTTGTCGTGCATAGTCGTGTCTGGCAAGAACTAGACCCAACCATTTGCTATCTTGAGGAGCAGCACCGTCAAGATGATGAGATGCTACTTGAGATTCTAAATGCACTTCGAGCTGGCGATATTCGTCGTCACCATGCTGAGAAACTGCTGGCCCGGGTAGATCAGCAGCCATCAGAAGACGTAACACTAACCGAACTCCATACAGTGAATATCGACGTCGATCGTATTAACGACGCTAAACTCGATGAACTACCAGGCGACGAATTATTTTACACCCAGGCCACGACAGGTGCGGACAATTACGTTGAAAACTTGCAGCGTTCCGTACTTGCGCCAGCAACGCTACGCTTAAAAGAAGGTGCGCTGGTGATGGCGGTCAAAAATGCCACAGATCGTAAATATGCCAATGGAAGCATTGGTACGGTTGTAGAATTCGAACCGGGTACGGAATATCCAGTTGTAGAATTTCGTAACGGTATGCGCGTTACTATGATGCCTGAGACGTGGGAGCTACGAGATGGTGACAAAAAGCGGGCGAGTATTACACAAATTCCATTGCGGCTAGCCTGGGCTATCACGGTGCATAAAAGCCAAGGTATGACGCTCGATGCAGCGCGAATTGATCTGCGAAAAGCTTTTGTAGAAGGTATGGGTTACGTAGCACTTAGCCGAGTAAAAAATTTGAACAACCTGTATCTTACAGGTATAAATCGCATGGCGCTTGCGATCAGTGAAGATGCTCAAGCTATCGACGCAAAACTACATATTCGGGCAGCAGCAGACGTCAAAAAGTTTGCTCACTTTGCTGAAAAAGCCGAAAAGCGTCAGCTCGAGCCACCAAAAAAGGCTAAAAAAGCAGGTAGTAACGGCTGGGCAGATAAAATTGCGAAAATGCGCGAAACGTATCCAAATGCATACCGTCCTTGGCAACCGTCCGACGATAGCTTATTAAAGCAAGAATTTCAAAATGGTGTTTCAGTAAAAGAACTCAGTCAAAAACTAGGCCGTCACGAGGGAAGTATAACCATGCGCCTGCAAAAACATTTTGGCGAAGATGTTACATTGTAGTTTTTACTACTAGTGCTATACTAAAGGTATAAATAGGAGGGTACAAGATGGTAGAAGTTAACTATTGGGCAGTGCTTTTAGCAGCAATTTCGAGCATGGTGGTAGGCTCTATCTGGTATCTGCCAAATGTGTTTGGAAAATCGTGGGCTAAACTTGCAGGTCTCAAAATGGACAAAAAAGTGAGCCAAGGCCAAATGGCATCGATGTACGTCCTCACCTTTATTGGTTCACTCATTACCGCCTATGTCCTTGCTCATGTATCATTTATTGCCAATCAGTTCTTTAAAAATAGCTTTTTCCAAGATACACTCATGACGGCGTTTTGGTTGTGGCTTGGGTTTACGGCAGTACGCCTGATGGTACACGATCTTTTCGAAGGCCGTCGCAAAATGCTTACGGTGCTTAATGGCATACACGAACTCGTTACGGTTATGGTAATGGCTTTCATTATTGGCCTTATGGGCGCGTAAAGTTACTTCTTCGGACGAAGCCGTGCAATTTTAATACTGCCATTACTGACATAAAAAGTGTGAATTTGTTGGCCACGAAAGCGTAAGGCTTTACCCGGCTTACTTGTATAAACATGCGAAATACTCTCCTGTTTTCGTAGTGATGCGATAATAAAATCACGTTCTTTATCAGATTCATGACTGCCGCCGTGGGTGAGCTGACCGGTACGCCACTGAATTGCGACGGCATAGGTTTCTTCAGTCGCAGCGCCTACCCACATTTCTTTTTTGCCAAACAGTAAGTGTTCGAACTTTTTAGCCCAAAATGTGTAATGGCGAATATGCAGGGCATCGTGACGATCAAGTGGTGGTTCTTCTAGGCGCCAAAAGCGTACATGATGACGCGTACGTGCACTTCTATTTGTATTGGTTGAGATTTCAAATCCAATATCCTGTGGGCGGTTAAATAAATAAAGATGACTGAGTGGCGCACTCGCATAGGAGGTGTTAAAAATAATTGACGCGAGCTCACGTAGACCGCTCTTTATTGTTAAGGGATCGGCCACTATCCAGCCTGCATCTTTCATGGCCTTTATAAGATGGCGCCGATCATTGACGATTAGTGCAATGTTTACGGGGTCAGATGGCCAGCCGTCACTTGTTGTTACGTACAATGGAATATGGTTTGGCTTAATGACAATCCGCAAAAGCCGAATAAGGGTTGGAATGCCGACATAGGCAAAAAAGATATATAACAGCAAAAAAATAACAAACGTAGGTAGCTGCGCGTGCATATAGGGGTATGCCTTGATAACAGCTAATACTAAGGTAATACCAATCAGTAAGATAAGTCCACGCCAAAGATTCCGAAGTAGGAAACGCACCATTGTCATCCTATTATACGGTATCGAAATGGTATAATACATACGTATGCCAGGTAAAAAACAACACTTACTATTCCCAAAAAAGTTCCTATGGGGTGCCGCTATAAGTGCGCATCAAGTGGAGGGTAATCTTCACAATCAGTGGACGATTTGGGAACTGGAGAATGCAAAAACAAAGGCTGCCCAGGCTAAATTTTACCTTGAGGACCTTGAAAGTTGGTCGCATATTCAGGCCGAAGCTAAAAATCCACAAAACTATATATCCGGTGTAGGTGCTAATCATTACAGCAGATATGAGGAAGATTTTGATCTGCTACAAAAAATGAATATGAACGCTCTTCGTTTTAGTGTTGAGTGGTCTAGGATAGAACCACAAGAAGGCGCGTGGAACGTAGAGGCCATTAGTCATTATAAAGAGTATGTGGCATCACTTAAAAAACGTGGTATTGAGCCAGTTCTCACGCTCTTTCATTTTACGCTCCCGGTGTGGTTTGCGGAGAAGGGTGGGTTTGAGAAAAAGAGTAATATTTTGTATTTTGTGCGCTTTGCTGAAAAAATCGTTAGTGAACTCGGTGTGCATGTTAGATATATCATTACTATTAACGAGCCAGAGGTATATGCATTTGAGAGTTATTATTTAGGCAATTGGCCGCCGAATGTGACAAATAAAAAGATGTGTTGGCGTGTGCTTGGCAATTTAGCTAAAGCACACAATAAGGCGGCTGCCGCAATACGTTTGCTCAATCGCCGCTATAAAGTATCAGTAGCGAAAAATTCTAACTATTTTTATGCTGGTGACGACGCATGGCTGAGTCGAAAAAGCGCCGACGTAATGCAGTTTTTTCAGGACGATTATTTCCTTCGTAAAGTAGTAAAGAACTGCGATTTTCTTGGAGTAAATTTCTATTTTAGTAACCGTGTCTATGGCTATCGAGTGCATAACCCTGAGATGAAAATGAGCGACATGGGGTGGGATTTAAGCCCGGCAGATATTCAGCATGTACTCGAGCGTCTAAATGAAAAATACCAACTACCACTTATTATTACAGAGAATGGTCTTGCTGACGCAACCGATCAGCATCGTCGATGGTGGCTTACGCAAACGCTACTTGGTATGCAGAAAGCGATGGATAATGGCGTAAAACTTGATGGCTATTTGCACTGGAGTTTGCTTGATAATTTCGAATGGGACAAGGGTACTTGGCCACGATTTGGTCTTGCGCAGATAGACTATGAAACTGGTGAGCGGACCCTTCGTCCTAGTGCGCAGTGGTTTGGAAAAGTCATCAAGCATTTGCGTGCCGCAAATGACTAATGCTAGTCCATACAATTGACAAAGCATAAACAGTATGCTAAATTAATAATGTTATGACAAAGAAAACAAAAACCAACGAAACGCCAAACGAAGCTACTGAAATGATTATGCCTGTTTCAAGCATGAGCCAAGATTTGAAAACAGCCGTCTTGATTGTTTCAGTGGTCGCTAACTTGTTTATCTTTACTGCGTGGATTGCCCTTCAGGTGACTACACAGTATGACGCACAGGTAGCAAGCTTCCTCTTTAATCGCTAGTTGTAAAATAGCGTACACGAAATACCGTGAATATCTATTTTCGCGGTATTTTTATGACCCCTGACAATGCTTTTGTTTATCCACAAAACTGTGGAAAAGCAGAGGGGAAGTGGGAAATGTATATAAAATCGGGCTTGCCGTGGGTAATTGTGGGTATTATAGTAGGATCAGTGGAAAGAAGTGGGTAATACCACCAAAAACAAACACCACTACCATTAAAAAATAATTAACCTTACGCCAAA
>CAZTOK010000062.1:0-5296 GCA_964615445.1 uncultured Candidatus Saccharibacteria bacterium | reverse complement strand
ATAAGCTCAATCGTGAGGGTGGTATAATCGAGAAGATGGACAAGAAAACAGATGAAAAAGCGCCAGCCCACAGATCGAAGCGACTGGTTGTAATAGTTGGCGTTGTGATCTTGGTGGTTGTACTGCTAGTGCTTGTGATTACCCAGCTCGCGGCACCCAAGCGGTCTGTCGCCGCATACTGCCAAACCTACAAAGAAGAAAAAACGCGGCTGGCCGCTCTACCTGGCAGCACCTGGCCGTCCGGCGTATTCAATGACGCCATAAGTGACGCCGGTGAGTTTGCCGTTTCATTCGGTAAACTTGAGAAAGTCGCACCTAACGAAATCGCCCCCGATGTAAAAACTCTACAGGGGGTTTACCAGAAGATACACGACGATCCCTCACAAGCTATTGCGGCAAGCCTTAGTGGTTCCTCAGCAGATACCAGCCTCAAAAACTGGACTGCGTCACAGTGCAAGGATTAGGAGTCGGGAGTGCTAGATCAAGCGTCTCAGCAAAAGCGCCTAGCAACCGCTATACGATTGGCGGGCAATAGATACGACACAGCCGTTAATCTTAAAGTTGAAAGCGTGCTTAAAAATCTCTATGCGCTTAATCGTGAATCTGAACACCTCACGGAAATGCTGAAGCAAGTTTATAAGATCAAGAAAGAAAACGTCTGGCAGCGAGTCATAGACGAGAATAAGCCAAAAAGCGCCGAACTCATCCGTATTAGAGACGGCATCAATTCCGTCGTAAAGAGGCTGACCCAGATAAAAGAAAAACCCAAAAATAGCCGGGTACGGTGGCGCGACATCACAACTAAGTTAGATAGCCTTGCAGATGAGTGCTTTAACATGTACTCCTACTTTGAAGACCTTAAGTCAAAAAACAAACAGTCCTCTACAGCAGCTTCAGATTCGGGTTACAGCTCAAGCAGTTTTTGGAAATTACACGGTGACTTAAGAAGTCTCGAACGACTAATCAGCACCAAACGATCCGACCTCTTTAATAGGCCGTATATGCTGCTCCGTGGGGAGGCTGGAATCGGTAAAACACACCTACTCTGCGACTACTCCAAGTGGCGTTTGACCCACGAACGCGCTACATTTATTTTTCTTGGACATGAACTTGCAGGAACGGCCGACCCGATAAAGGCTATGGCGAAAAATTTAGGGTATACAACGGCCGAAGCCTTCCTGAAAGGTTTGACCGCCTTTTGTGATTCCCAGGAGGAACGAGTATGCATAATTATCGACGCGATAAATGAGGGAGATCAGGTAAAATGGTCTGAACTTTCCCGATTACGCAAAATAAAGGGGCTGTCGCTCGTAATTAGCATTAGAAGTGGCTATGACTTCTTGCTAAAGGACACCTCCAAATACATAGCGATAGAGCACACTGGCTTTGCTGAAATGGAATGGGAGGCAATACCAAAGTTTTTTAAGCACTACAAGCTCAAGCTACCAGAAATACCCATCATTGATCCCGAATTTAAAAATCCACTATTCCTAATAATATTTTGTAAAGCGTACTCGGGAAGTAGGAAAACACCGCGAGGTCATGGTGCCACGCATGTATTCGAAAAATACATAGAAAATCAATCAGGAAAGATACTAAAGGAGCTTGGACTTACCGTCCCAACCGATTATTTGTGGCGGTATGTAATAAAAGCAATCGGCGCATGGATGGGTCGAAACGGCAAGAATAGGATACTTAGGACTAAGCTAGTCGAAATCATTAAGTCAGATACGGTATTAGCGGCACACAGCACGAGACTTATCCAATTGATGGAGCATGATGGCCTGCTTCTAAAATACCCACACTATTCCAGAAGTAGTAAACGCAGTGGGTACAGATACATGTTCACATACCATCGCTTTAGCGACCACCTGATCATACGTTCCGTCTTAACGGAGAACGGCATTGAGGGTAGAGGTGCCTCGACGACCGCCGCTGCATTCCTAAAAAATAATGGCTTCCTAAAACAGCTAATCGACAACTACGACGAGGGATTGATTGAGGCTCTTGCGATACAAATTCCTGAGCGCTGCAACGGGAACGAACTGGGCTGGTTGATACCAAAACGATACCGGAATCACAGTATAGTAAAACGAGCATTTATTGAGGGGCTGAAGTGGAGAGACGTCGCCGCCACAAAGTCGGACGGCAGCCTCAAATTTATGGACGAGCCGCAAGTTACGAGGTACTTAAACACCTACTTTACTTCGAGTAACGAAGATTACTATACGGTTATAAATTGCATGCTTGATGTGTGCGCCATTCCTGCACATCCCTTTAACGCCAATCGTCTACACAAATTTATGAATAAATTTACCTTGCCTAAACGAGATGCCTGGTGGCAAGAGTTCTTGTTTAACAACACAGAAGCGGGTAATGCAATAGACCGGCTACATTCATGGAGCCTCAGTACCCTACCGCGTTTGGCATCGGCCGAATCCAATAAACTTGCCTCTGTGGCCCTGGTGTGGACACTAGCCGCAACAAATAGAACGCTACGCGATACTTCTACGCGCTCAATAGTAGCCCTACTCGCAGACTATCAGGAAGCACTCTACGAAGTTCTGGCTACATACTTTAACGACAACAACGATCCGTATATTACGGAAAGGCTATTTGCCGTTGTGTATGGCTGCGTTTCCTTGAACCCTAATGACAAGAAAAGTTTTGAGCAAATAGTCAGGTATCTGTATGACCACCACTTCAAGAACAACAACAGAATCCCGAATGCCCTTCAAGATGACTACGCCAAAGGCACCATTGAGCTTTACGTCGCTACATATGGGAATGATCTGAGTATAAAGCTCAGTGACATTTACCCGCCGTATCAATATTCATTTCCTAAGAGAATCCCATCGACCGAAACGTTAAAGAAAAAATATAAAGGTGATGACAGGGATCACTACTCCATATGGGGATCACTAATGTATGGGGATGCTGCTATCGCGGACTTCGGGAACTACACTCTAGGCTCTCGATTGAGAAAGTTCTCCAACACGCCACTCGATAAGGTGCCGCCAACAACGGTTCGTGATAAATACGACAAGTTCATCGGCACCCTAAATCAAAAGCAGCAAAAACTTCTCGACGCGTATAATTCCCTCCACCGCAGCCGGTTCTCAATCGCGCGAATACTAGACAACCTGGAGGACGAGAGTAGTACAAGTAAGCTAGAAGTAACCCTTAGTGATGAAGATGGTTCAGAAGAAGCTCTATTAGCTTTTGAGCAATCCCTTGATCCCGCAGCGCGCCGGCAGTACGAGGAATTCAAGAAGTATATTACCGGCGACGCAAACTTTCCCTCACGCTCAAATAGTGAATTTGATCTAAACATTGCTCGCAGGTGGATGTTTACCCGAGTTATTCAGCTCGGCTGGAATCCTGACGACCATAAAGAGTTCGATCATGCACGGAGCAGCCTTGACCGTTCAAAATCGGTCAAGACAGAACGAATAGGAAAAAAGTATCAATGGATAGCATTATTCGACTTTGCGGCAAGACTAGGCTCACATTACTATCTCCTCGATGATGAAAACTGGTCAAATCCTCAGTTAGTTAAGTATCAGGGTGCCTACCAGATAAATCTCAGGGACTTTGACCCCACCATTGATCCAAGATGGCTCGCCAACAGACAAGAAAGCGACATGGAACTACCCGGCTGGTGGATACCAGATTACAATGCCTGGGAAATTGAGAACTGGAAACATTCCACGTCGGACATACCCAAAGCCAGTACCGTAATTCACTCTAAGCGTAACGGCCAAACTTTCTTAAATCTACAAGGCTGGGTTACCTGGAAAGGGCCTAACGATCCTCCCGAAGATACGGAGACGTATAATTACCCCGAGCTTTGGATGCACATTAACGGCTATATCATCAAGAAGAAAGACTTAAAAAAAGTTACGAAATGGTGCAAGAAACAAGAATTCTGGAATCATCTGCTGCCTGAAATAAATCAAGAATCGAACGGCGTATTTCTAAAAGAGTTTGGTGATAGCAGTGCATATAGAGAAGTTTTCTATCCAAACTATCAACGCAGCGAATGGCTAAAGAAAAGTAAAGATAGGCCGTTTGATATTCTCGTCCCCATTGAAGCCTATAGTACAAACAGCTTTGATGGCGACGGCTCCCTGGTGAATCAGTTTGATGTATATACGCCAAGTTACCGACTAAGACATATGCTAGGCCTCAAACCTAGCGACGCTATCGGCCAGTACGAATCTACCTCTGGCAGAATAAACGTATTCGATCCATCGGTTGAAGGTGCGCCTGGTCGGGAAACGCTCCTCGTGAACAAAGATGAGTTCTTGCAAGAGCTGAATAACCAAGGTCTGGCAATCTTTTGGACGATATTGGGAGAAAAGATGTTTATGCAGTCGCATGATATGGAGGAGTACAGAGGCCAGCGCCTCGAAGTTCATGGGTATTGCTACGCAGACGACCAGGGTCAAATCATTGAAAATGTAAGGTATAAGAACGAATGGAAACAGCAAACCCGCAATAAACTAAAGAATTAGCTGGTTCTTCTTGAAGCTGTAGTGTTCCACTCTGGCTACAATAATATGGTCATATAGTGGTACGCCTAATATTTGTCCAGCAGCCACTAGCTGCTGCGTCATCTCTATATCCTGTTTACTTGGCGTGGCATCACCTGAGGGATGATTGTGGGCTACGATGATTCCGGCAGCCCGATCAGCAATTGCTCCCGCAAATATTTCGCGCGGATGCGAAATAGAGGCGGTAAGGGAGCCTATAGTGACTATCCGGCGTGCAATTAGTTTTTGTCCACTATCGAGAGAGAGGCATACGATGTACTCCTGCTTCTTAGTTCGAAAATGATCAAGATAGAAAAGTATATCCTCAGATGACAGTAAGGGCTTCGAGGAGGAGGCCGCTCTTAGGCGCTTACAGTCAGAGCATAATTCCACTTCGTCTTGATTTAACACGTCGTACTACTAGTCATAGTTATATCTGTAATGAGTGTATATGATATTGACTAGTCGTACTAGTAGTCACTGTTACTAGGAGTACGAATTGCATACTCTTAAAGCAATGAGTAGACCTAACGAAGAAGCCAGAAATCTAGCCGCCTTTGGCGAAAAGATAGCCACGTTGCGACAAAAGCGTGGATTAACCCAAGACGAACTTGCCAATAAGACCGGGCTATCCGTTGATACAATCGGCGCTATTGAGCAAGGTCGTCGCTGGGCTAGACTGACCACCCTACACAAACTAGCAAAGGCACTCGGCATTTCTACCGACGAGTTATTTAAGGGTGTTAGGCACTTCTTGGTAT
>CAZTOK010000061.1:0-5456 GCA_964615445.1 uncultured Candidatus Saccharibacteria bacterium | reverse complement strand
TTGTTATCATAACAAAAAACGCCCTACTTAACGTAGGACGGTTTTCTTGGTGCAGATTTACAGAATATACTTAAACTCTTTGAGTCGCTAGTGAATGGTCTATTATCAAGCACGCCAACCATACCAGCTACACGTAAAAGTGTGGAGTTAATTATTTATTAGAGAGGAAAAGTGCTCTAACGACAGCATCTGCAAACTGGAAAGCATCTAATACTGTTTCTTTATCAACCTTTTCTTTACCAAGCTGCCATAGAAATGGATTGTCTACGGCTTTTAAGTTGTACTTTTTTTCCATCTTTTTAGTAGCAAGATTATATGATAGTGCTTCAGTCATAATCACATCTTTAGTGATTTCCTTTATATTGTAATGTAGCCATGGATTGCGAATGTTATTTTTGAATTGGATTAGCTTTTTAATACCTTCTTCATCGAAAAGTTTTAATTTTTCCGCCTCCGCAATAATAGGGCCTAGCTCAATTTTCTCAACCCTAGTCCACTCTGCTTTATCATATAATTCAACTCCACGATTGCGATCTACGATTGCATGTTTTATAGCAAACTCAACCAAAACAGCCGATAGTGATATAGCCGCCCCGTTCAATCCAAATAATATGCATTCCTTAATCTCATCATAAAGACTTAGTATAGGAGGAAGATTGATGTTTGGCTTTGACGGTAGTATATCGACAACCTCTTTTGCCACCCGCTTCCGTTCGTCGAACATCCTATTTATATAATCTTCTGTCGACTCAGGTATTTGTTCATCTAATTTGAGTCCGTCTGCAACCATTTGCTTCATAGCCGAAGAACTAGCAATAATCTGTGTTGCGTCTTTAGTATAGCGAGCAAGTACTTCGTTTATATCTTCATCATCGTTAATGCTGATGGGTTTATCCATAAATATCTAAACATCCTTCCTGTCTTTATTTTCGTTAATAGCTTTTTGCTGGTCTTCAGAAATAAGTCGCCATTTTCCTTTTTGTACTGGCATAGTACGCTTCAAAAACATCTGTTGTATGTCATCCGAAGCTGGAAAGTCTGTACTGTCGTCAATATCAATGGCGGTGTCGTGCGTTTGATTAATTTTTTCAATATACTCCGCATCGTTATCCTCTCTTGGTTTAAGCCTATCTTCCTGCTCATCTTCCGAGATTTTACGCCAGTCTGGTCTCATGTTTTTATCCCAGATACGAGTAACAACATTGTCTAAATGCATAGGCGGATAACCAGCAATGCGCATCACGCCAAGCGCTTTAACTTCGTCAGGCAAACTATCGAAGTAGACATCAAACTCTTTTAGAGCAACCTTCATATCTGCGGCTGTAACGAAAGTCTGATCATCCCTTAAAAATAAAGGTGCGGTACGTTGATGTAGATTATCGCCTGACACAAAGACCATAGAAAACGGAAGGTAGTATAAGTATGCCATGTCGATTTTATTGCTTGCACGCACACCCGATATAAAGCCTTTGTCTATTCCGAGATAGTAAAGCAGGTCAACCTTGAAAACGTGAGCCGTGTAAGGCGCAAATTCTGTCAGTTTTGGTTTGCCAGCTTCCTCCCATCTTCTTAAGATCTTGTCTTGAGCAGATATGGGAACTCCAACAATATTCAGCGCTAAACGTATTACGTGAGCATCATTACTCTCGCAAAACTTGTCAATTTCACCTTTAAGCTCTTCTAAGTTTGGGATCCTTAAACTAGTTGAAAAAATATTTTTTACCATATTGATCTGAGACTCGTTGCTTTGACTCTCGAGATTGCTTCGCCATTGCTTAGCGGCACTCCTTTCAATTTCGAGGAATTCACCTTCATGCCATCTATTCAACGCTGCCGCTTCTGGAAACTCGTTGAAATGAACACTAAACGTTCCATCTGCATTTTTCTTTGGCTTCGCTCCAGCCAGAACTGGTCGTCCAGTACCGTCCATTCCCGTTTCGGAAGAACCTATCATAAGTTCTACTTCAATTATCCGCTCGTGGTTCACATTGGGTACTGCATGAAAGGGAGTTTTATGGGCGAGCATACCAACAAACTCTTCAGGTGTTTTTCCATTTCGAACAGATTTTTCTAGATCGGCGAGCGTTTCCACATAAAATAAAGGTGTGATATTACCCATCATGAATGCATCAAACCACACCGACTCATCCATACTGAATGACTGTAGCGCAGATTTATCAAATATCGTTACCGGTCCCATAATATATTCTTCCTACGATTAGTCATTAAGGCTGCTTATATAACCATTCAAATTGTCTGTAGCATTCTGCGCCTACTTCTCCATCCCATCCCCCACCGCTCTTCTGGGTTGCGTCCCACACCAGCATATCTACAAGCCTCTTTGACTCACGCTCACGCCTTTCATACTCAGGGTCACCAGCTTGCGGCATAGTGAGTTTTTTAATTTTATTAATAAACTCATTCCTACTCATAATTGCTTCGGTTTCATACATACCAGTCTTGGAGTTGTCCAAACTCGGTGGGACATAACCGTAGCTGTTAGTTGCTTTTAGTAAGCGTTTCATAAACTCACCCTCAAAATCATCTGCAAGTGGATATTTAGAGTTCGCACCACCTATCACCATAAACTGCCCTGAATGTGAAACGTTATCACCTTGATAATGTGACGAGTAGTTAGTGATAAATATCGCAGCATATTTATCCGGATTTTCGGGGCTTGAGGAAGGGCGGCTATCAAACGATCTTTTCACATCTGCAAACCATTGAGTATTCTGAACTGCTTGGTCTGTTTCTGTTGGTGAGTTTACGTCTATAAAAACGAGTAGCGGCAACCCATCAGTAACTTTAAGAAGCGCTTTTCGATATAAATTTGAGATGTCACCTTTGAGCGCTTTTCGATAGTTCATCGTACCTGGTGTATGTATAACCCCGTCAACATGCCGACTTTTTGCCTCTACAGCAACTCGATTTCCTGTAGCGGCATGCACGGCAATAAACTCTGCCCGTTTTGGTGGATTGCCGTCTTCCTCTATCCGATCGTCATTGTAGAACTCTAGCTCACAACCAATTCGCACAAAAAGTGACGCTACACCTATCTCGTATCTTACGCTCTGATACTCACCCATGCCTCGAAGACGACCGAGCCATTCATCACGCATATAGCCTTTATGCGTCAGCATCCAGACATCAAAAGCAAGGCTTAACAGTGCTTGAGTGTCGCCTGTTGCGAGCATCGTACGCGTATGCTCATCTACTGGCGTTACATCCAAATCCTCCCTACTATCAGACTCTGCTAGTTCTTCGTAGCACCGTTTGATGAAGTGCTTTTCCTCCAGCGGCTTCGCAGTTTCAGCATCCCACCACTCTTTGCCCAAAGTCTTAGAGAGGTTGCTTAAAATTAGTTGGTGGAATGTAGCGTGGGGATTATCATCCCACATAATTTTATTCCCTACAGCAAGAAAGCTTTTTTCCTTAAAGGTAACGGTGTTCGGTAAGCTGACATATATACCCTTACTCTGCAAAAAAAGTAATCTCTTTTGAGTTGATTGCTGATGCTCGTCAATAACTTCTATGGGTATGCGCGGGACCACGGGCGGCGTAAGACCTTTTAGTAAGCAGCATTTTTTATACTTAACTCCGCTACCACAAAAACATGGCTCATTACGACCCAATTTATTCGGCTTTGCTCGTTTTCCCGAATAGGGACCACTGCTCATGACTGCTTCTGACAGTTCATAGATTTACTAATCCAAATTGAGCCTTAAGCGTAGGCTCTATCTTTGCTAGACTCTCAAGATTAAAATTGAATGTAATATTAAATCGTTTCTTCGCCTCAGGTAACTCGTTTTCTACTCCTTCGATTAAATGGATACCCTTAGCGGTAATATGAAAACTCCTATAACCACGTTGAGCATTGTCGCTATCATCAATAAAGGTCATAAGATTTACATCATTTAAGTAATCGATGGCATTTTGTAAATCCGCGAGATTATTATCTGCGACAGTCATTAGGCTTTGTTGAAAATGATTGTAAACTGGCTCGTCAGCCCATTGTAAGTTATCGTAACGAAAACGAAATCCCATAAAATCCATGTCATTAGGGGTTAAACGCTGCTGCCTATATACAAGAAGGGCTATACCACCTGCGATTTCCGTTATTTTCCTCATAGCCTTATTATACTATCGCCACGATGATATAAGGAGACTTTAAGCTTCTTTATCTTTTAACTTTTTAGAAGCTTTTTCGAACTCATTCTGCGCCCTATTTTCGACTGCCATGATAACTTTTGCGTAAACCATGCTTTCATACGACAAGTTATAAGTAAGAATTAATATTGAGGCATAAGCCAGAGTCAATAAAGAAAGACTAACTGCGGTTTCAAAACCATAATCAGCAGGACCAACTAAGGCAATACCTGGATTATTAAGTGCCTCAAACTCTTCTCCTACAAAAAGACTCGCCCAACCCATGTGTATGTTAAGACTCGAGAGTCTATAGTATGGATATAGATGATCTATTCCAACATGTTCCTCTAGCGCACGAAAAGTGCCATCTATACTGTGATTACTCGCAGCCCATACCCATCCATAATCTTTATCAAACCCCTTACCGTATCTATTAATACGTCGGTCATACTTCCTTTTAGCAAGCCTCATTTCGTAGGCTGTATATGGCTGCTCGCCTAGCTGTTCGGCATGCTCTTGATATACCTTCATCGATTTGTAATTTGTAATTGCTTCATGGGCTTCCATAAATTTAATAATGTTAGGTCCCACTTCTTTTGCGTAAGAAAGCACAACCGTAGTCTCGTGCATAGATCGCCATCTAGCAAGAGCACCCGAGCCATAACCAGCTCGCGTAAGTGCTAGTATCTCGTTTGCATTTCTATAAGCTCTTGCGTGCAATCTTAATAGGAAAGGTAGGAAAGTGTCTTTTTCTCCGAGGTTTTCATGAGTAATTTTTCTGTGATTTTCGATTGCCTCAAGCGAAACACCCAGCAGTTCAATGTAGGCATCAATCCCATGCTCATATGTTTTATATAGTCGCTTTTCAAAGCCAAGCTTTTGTTCATGCTCTTCCTCTACTGCCTCTCGAACATCTTCTCTTGATTGCTTCAAGATATCCTCAGCCATTTTATCCGCAATATCACTTAATCTAGAAGGGTCAAGAATGTCTTTAAGAAATCCTTTTATTTCCTTTTCTTTGCCACTTTCTTCGAGTTCTTTCGCACGCTCTTTAATCGCGTCCATCAATGACGAGTACATACCATCATCTAGATGAGTTCTGCCCCTCTTATAGTAAGATCTTTTCTTGACTGTCATATATTATCAATAGTAACCCTTCGGTATTCTTAATTCGAGATTTTCATCTTAAAATACTAATTATTTTTTACATTTTTGATAATTAACAGGGGGAGGGTCTTCTACATTCTTGAAGATTTAGACTCCGCTGTATAAATGGCAAATTTTTGGGAACGATATTGAAAACGCGTTTT
>CAZTOK010000060.1:0-5567 GCA_964615445.1 uncultured Candidatus Saccharibacteria bacterium | reverse complement strand
TTCTCTGCAGGTCTACGATTCAAAAGTTTGGACTACGAGCATCCTCTCCAGCCAAGGTTATTTTCAGAGGTCAAAAACACGCAGTTTTGCGTGTTTTCTTTAGATTTCAAGGCTCTCATCTGTCAGAAGGGGTTCGAATCCCTCATGCCGTAAATTTCCACGACCTCTGGGAGTCTCTCGTTTAATTCGAGGTAACGGGTTCAGTCCAGCGACATACTGGCGATGCTGGTGTATGTTACACTTGCGTAAACGTTCAGGGAGGGCTTAAGGTAAACATAATGACAAACGAACAATCACCAGATTTTGGCGAGACACAACTGCCGATAGAGCATCTGAAAGACCAAGCAGTTAAAAAGACGAATCTAGATCTCGCAAGCCTGCAGCTGCGCGATCATCTACGAATTACATTTGATAACGAGACAGGTCCAGATTGTGCGAGTTCTTTTGAAAGTGAGTTTGTGGTAGAGAATTTTAATGCCAGTTTTGCACCTCAACCTCCTGCACCGCCCACTCCTTATCTTAGATTCATTAATGGCAATGGCTTTCCCACCGAACTACAGAATGGTCTTCTTGAATTTTCAGGCGCGCCGTGTGGCTACAGCTCAATTTATATGGGCTATTTAGTTTGCGGTCACAGTATTGAGATGCGTAGAGGTAAAGAGACTGCAAATACTCCGCCAGTCTCTGGCTTTACTGTACTACGTCCTGGCGAAGACGGGTCATTATGCGAAATACCGCCCAACGCATTGCAGCGCACCGTATTTTCAGAAGAACATGCGCAAGCTCAGATATTACTAGAAGAGATTAAAGCTTCTTTCCGGGATCTGAGCATCGGAGAAGACCAATCTGATTCACAAGCATTTAGAAACCTACCAAGTACGCCACACCTTGATGGCGAGACGGTCATAGGAACAGATTTGGCGATCGCACATGAGGGTGAATATTACTTATACGACAGTCAACTAGAGACAATGTATGTAGTACGTCAGCATAGCGGGCACCATATTCAGACTGTCGAGTACCGCCACCTTTCTTTTGACAGGCTACGCAAACTTAGTGATATAGCGATACCCAATCTTTACAGTGCCGGCGTTGAGACCATTACCTATAATACAAGCAACAGACAAAGTATTTATAGGGGTGGGATTGCTTATGCACCAAATACCGAAGATACAGCATCAAAATTACACCTTAAAAAAACTAGTCCTGACAGTCATTATATTTTATATCCGCCCACATTTAATATAGACGCACGAGGAACAGTGCAGATTGATCTTGAAAACTACTTATGCGAGCAAGGAGAAGATGCAAAGCACTTAGTTGACACTAACGCGCGGATCGAAAGGGCTGATCAGCAAATTAAAATTCAAATGGGTGACAAAACCATCTATTTGCCGACAACATTTTCTGCCGATGGTCTACGCGCCACCTTATCCAGAATGCGCCGTACCTTACCCCGCGAATAGCGAATATAGGATAAGCACCCATTATATGTATTGGCATATAGAGCTTATGCTAATCCTTGCAAGAACTGAGTAGCCACAATTACATCGCCTTTGCTATACATGAAGCCAAGGCCCTCTAACCCCTGACCTAGCAGTATAAAGTCTTTGATGAGGGGTTCCAAACGCGGGACACATATCCCAGGCAAGTAAAACAAAACAATATTGTAGGGCTTACTTATGGAGTATACTAATAGCTCATTATTTCTAGTTTTATCGCTCATGGTGAGCTATAATAGAAGGCATTATGAGCGATAAAATATATCTCACCTCACGGCAAACGAGCATACTGCGTCTATTTGAATGGCAGAAAAAAATATCAAGTGGACAGATTTTGAACAGTCTTAATAACACAATTTCTATCGCAACCTTAAAACGTGACCTTGCTGCTCTATCTGATCAGAAATATATTGTGAGAAGTGGCGGTAATAAAGATTCGGAGTATTCGCTTACATCACGGGGTTTGATCCATAGACCTTTTGATCTTGGGAGCTATTACAAGACTCCCGAGGCAGAACGTAAAGCAATACTTACGTTTAACCTTGATATATTTACTATTTTGCAATCAGAGCCATTATTCTCTGACGATGAAATTGGTATATTGGACAATGCAACTGCTACATTTAAGCAAAATGCACTCAGCGCAAACGATGTTATCCATAAAAAAGAGCTCGAACGATTTGTTATTGAATTTTCCTGGAAGTCCTCAAAAATAGAAGGAAATACATACACGTTGCTTGAAACCGAGCGTCTTATTCGAGAAGGTTTAAAAAAGAATGACCGCTCTGATTTTGAAACTTCCATGATTTTAAATCACAAAAAAGCTTACGAATTTTTATTAGAACAGACTCGGGATGGCTCGCTCGAACTAAGCAGGCGAATGCTAGAGACAATCCATTCACTCGTGGTGCAAGACCTGGATATTAATTCAGGACTTCGTAAATCGGCTGTCGGTATCTCGGGCTCACTGTATCGTCCTCTCTCTTTGATATACCAGATAGAAGAACAGCTTAATACTTTTGTTGATTGCATAAATGCCAAAGTGAGCCCGTATGAGAAAGCGTTGATAGCGGTGCTTGGAGAAAGTTATCTACAGCCATTTGACGATGGTAACAAGCGTACTGCCCGGGTACTCTCGAATGGGATTCTACTGCAAGCGGGATATGCGCCACTGTCCTATAGGAGCGTTGACGAACAAGACTACAAAGAAGCTTGCTTAATTTTTTATGAGCAAAATAGTGTAGAGCCATTCAAAAAAATATTTATTGAACAGTATGTTTTTGCGGCTAATAACTATAACATCGCAAATTTGCCTAAAGTGTAGCCAAGAGCGCAGACCTTTAGGCGGCTGTGATCTCATGCACTCATTTGAATATCAACTTAAGCGGATGGTTCATCGAGCAGTCCCTATGAAGACTCTCTTTGACCTATGAAAATTGCTATACCCATAATATGATCATAGCTACCTCCATAATGGATTCTGATTTTGGTTATAAATTATTTGCCTCACTCGCTGGGGGCACTGTACTTTGTGTGCTAGGAGTATGGGGTGTCTATGCCTGGCTAGGAAAGAAGACTAGACTTAATAGTCTTTATCGCCTCATGTTGGCTCTTGGCATTGTCGTTGGATTAGTATGCATACTAGGATTAATTACTCAAGCACTGGGGCTATAATTCTTTAAGGCGATATTATATAAAGCCCGTCTTTCTAATTTCCGACCCAGAAAATAAAATCCGTAACCAAGGGGTGCCAGTTGAGAGACTCATCCCCAGCCATGAGTCCTGACAAGGACTTTTTTGCTTTAAAGACTTCATTCACCCCTGTTATTTTTGAACAATCCGGGGTGCCAGATACGATATCTTCGTAGGTTGGCGCTTCGTTGAATATTACGCCAAAATACTTTGCCTGGAGTATAGGATTACTGTGGTATAACAGTAGTTCATCTAGGTGTGCCAGGAAGTATCGGACGTATGCTTTCATTTTCTCCATATCTATGGGCTTTTGCTCCTCTTTAGTTTGGCGCTCTACATTTATTTCGGCTATCTCGGCCTCAAGTTGCGCAATGTCTTCCTCAAGGTACTTTATGGTCGTCTCAGAACTCACCATTTTGATTTTATCGACGTTGATGCGTATTTGGTTGCGTAGCTGGACAAGGCGCAAATCAAGCATCACAGAGTCCTTATGGACTTCCATCTGCTGCTTATCGAAGGCTTCGCCGACAAACTCTATAAGCTCATCAATGTATTCTTCGGAAATGCTCAGATGCTTCACGAATTCCTCAATAGCGTGATCGAATTCTTTTTTAGATTTGCGAAAGTAGTGCCCACTACGTTGATTGCAGTGGTAGGCTGGAAAGTACTTACCATGCCTACCCCGCGATGAACTGCCATATAATGGACGCTTGCAACCCGGACACATAACTATCCTCTTGAATGGAAACTCGGAGTTTTTGACACCCTTTTTAACAAGATGCTCGGCGGGCTTACGGCGATAAATGTGAACACCTTCTTCGTCCTCGGCAATGATCAGTTTACCTCTGTTGGCGGCGTTGAAGAGCTCAATCGAGACAAGGCCATCAAATTTGCATCTAACCGGGCTATCTTGTGTCCACTTCTCGGGATTCACGCCTGCGTACACAGGATTCTCAACCATGCGCCATAGTTGCTTTAGGGTAAGCGGATCTCCACCGATTACCTGAACGATCTTAGTCCGATCATTCTTATCTCTAACAATGCGCTCGCGTGTGCGGAAGCCAAGCTTGTTTAATTCGTTGATTATCTCTATGTCCTCCATGGTACCGCGAGCACGAAGCTCAAACATTTTTATAACCAGAGGTGCTTCGGTGTCGTTCGGCTTTAGAATGCATCGTTTGCCCTCCCGCGTTTCAACGTGAACATTATCAAAACCGTGCAGAGGACGCCGCACCCAGTAGCCCATACGCGCGTAGCGTATTTGGGCGCCGATCATCCGCGTTTGAATGTCGCGTACTTCGTCCTTGGCTCGTTCGGCTTCAAGCAACTCGGCCTTTTTTGTCGGTGAGTATTCACTCCATTTGTACTTAACACCTAAGTGCTCAAGAGTATTTATCTTTTGGTTGCCAATAATGCCATACACGTCAACAAGTGAAACATTGCAAGCATCAAGTTGGTTCTTGAGTTCGCTATAAAATTCGGAACCGCCACGGGTAAACCGATCAATCGACTTAATAATAACCTGCTGGACATTGTTCCTAGGGTCTTTGCAATAGTTGACCACTTCCTGCATCGGTTGCAGCTCTTTTGAGGCAGACTCAAGAAAAACAAAGTAGCGGGCTACATTCAAATTTCGCGCTCCAGCGTATTGTTCGATAAGCTTCTGCTGATCGTCAGGGGAGTCGCCGTCAACGCCTTGCTTGATCGTGGATACCCTAATTGCTCCGACTACATTGCCCGTTGCGACTTGATACTCAGACATTCTGCATTCCTCCCGTGAGCGCTTTTAGCAAGGTTTGGTCGTTTTGCTGATCCTGTTCTATCTTATCGACAATTAGTGCCGCCAATAATTTCAAGCGTTCTTGGACATCCATCGAAAGTGTATCTTGGATAGCTAAATCTTCAGCTTCTGCGTCTTTCTTACCCATTTGTTAGTTCCCCTTACCCGCACTAGTAGTCATAGTATACTGGTACTAGTACGGGCTAGAAAGGGTTTTGTCGTTGTGCTTTATACTATGTGTCAAACAATTGTGAGTTATTAAAACCTTAGAAGAATGAAATTAATTCTCCTTAGACTGTAGACACGTACGGCACTTACAGATATAACAGCTTGTATTATTTGATTACCTAGTCAAATAATAGACGGTAAATCCTATCTGTTAGGTTGTTATCTTAATTCTCTTTTATTATTCTTATATATAAGAGGCTCACAATTATTATGAAGTGAGGGAAAGTATATGCCACGAAAACTTAATCAAAATCAGATCGACGTACTACTACTTCTCTACAAATTTCGTTTCGCCACATCAAACCTACTCACCCAAAAACTCAAACTCCAACACAGAAACAGCATCAACTCACGACTACAAATCC
>CAZTOK010000059.1:0-5645 GCA_964615445.1 uncultured Candidatus Saccharibacteria bacterium | reverse complement strand
TTTTAGCCGAAGCAGTAGAGAAGGCCTCCGACCTAAAAGAATGGGTAGCTTTGGCCCTTGACTATAACAAGACTCTACGAGGTGTATAATCCCGTATGCAGTGATTAATGATAGGTGCTGTAGCCATCAAGTGATGTAGTTGCATCAAATAATATCGAAATTAACATTGGTACCCCGAGCTGGGTTCGAACCAGCGACCTTAGGCTTAGAAGACCGCCCCTCTCAACTAATCAAACGACATTCACCGAGGTGTGTAAGTATGTACAGGTAAGTCATAGACGGCTAATGATAGGCGCTGTAGCCGTCATTTGTAGCCGTCAAAATGAGACTAATTATTAAAAGCCACAATCCTCTCACCAGTTCGATTACCATCTTTATCATAAGAAATTTCCTTGGCCGTTGAGGCGCCAGGCATCCTCATGATTTTCTTGGTGCGAAGTCCTGCCTCAGGGTCGTATTCATAGTACCAAACGTCGTCAATAATCTGCCACTCACCATCGTCATCGGGGGAATACATAGCATTTTCGATTACTCGACCAAAGTCGTCATAGCCGAACTTTTTATAATGAACCCTTTGACCATCTTGATAGACGTCAGCTTGCTCAACAGTGTCGTCGCTACTCGTGATGCAATAACAAATACCCGTAGACAGCATACTATCAATCTGGTCGATACCTGTTGGTTTGCCTTTTGAAGAAATATCTAAATCTTTATACCATTCTTTTTTGTTTACAACGCTCATGTATTAAGCATAACAAATCTAGCCTAAGTGGCGAGCAAATAAATCTACGACATCCCGCTTCAATATGTCGCGTACAATTTTAATCTCATAGCCACTGTCGTCTGCGAGCACTTGTATATCGATTTCGCGTGGTCGCAAGAAGTCTAAATCTCCACGAGATGCGCCTATAACAACATGAGGAATCTTTGCTTGGAAGATCGCAGCAGCACACATCGGGCAAGGCTCGTTAGTGCAGTAGATTACGCAGCCTTTCAATTTGTTTGTGCCAAGTTTGCGACATGCCCTATCAACAGCTTCAGTTTCAGCGTGAGCTAGTACTGTTTTACGTTTCGCTTCACGGCACCTGCCACGAGAAATAATAATACCGTCTTTTACAACTACAGCCCCAAAAGGCAGCTCACCATCTTTAGATGCTAGTCTAGATTGCTTTAGGGCCTCGGCCATAAAATCATGATGTTCGGTCATGATTTTAAGTATAGCAGAGGGACGTTAGTGAATTATGAAATTATTAAAGCTCAGACAGCTCTATTACAGTAGAAACATTAAAATAAAAATAACTAAGGTCGCTAATTATAGGTGGAGTCTTCCTATTTTAAGTTCTATTTATTATATTTATGCTTAGAACATCTTAACGGGAGGGCTGTATGAAATTTGCCATAGACACTAGGCAGGATTGGTTAAGAATAAATCTTTTGATTGCCTTTATGGCAACTTTTATTATCTCCTGCGTGCAAGCCACGAATGTGTATGCCGTAAGTGATTATGACAATGTCATACAAATGGGAGGCAGTGTCGGCCTGTACTTGCCAGTCAATAGTGACGGGATGGGGCGGTGTAGTCAGCCATACCTTAATAGTCCAAAATCCAATGACCTTACAACTTCATTGGGTGGGATTTTGCTCAATCCAGCAAATTACACAAATTCGACAGTAGGTGCTGATGGCTCCGCGTTTTGGCAAGACTTACTAGATAATCCAGATGACTATGCATGGTCGGTAAGCCAGTATACAAATCCGGACGGGTATAAGTTCGTACAGATAGTAGCTTCTACAACGAGGGGCGCGCAGTTTGAAACCGTCGGTGGTTACAAGGCCTTGCGAACTACTGGAACAAACACGAGATTCTTTGGGATTGATTATTACAGTTACGGAAATCCCAATATACGCTGCGATGTTCATGTAAATTACAATAATAATTACGGGAAAGCATACATTGCCGTTGATGCAAACGCGTCTGTTGAAAAATTTGCATATATAAACTACGACATAACCTACCCACAAGATTATGAAGGCGTTGTTCCGTCGGCTGGATCTGAAGATGCAGACGAAGATGGACTAACCTTAGCTCAGGAGACTGCTCAAGGGACCTCAGACTCGCAGCTAGACACAGATCATGACGGCCTGAGTGATTATGTAGAGTCAAGCCTAAACCCAGATCGAGATGCGGAGTTTTGCAATGCTACATCCACACCCATGAGCTGCGCATATCCAGATCCGAGTAAACAAGATGTCTATGTCGAAATAGATTGGATGTATGACCCCGTTAATAACAGATCATTCAAGCCGAGTGACACGCAGCTCGGACTCATAACAGCTGCATTTAGTGCTCACGGTATAAACTTCCATGCCGATACTGGACAATTCGGTGGTGGTAATCAATTACCAACATACACGGAAACTTTACATATCGATGACACGCCACCTTATGTAGGCTTTAGTCACTACAAGTATGGCTATGATTCCTATCCAGCAAACTTTAGCTCAGACAGGGAATCCATCTGGCGATACATGATTTCTGGATATAACTTTGCGGAAGGCCCAGATTTATCCGGCATTGCTGATGTTAGCGGTTCTGATATATTTGTCTCCTATGGTCTTGTGCAAGATGGCTCATTTTCAAATATGGATGATGCACTTGCTGGAACTATGATCCATGAGATAGGACACACGTTATGTTTGAGTTCATCGCAGGTGTATTATGAACAGCCATCAGAGTGCTACTATGCTGGCGTGGATAGTGATAATGTTGCATACGCCCTATATGGCAGTGCAATGACCTATGTACACCAGTTTGATACGGTTAACTATTCTGATGGCACAAACGGTGCATTTGACCATGATGATTGGAACGCAATAAAGCTAGGAATGGGGAAATTCAATGGTACAAAAACATCTCTGGGAGGAGTGTCGAAGATACCTACCAATAATAAACTTGCGCTCAGCGCAGAACATAGTGCCGTCCACGAGATGTCAATGGAGCAGGCACATCAAATTTATGATAAGAATCAACCCGCAGAGAGAAGCGAAAGTACTGGCGACGTGAAGGCTGCTGAAAATGTAAAACCCTCAGCGGAAGATACCGAGAGCAAAGGCTCGGATGCACAAAATAAGCCTAAAACAGACGACGCATTGGTTACTTCCGTAGAGGGGGTAGCGGCAACTTTACTTGCTTTAGGCGGAGCTATCTTGGCTATTCGCCGTAACAAATAATGCTAGGCGTTAGAGCGGTCAAACGATAATCGCTCGAAATGATACGATGTAAGTATGGACGTCCTCTTAATCATCGGCTTAATTATTGTAATATTATTTTTAGGCAAGCTGCTCAGTGCGAGTATAAGCAGCAAACGAAAAGTTTTTAAAAACGGGGTCTACCAATATACGCCCAAAGAGTCATTAATGACTCGTGCTGAAGGTGAGTTTTTTTGGAAGCTGAATAACGTAGCTGGAGACCGCTACTTTGTGTTCCCGCAAGTACACTTATCAGCACTGCTTGACCACCATGTGAAAGGTCAGGATTGGAAATATGCCTTCAGGCACATCAACGGTAAATCCGTAGACTATGTCCTTTGCAGTAAAATAACACTCCAGCCGATGTATGCCGTTGAACTTGACGATGAATCACACAATCGATCAGATAGGATAGAGCGAGACACCGAAGTCGAACGTATCTTCGACGAGGCAAATATTCCATTAGTGCGGTTTAGAAACTACAAAGAACTTACGGAAGATGAGATTGTAAATGCATTTGCAAATGCTCGTAAGCTAGCCAATGCAAGGACGTAGCCCTGAAGTCACTTAGTTATTCTAGTCTTCGCGCATGTCGCGAATCGGTGGGCGCATAACATTTCGGATGAGTGGTTGTATGTATGCGACGATACTCACAGCGAAGATAAGCCCTAAAATACCTAGGAGTAGTGGCGATGAAAGATCGAATAAGCTAAAGCGCATGTGATCTGAAATAATGCCAAACGCCGACAGCGAAATGTCTGTTAGTTGAGATCCGTAGATTCTATCAACTATATAAGCGGCACCGATGCCAAAAATAAAGGAAATAGCGGAAATGCGTGCTGCTATCAGCAATGTATAGATTGTATAGATAGCTGTAATGTCAATTCTTTTTGCACCCATGGCGCGATAAACAGCTGTCTCTTTACGATTTTCGGCCATAATACGTGAAATCGTGAACCACATGATAATTAACGCCATGCCTACGAAGACAGGAAGGGCTACGGTCAAGATTTGACGGAAGAGCTTTCCAATCTCATCAAGAATGAGATAGTTCGATCCATACGGGTCTGCATAGAAAGATTTAGTGCAACCCAGGTCATGGCTCGGGCAAGCTTCATTACTCAAAAATGCACGTGCTTTGTCGATGGAGCTGAACTCTAAAACCCGTGAGACGAAAGTGGCGTTGTCTAACTCATATCTTGTCGGGTCTGTTTGTGCCGTTATTTGACCATTAAATTTCAGGTTATTGGGAAGCTGTTCGTAAAGTTGAGTAGGTACGAGGGCTGAAAAAGAATCATCCTGAGGCGATAGTAAGTTTTTAATATACGACTCAACGCTCGTGCTATATTCGCTAAACGGTTGAGCATTCATGATGCCAACAATCTGGAAAGTTGTTAGGTAGTGCGCTGGTGCTATATAAAGACCTAGCTTTTTCTGCTCTTCATCGGTCTTATTTTGCGCGTTCTTTTCACCTTGTGTACGCGTATCTTTTTTAACAGTTATATCTCCACATGCAGATGAAGGAAGTTGGAGCTGAAGGCTAGGCTCTTTATAGTTTGGGGTATCTTTATTTTTTTCGATATAAGTGTAGTTTTGCTGAATTTCCGTAATCATAGCCTGTTCGGCGCTATTGCGTGTACATACTTGATACGTATGGCCATTTAACTTTCCCTGAATATCTTTCAGCCATTTTCTCTTGTCGGACTCTGTCTTAGGCTCACTCCCAATGCCTACTTCTTTACCAAAGAGTGAAGCGGCTTCCTGCGCTGTAATAATGACAGGAACCCCTTTTAGGGATTTTGCACTCTTCGTGAGTAGGTAACGATCAACGAGGCTATCATCTCGAAATTGATAGTTGCTATTATATGCGGCATTGATTAAGTAGCCATAGGATGTGGGATTGCTTGATTTTATGTTAGTAGAACTGAAATCTTCTTTACTATCTTCGATGAGGCGTGATTGCGGGAGAGTAGGAAATGCCGTAGATGTTTGTCCATAATAGCCAGTCGCGCCATATTTGGCCCCTAAGCCCTTTAATTTATCGTATGTGTTGGGCGCAGTTTCTGCATACATGCTAAGTTTTTCCGTGAGCCAAGCACTAGTGGCGGGCGAGGTGTAATCAACCATCCACCGCGCACTCTCGGAGGAATCATCCGTCCTGAAAGGGTTGGGCTTTAGTATAGGAACTTCAGTCGAAGAGTCATAGCTAACCCCTGCCTTCACGTATTTTTGACGTATCGCATCATAGTATTTTTTCTCGAAAGCCTTGATTTCATCAACGTCTTTTGCGGAGAGCGGCGAAGGAGCATCACGTACTGGAACGGGAATATTTGGACTTACCTGAACTAAGTATTTGTCGTTTCCGGCTGCTTTAATGAAGGAAGTTGCACTTTTCT
>CAZTOK010000058.1:0-5750 GCA_964615445.1 uncultured Candidatus Saccharibacteria bacterium | reverse complement strand
ATACGATGCTATGCCTACTTTGAACGGTAATTCCGAAGGCTCAGCCACTGAATGAAACTTTTATTTATAACCAGAAAATATCCTCCGTCGGTAGGTGGTATGGAGAAAGTTAGTTATGCGTTGAGTCAGGAGCTGTCGAACCAGGTTCCAACTACAATATTTGCTTGGGGTAAATCTCAAAAATGGCTTCCGTTTTTTCTGCCTAAAGTATTTTTCCAGAGCTTGTTTGTTATCCCAAAGAAACAAGTCTCTAACATTCACATTGGTGATGCACTACTCGCACCGCTTGGACTAGGGCTTAAACTATTAACTCGTCGCAAAGTTAGTGTGACGGTCCATGGATTGGATATCACTTATAAAAATAGACTTTATCAGGCTGTTGTACCGGCTTGTCTAAAACGACTGGATAAAATTGTTTGTATTTCTTCAGCCACAATGGAAGAGTGCACAAAAAGGGGAATCCCTGCGAGGAAATGCACTGTTATACCTTGGGGAGTTAACCCAGTTGAGTTTGAAACAAATACCACAAAAGCCGATCTGGAAAATTTACTCAACACCACGCTCGCCGGTAAAAAAGTGCTGCTTACCGTTGGGCGCTTGGTGGAGCGCAAAGGAGTGGCGTGGTTTATTGAAAATGTGTTGACCAAGATAGGCAATAAATATATCTATGCAGTGGCTGGCGATGGGCCGGAACGTGGAAAAATTGAACAAATTGTCGAAAAATATGATTTGAAAAATCAAGTTCGCTTACTCGGGAAAGTCTCCGATGAAACGAAGAAGCTTCTCTACGCTTCGGCTGACATCTTTGTTATGCCAAATATAAAAGTCAGGGGAGATATGGAAGGTTTTGGAATTGTGGCAGTAGAGGCCGCTAGTGTTGGCCTGCCGGTTGTAGGTTCAGACATTGAGGGAATCCATGACGCGATTCTCCAGGGAGAAACCGGCTTGAAAATCGAAAAAAGCAGTGAATGGCAGCAATCAATAGAGAAATGCCTAAACTTCTCCCGCCAAAAAGTTTCGGATGCAGCCAAAGCCTTTGCCTGGCCGCGAATAGTCAAAGAGTATATACGGGTGATTCTATGAATAAGCTTCTGATTATAATCGTCACTTATAACTCAAGTTCAGTTATAGAAGGTTGTGTTGCCAGTCTGGCTAAACAAGACTCGCAAAATTTCGACATCTTTTTTGTTGATAACGCGTCGCAAGACAATAGTTTGAGTATCTTAGATGGGTTTAAAAAAGATTGGTCTAAAGAGCGGGTTAATATACACAAGTCTGATAAGAATCTTGGCTTTGCCAAAGCCGTAAATATTGGTTTGAAACATGCAGTTAAACAAGAATACGAAGCCGTTTTACTTTTGAATCCTGACACCACAACTGCCCCAAATCTTATTGCTGAGGGCTTACGGATTGTATGCTTGGATAATGTTGGAGCCTGCAGCCCAGTTGTTCAATATCCAGATGGCAAAGTCTGGTGGGCTGGAACACACGTTTTTAACCGTGCAGAACTGCTAAATTTATCAAACTTTAGCATTGGACAACACATCGACAAAGGAAAGAGTGTAAAACAACACAAAGATGTGTTTCCGGTAGAGGCTATATCTGGATGCTCGATGTTTGTAGACGTGCAGGCTATAGCCAAAGTAGGATTTTTTGACGAGCGCTATTTTATGTATTGCGAAGATGTAGACTACTCATTAAGACTCAAAAATGCAGGCTATAAGCCTCTATGCTTTACGACCAGCAAAACAATCCACCTCGTCCAAGATCGAGGAAAGAAAAGTTTAAAGGGAAACGCCCGAAAATATACTTTATATCTTACTAGCGTTTCTAGGTTCATCTCTTCTCACTACAATAATCTCACAAGATTAATCTGGTTAATAAGACTTCCTGTTGTTTTAGTAATGCAAAATATGGCAAAAAAATGAGACTATCGTCACATAACCAGATTAAGGATAAGTTACTCAATGCGATTCACTCTTATAAGCTGTTTATCATAGTTTTTCTCGCTCTGTTTCTAGGGCTTTTCTATGGGATAATTGTGTTTAAGGTTAACGTTCACGGTGATGCAAAATTTCATACTCTCTATGCGCGCAATAGTGCAGAAACAGGCAAACTTGTAGAGAGTCAGCCCTATTCTATTTATAGCTTTAACGATAATCAGAGAGTATATAACCCGATTGCGTATCCACTGGGATCTGAAGCTCTGTTCACATTGCTGTATACATTCGGAGGAGAAAACGCCTTAAAACTTTACTCTCCCCTTATGGCCGTATTGATCTTTCTTTTAATTTTTTTGCTTTTAAGAGACATGGGGGAATTAAAAGCCGCAGCTATCAGCTCTGCAGCTGTTTTAGCGATTGGTGAAAGATTATTCATGACTCCACTGATTGAGCCTCTGTTGGCCTCGTTGTTGCTAGCTTCACTTCTAGCATTTAAGAAATATTTTTCAGATCAGCAAAGTAAATATCTTTGTCTCGCAGCATTATTTGCCGGGGCAGCTATGTCTGTTAAGCAGCAGGGTCTTGCAGCATCACTTTTCATGTTTGGATTTCTCTGTATTTATACTATCTTAAAGATTTTAAACAAACCCGAGAATCTTCAGAGAAACCTATTTCATATTTGCTTGTTTGCCACAATCCTTTTTGTATTACCATCACTAGCTTTCTTGAATCAATACCAGAGAAACGGCACTCTTGCCTTTGCACCCGGCAAAACCAGCATTCCAGGTAAATTTCCGGGGCACAGTGCAATACAGACATTTTTCACTAGTAACTTTCCAGTTAGAGATAGTGCTGTGCAGGCCAGAGATTCGCAGATAGGTTATAACAAACAGAAGCTACATTTAATAGATAAGACAGAAGGGTTTATACTTGCCCCATTCTTATATTATCGAGCTAACGATGTATCTTATAGGCAAGTCGCCTTCAGCTTTCTTTTTAATGTATTAAGCGTTGTTATCTTGTTGGGTCTTGTCCTCAGACTTAAAGAACGAAAGAGTAATTTTTTTTGGTTGTTAGTAATCGGCTTATTAACAGAAGAAATCCTGACCTCTACAATTATTAAGACACCAATTCATCAGTACCATACATTTGGAATTATTCTGGCGGTTATTTTGATTGGAAGCGGGGTGGCTTCATTAATTAAACATTCAAAAATCGCGGGCTATACTTTGCTTTTTAGTGTCGCTGTACTCAGTTTAAACGGTTATTTTACCTATGCTCGCCCTCTTTGGTCTGATGAGGGACGTGAAGACGCGTACCACATCAGTGCCTATGAAAACTTAGGTAATCATGTTCAAGCTTCCACACCAAAAGACGCGGTTTTCCTTGCTGCTGAAACTACATTTCGATATTACGCCCGAAGAGACACTGTATGGTTTTCAGAAGATCTAGGGGATCGTGTTAAGGAAGCTTTAACTTCTACTAATCCCCAGCAAACCCTCCAAAATCTTAAAGCGTTAGATATCAGTTATGTAGTAATAGACAAGGGCCAGCTCACGAGGGCTGGAGTATATGATTTTCTACCAAAGTCCGGGCTTAACTCTATAATTGATCATTCTGCTTTTTTCCAGAAAGAATATGATGCCATGGATGACGGACAGATTGTCTTATACAAGGTGAACTACTCAGCTAATGTCTAACACAAACACCCCCAAAAACGGCCTCGCGAAAGGTGTGCTTTTTTTGACCTTTTCCAACTTACTCTTTGTCGCAGTTGGATACTTAACAAATATCTTCCTAGGAAGATATTTAGGACCGAGCTTGTATGGGATATATGGTGTATTAACCTCTCTCCTAACAGCACTAAATATAATGCAGGTTTCTGGGGTACCTCAGGCTGTCAGTAAATTTATTGCAGAGGATGAAAAAAGATCAGATTCCATACTAAAGGGAGGTTTTAAAATACAGATAGCTTCTACGTTGGTTTTAGGTTTTATATTTTTCTCCCTAGCCACAACGTTTGCAGCTATTTTCCATGATTCGCGTTTTATTGGCTATACACGAGTCATGGCGTTGGTGTTCCCATTCTATGGTTTGTTTGCTCTTTATCTGGGTTTTTATAACGGGTTTCACAATTTCAAACGTCAGGCAATCATGAATGCGGTATATTCACTTACTAAGCTTTTGTTGGTGGTTGGCCTAGTTATGGTCTTTTCATTATATGGGGTAATTGCTGGATTTGTTATAGCTCCACTTTTGGCAACACTCATCGGTTTTCATTGGCCAAAATCAACTAAAACATTTCCAGTAAGTAGACTTATAATCTTCTCGATTCCGCTTATTGGTTATGCAGTTTTCGCAACGATGCAGCTTTCTATTGATCTGTTCTCAGTTAAAGCACTATTACACAATGCTAACTCGGCTGGCTACTATGCGGCAGCTCAAAATATAGCGCTAATAACTTTTTTCAGCATGAGCGCACTAGGGCAAGTTTTGTTTCCTCATATTTCCAGACTAAAGTCTGCAAACAAGAAAGTTGAAGTTCAAAAAGTCATCAGCAATTCGCTGCGTAATTTATTGCTACTGCTATTGCCTTTGACGGCCTTAATTGTCGGAAGTGCACCATCCCTAATACGATTATTATTCGGTGATGATTACTTACCCGCTGTACCCACCTTGCGGATTCTGGTAACTAGCTACATCTTCCTGACGATTTTTGCCATGTTCGCAAACATCTTAAACGGTGCCGGTAAGGCAAAAACAACGACTTTATTAGCTGCCATGGGCTTAATAACGGGGTTCGTTGGCTGCCTTATACTTATTCCAGTTTCAGGAACAACAGGTGCAGCAACCGCAACTGGAATCGGGGGTCTATTAGTTGCAACAGGTGCAATGTGGATAACCAAGACACAGTTTCGATACAGTATATCTTTAATTAGTACTACTAGAATTCTGATCGGCGCACTAGCAGTGCTTACTATAAGCTGGTGCGTACAAGTACCTCCTATATTTCTACCACTTTGGTGGATAGTGGTAGGCCTACTTTATATAGTGATGATGGTGCTTTCTAAAGAGCTTCTCAGGGATGACTGGCAAGAAATCCGCAAACTTGCACCTTCACGATTTGAAAGGCGTGCGGTCAAATGAGGGCGTTGAAAATTTTTTCTAAATTTTTGGCCGTGGGCACAGTAGTTTGCATTGGGGTCTATGTACTGATAGCTAATACGTCGCCATTCGGAGCAAATGCAACCTATAGATCAAAAACAAAATGGCTTACTTCTATTGGTCCTAGCAACCGTGTGCAGGTCGGCGGCGATACTACTAAACAAATCGATAACTTAGTGTACTTTACGTCGAAAATGCCATTCAATTTCGATCACGCACATGCGCAAATAATATACAAGAATCCATCACCGGACCAAGAAATTAGGCTAGGCTACCAAGATCAAGATGCATGGCATTACGATACAGACGTTCTTGATTCGCCATTATTAAATAGATTGAACTGGATGAAAGTAGGCGAAGGGCCGTATCTTTATCAAAAAAAACAAATGTTTAATTCACCAAAAGAACTTCTAGATAATCCACCTACTGCTAATATCATAGGTATTTACGATTTTGATAGCTCCCCCCTCGCATACAAAGAAAATACGCCGGAAAACTACAAACCATCAAACAAAGATACGGTTATAGATACCCCATTACGTGGCAAAACCGTAATTTATGCGTATTTAAACAATGAACCGTTCCGGATGAAGTTTACTAAGCAAGATTTAAACTGGTATGCCGACCCGGATGTTATGAAGA
>CAZTOK010000057.1:0-6094 GCA_964615445.1 uncultured Candidatus Saccharibacteria bacterium | reverse complement strand
CAACTTCAGCTAAGGATGTATGGGGCAATGACTATGGTGTGACGTACGATAACTATGGGAATGTCACTCAGAAAACAGGACCACTTGGTACGGAAACGTATACATATGACACATTCTTCCGTTTAACAAGTTATGGACTGAACTCCACAACTTATGCAACGCTTACATATGATGAGTTTGGGCGAGTAGCGACGGTAACGTATCCAGAGGCAAAAGATACCGCGAATAATACGTTAAAACTAACGCAGATTAAACGGGACAGCATTGGTAGGAACGCTGGTGTTGTGTATCAAACTTCGGACGGAAAGACGTTTGACGAAAGTGTGGTGAGGTCTCAACTTAGTAACATAACGAGTGCAACACAGGTCTACGACGGCCAGAGTCTCACGAGTAGCTTCGTTTACGATCGCGCTGGAAGACTAACTTCGGGTACTGTAGGTCAAACCAAGTTTGATTACGGCTATAACGCACCCGATAGCGCTACTTGTGGCGCGAACACTGCGAATAATGCGCAGTCACATAAGAACAGTAACCGAACCTCATATAAGGTGACGAACGCCACGACAAGTGCAGTCGTGACGGAGAATAAGTCGTGTTACAACTACGCGGATCAGCTGACATATAGTACGGATGCTAGCATTGGTACTCCGGCCTACGATGACCATGGTAATACAGTCTCGTTTAGCGGCAATGGTGTTCCGTTGGCATTTGGCTATGATGCGAACGATGCTAATATATCCGTAACGCAGGGAACTAAGCGTACTGAGTATGTTAAGTCAGCTACTGGAGACGTGCTGCGCAAGAAAGAGTTTACCTCTGGGCAGCTTACGTCGTCCTATCGCTACGTAGCGGGTGGCTCAGCGCTACAGACATGTTCACTAACGGATGACAATAACTGTACGACGGTAGATCGCTACCTATCACTTCCGGGTAATGTAAGCCTTACTCTTTCGCCAACTAATTCGGATACAACGAAGCGGACTGTATACTCCTTACATAACTACCATGGAGATACGGCGTTAACCTTGACTAATGAGGGTAAGACGACTGCAAGTACAAATACTTTGTTAGCGTATGGTCCATTTGGCGAGCAGCTGATCGCAGGTACGCAGGGTACTACGGCAGTAAATGCACTTAATGCGACTGATAGTACTATGGGATGGGCGGCAGATCCGACGAGAAAACAGGATAATGGATATACTACGAGTTTTGTTCAAATGGGTGCTCGTGTGTACGTACCCTCCCTTGGGAGATTCCTCCAGATTGATCCTGTTGATGGAGGTACGCTGAACGGGTATGTATATGTTTCGGATCCAATAAACTCTTCTGACTATAGTGGTCAATCGGGAATTGGCGACTTGGTTAAGGGAGCTATAGCGCTTATTGGGCTTGTGCATACGATCAGGGCAATAGTGAAGATGGTAATTACTCCTATAGCCGCGGTGTTTAGGAGAATAACTTCACTTCCTCGTCAGGTTTCAGTTCGACAAACCTCGGCTTCTAGTGGTACTAAGTATGCAGCGAGAACTGCGTCTACGACGCCACAGGCATTTCGTACGGGCGTAAAGGCTTTTGAAGTTAAAAATACTGTACGTACATTCAACTCAGGGCCCAGTGCTAGATTTGATGCATGGAAGGCCACTACGACTGCCATGGACTACTATAAAGGGGGAGCATTATTTGGTAGTATATTTGGCTGTCTAGGGGGTGCGGCAATCGCATGGGAGGTTGCGCCCGTAGGGTGTCAAGGTGGAGGGACATTAGGTTACACAATAGGCGGAAGTGCGGGAGTGGTTGTTGGCGCCTATCTCGGAGGTTTTGATCAGCAGGGTGCGAACTATTTTGGATGGGATCCGGGTCAAATAGATAACCCCAACTTTAAACGATAAGGTATACTCAACGTTAGAGTATAAGATAAATATAATACACAAGATGAAAGGTGACATCCATGGCATTCGAAACGTACTACTTCTTTTTTAGCATCATTGCAGTGTTGGTGGCATGTTTATACATCACCAATGCCGCGTACTATAGAAGTAAAGGCAAAACACTGATAGGCAATAGTTATAAGCCTGGGACGATTGAGTATGAAAAACTTCGTAATTTTTCTAATAATCGTAATTTGGTAATCGGGGGTATAGTTATTGTACTGTGTACTGCAAACTTAATTTTTGATGTGTATAGACTCTTACACGTACCTAATCAAGAGTATGCTCATGCCATGCTAACATTTGCACCCCTTTCACTCGTTATACTTGGTATCATTATAGTTATTCGTATGTACAGTCGATTCGGTAAAGGAAAATATAAAAAAGAATCAAATAAACATAATAAGGATGACGGCTCATGGATGTCTTAATCACCTTATTGTTACTTCTAATTACTACCCATCTGCTGTATGTAAAGCTAAATAAGGCAAAACTTAAGGTAGTCAAGAAGAAGCATCCCGTAGGCTCGTCAAATTTTGAAGCATACCGAGTGTTTTATAGTACTAAGACCTTAGCAATTTTTACCCTTCTTACCTCAGCGTTCGTTGCAGGGCTATTAGTTGATTTGTATAAGGATGGGCAACCCCAAGGTTCAGTATGGGCCTCGTTACTTGTTCTTAGCAGCTTTATTATCCCACTTGGACTGTTCATTTGGTGGTCTGCTAAGAAGAATAAAAAAAAGTAGTAATATGCAAAATATACACTTTTTGATTAACTTTTTCGCTTGTGTCGTAGCATTATGTTTTGGAATGCTGTCTGCTTATCGACTATTTAAGTTATTAGAAGAAAAACATCCCTCTTATTACAAATCAGTAGGCAAGCCGATAATACTAGCACCTACGAACATTACGTGGGAAAGCTATGTTCAGCTTCTTAAGGGAGCTTTTTTTGGCTACGCCATGGTCTTTATGGGTATTCCAGAAGGCTTTCCTAAAGATCCAGGGGCGAGGAAATTAGCTAAATTTACCCGAATTGCTCTCGCGGCTTTGCTTGGTTTATTGATTCCCTTGGCTATTTTAGGCTATGCGCTGGGTAGATCTTAATGTCTATAGCGGAAGGACGGATTAATGGCACCGATAACTTACTATTATTTTTTTAGTATTATTTCACTATTAGGGATTGGCACATGGCTCGTAAACCTAATATACATGAAGCTAAGAAATCGAACCATTTTTGGTCGAGTGTATACAGTTGGTACGCCGGTCTATAAACGTGTCATGAAAGTTGCCAGTGGAAGGAATATCCTTATCATCTCAGCTATTACTTTGCTTGTTCTCATTAACCTAGTCTGGAGTGTCGTAATGGTATTGAAAGTTAACACTTCAGATGCTCATCTGCTTTTGGTGATCGCGCCAATCGTATCCCTTATCGGGTGGGTCTTCATGATGATCAGACTACCTAAGGAATATAGAATCGGGCCTGAGAAAGAAAATGAAAAGACCCCTCGCAAACACGACAAAAGCAAGGATGATTCATGGTTGTCCTAGCTCTAATTACACTAAACTAATATCATGAACACTTCAGATTACACTCTTGTATCAATAATTGTAGTTATCGGCCTCGTCTCTTTGGTGGTATCATCTCGAAAAAGTGGTGTCATAGCTGGATATAGGCTTTCATCTAAAGATAAACATACTATCAATAAAGAGGCGATTGGTGATTATTGTAGAATTATGCTACTGGTAATTACGAGCTTGGTAATTATTGGACTATTCTTTTCGCAAGATATATTAGCAGTTCTTGAGTTTGTGGCGATAAATACGGTCTTTATTGGCTACGCCCTTGCGTGGGAAAAAGTAATAAAATTGAAATAACCTTATATAATACGAAATTAAATAATATGAGAGGTTAAAAATGGAAGAATTATTAATAAATACAAGGAGAATTAAATGGTACAATTAGCGCCTTCAAAAAATCCCGAAAAAGAAAGTAAGCAGTTCGGAATAATTGCACTCGTATGCGGCATTGCATCGTTGTTTGTATGGTTTTTCGGCATAGCGGGGCTTGCACTTGGTATTAGAGGGGCAGTACTTTCACATCGAGTAAAGAGTAGGAAATATCTATCTTTTTCAGTAGTTGGCATTGTTCTTTCCTCGGCTTCATTAATTTATTATTTCGCACAATAAATTACCTTAGTTATTCATAAGATCTGCTGGTAATAAGCATAAGATTTACTGGACGTTTAGCATTATATGCCTATACTAGAGATATAGTAATGGTGCGTAGGTATAAAGGGTAGGTTTCAATATGGGCAGGAATGGGAATTTTTCTCTATTGCATCGTGGGCGTGTAGCGACTGGGGTGTTTGCTTTGGTGAGCATATCTATAATGCTGTTCGCTCCTTCTGTATCAGCGGCATCAGGCGATCCAGTCGTGATTCCAGATAATAATCTTAAGACGTACCTGCTGGCGAATGTTACCCATGCTAACCCGACATATATAACTGAGGCAGAGGCAAGTGTGCCTACGAATTTTACCTGTAGTTCATGCTCCATAGCAAGTGTTGAAGGTCTCCAGTACTTTAGTAATCTTAGTATAATTAGGTTATATGATAATCCAATAACGAGTATTGCCCCGCTTGGTGGTCTGTCTAACATGACGGAGCTTGCTGTGAGTAATAGTAGTGTTAGCAACATTACGCCGCTCGCAGGTCATACCGCTATTACGACGCTCGATTTGAGAAGCAATGATATTAGTGACCTGAGTCCACTGTCGGGTTTGTCTAATCTACATATGCTCATTCTTAACGATAATGCCATCTCCAATCTAGCACCACTGGCAGGGTTGTCGGGACTTACGAATCTTGCCCTAAGCGGGAATACGATTTCCGACGTCACGTTACTTGGAGGGCTAACCAATCTTACGAGTCTTTCGTTGGGTGATAATAGTATTACGGATATCACGCCGCTCGGTGGCCTTACGCAGCTCACCACGCTTGGATTGAATAATAATAACGTATCGAATATCGCACCACTTGCCAGTCTCACCGGTATGACGCAGCTCGTATTAAATGGAAATGGCATTACGAGTATTGCTGCACTTACTGGTATGACAAATATGCTGTATTTGTTCTTAAGCGACAATACTATTGCGGACATCACGCCGCTGTCTGGTATGGCGAATCTGATGACACTTTTCGCATCGCATAACGACATAACGAGTGTGACACCACTTGCAAACGATACCAGTCTGACGCAACTTGATTTGAGCGATAACACTATTTCTGATATCGCCGCGTTATCGAGCTTAACCGATATAGATTTCCTTTTGTTGATGAATAATACTATCAGTAGTATTTCTTCTCTTGCGAATATGACAAATATGTCCTATCTTCGCTTAGACAATAACGACATTTCAGACGTTACGCCTCTGTCGGGTATGTCCAGTCTTACATCGCTCGAGCTATTCAGTAATAATGTGACAGATATCACGCCACTTGCCAGTCTTACGAGCCTAACATCTCTTGGCCTAAGCTTTAACGCAGTCTCTAACCTCACGCCACTTGCGGGTCTTACGAGTTTGCAGAACCTCAGCTTAGAACGTAACGCTTTTTCGGATATCACGCCGCTCTCAGGTCTTGTGAATCTAATCAACCTTTCGCTCAACGACAACGAACTTTCACTGCCTTCGCTAGCAATAGGGCAACCTCAGCTAAATCCACTCCGAAACGTAAATAGTGGTTTCATTGTTCCCGCAGGAAGTGGGCTTGTTTATGATAATGCTACCAATTCGTGGACGTATTCGCAGATTGGAAACCATACGGCAACATGGAGCCAAGCGGTGACTATAGGCACAGCTAGTGCGCTATTTTCCGGTACGTTAAATCAAGAGCAGACATCAGCCACACAGCCCTTGCCTCCAGTTACCTCCGGAGGAGAGGCGGCAAATAATGTTGTACCAGGTGTGCCTAATACAGGTTTCTTTAGTTGGCGGTATGTCAACGGTCCTCTCTTTATTGTAAGTGTGGGTATTCTAGCAGTGGGCGTGGCGGCAGCACTAGGTGTTCATAGAAAAATATCCAGATAGCAACAAGTTATCGCGGAGAGCTAGGTTGTATATAAAAATATAAAAGTTACACTAGGGCTATGAAGAAAAGTATTACTCAG
>CAZTOK010000056.1:0-6271 GCA_964615445.1 uncultured Candidatus Saccharibacteria bacterium | reverse complement strand
ACCAGACACCTGCGAGAAAACTAACTATAATTGCATTAATCATAAAGTAATTATAACAGGAGAGATACCGCCTTGAAATACAATCGTCAGCTATGAAATTGACAACCCGTACACTATCCAGTGGAGCATCATGCACAAAGTTAAAACTGAGCCGCTCAAGAACTAAGCTAATTCTTCGGCGTAGGCTCGAATCAACTCGTTGATACCCGGGTCTGACCTTAGGTGGCCAGAATTGACCCAGTTGAGCACTAGATTATCGCCATAGCTTCCCGCCAAATCATAAGCACCGATCGCTGGAGTACACATATCAAATCTTCCTTGAACCACCCTGCACGGAATATGACGGATTTTATCAATATTATCCAGGATATAGTTTTCCGGCACAAAACATTTATTTGTAAAATAATGAGTTTCGAGCAGGGCAGTCGAGAGCATAGTTGGGTCGTTCCGAGTCTCTTGTTCATTTAGCGTCGAATCGTATTCTATGGAGATTAGAGCAGATTCCCATAGTGTCCATTCAAAGGCATATTTTTCTGCTACCTTTTTATCACGCGATCGCATCTGCTCGGAATAGTAGTTCATAATACTATCACCATTCGTTCGATATTCGCGGGGAACAAGAGAAATGAACCGGTTCCATTCGGCTGGAAAATTGTACTTTGGATAGCCTTCATTCACCCAATCAGTCTCGAATTGACGAATCAGATATACACCCCAAAGAATGAGACTGCTTACATGCTCCGGGTGAGCTATTGCATAGACAAGTGACAATGACGAACCCCAGGATCCGCCGACGACATTCACCTTTTCAAAACCAAATCTTTCCCGGAGAAGCTCAATATCATGAATTAAATCTTGAGTAGTATTATTCTCGGTACTTGCAAACGGCAAACTCTTGCCACATCCCCGCTGATCGTGAAAGATTACATGGTGTTTTTTGGGGTTAAATAAAGCCTTATGTGTATCACTAAACGAACCACCCGGCCCACCATGTAAACTTATGATCGGCACACCCTCTGGATTACCCCAATCTTCCCAGTAAATTTTATGACCATCACCAACATCCAGTAGACCGCTATCATTCACATTATTTTCCATACTTCCATTCTCTCATGAATTGAATGCATTAGCTCTGGTTCTAATTCCAGATTACCTGCTAAAAAATTCCAACTTAGCAGCCCCAGTGGACATACTTCGAACTTTCAGTAGCTAACTAACAGTTGCCTCAGCTCCTCTACATCGCTAACCGTGTACGTAGCACCTTCAGTCTGAAGCTCATGAAGATCACCATATCCCCATAGCACGCCGATCGAATCAATTTTATGAGTTTTCGCAGCTTCAACGTCATGTTTACGATCGCCAATCATAACGACCGCCGAAGTATCAGCTATACCTAGATCACTTAATGCTTTTGCTAAAATCACTTCTTTATCAACTACGACATTTGGTTGCTGGGCACTAATAATTTCAAAATAATCTATTAAATCAGTTCTTCTAAGTGTTTCTCTAGCAATATGGTCAAGCTTTGAGGTGACTACAGCGAGCCTTTTGCCTGAATCTTTCAGCTCCTTGAGAGTTTCAGCTATACCAGGGTAGGGTACATAAAGCTGAATACCTTCTTTCTGCATCATCGCTCTAAAGTATACGACTGCTTGATCCGCCTTTACTTCATCAAACCCATAATAGTCCCTGAAAGCATGCTCGAGTGGGGGACCGATAAGTCTACGTAAATTCTCATCTTCAGTTTCATGTATACCGAATTGGCTCAATGCATAGCGCGCACATTCGATCATAGATTTACCCGGATCACATAAAGTGCCGTCAACATCAAATAGAATCGTATCGTAAGTCATGGAATCATCATAACAAAAAACTCCTAAAAGGAGTCTTTTTGTATTAATAATATCGTGGCAGCCCCCTAGTGGACATACTTCCCAACAATATCAGTAGCTAGGCTTTTACATTTCTACATTTATCACAGAAGTCTAGTCCCATTTCCGTAAACCTAAATGCTTTTATTGTTTCGAGAGCAACTGGGTAATTTCCCATCTGCATGCCATTGTTAATAGGTGGTCTGAGAATATTAAAACTGTAAAGTTTATGTACCATAACCGCTAATTGTTTTGCATCAACGACCATAGGTAGGGTGGCGACCAGATTAAAATCAAAACTAGTATCTGTATTTCCATTGCTCTGTTGATACAATGCATCAATGATAATCGCCTCTACAGGTTCTAAATTTTGTAGTATCGATATGTAATACCCATTTGTTGTTGGGTTGATGCTTTTGTTAAGCAAAAGATTTGCCCACATCTCTTGAATAGTATCATCCTCGTCTAGTGATGATGCTTCAAAAAATTGACTTAAAAATTTCGGACTTACTTTACTTACATCAAGATTTAACGCCTCGGATTTAGCACGAACCTTCTGTGCTAGTTTCACTAAATTATTCCATCTCCAATATTTAATCCAATCTCCACCTATTAATCCCGCTAGATCACTCTGCGATATCTTTTGAAGGAAGTCGTAATCGTCTTTGTTTATTTCGCCTTCGATTTCAGGAAGCTTCAGTTTCATACATTCAGTATAACAAAAAGTCCACATGTCGAAGATTTTTATAACACTTATACTAGAATATCCAAATCCAAATATTTAACCGTTCCGCGCAATTCTCGTATCTCTTGCTATAATTCAACTATGAGATTTTTGCTCCTAAGTATACTAACAATTTGCTTTATAGCCGCGATCGCAATGGGATTGTCCATTGCACTATACGGCACTATAGATTTCAGCAAGCTCCGTATTGAGAACTTGAGTAATACCATATCTATCGCTACTAGCGTTCCAACCTTAATTATCGCTATTCTACTATATAAAAGATTTTCGGGATCACAGCTTCTAGTAGATAAACAAACAAAAGAAGTTATGGATTTACTCGATCATATAAACGATATGAATATTGTTATTCAACCAGAAAAATTAACATTTGAGAATATTAAAGAGTTAATAATAACTGATATATGGTTAAGAGACACTGCAATTGTAGAGACGACGTTTAAAGACTACGGCAAAAAACGATACAAAGACTATGTCTTTTACGCGAGTAAAAATCTACATGAAGTTGCAGACTATTTCATGTATTTGGAAGGCTCATTATATATGCCTAGAAAAATAGCAAAAAAGCTAGACAAACACTTTAACAGGGAGTCATATTGGTGGGTAGGTCATTCTGATAAAAAATCACGAAAAAAGAAATATCTATTTGTAGATATTGGTTCACGCAAATATTTCGACACAAAGGAATACGAGATTAGCAGACCCGAGTTCGTACATGTTGATGTGTACGCCTTATCTGAATCTATCGTAGACATATATGAAACAGCGGCTAACTGGATAAAAGAGAACAATCCCGAGATATTCAAACAGTTGAATATTAAATCATACAAAGATAACGAATAAGGTATAATCCGATCAGATACGAAAGGGATATATGCCAAATCTAATAGACACACTACAAGACAGAGTAAAGAGACAGAGTAAAGTACACCTAGTTGCCAACTTTCTGCCGCTAGCCAGATAGAAACTGTTTCTCATCTGTTAGAGGTATCGAGAAGTGCGCCCGAACTATTTAAATCAGCGGATTATACAGTCAAACGAAAATTGCTGAATAAAGTACTTTCCAACTTACAATTAAACGGCAATCAACTGGGGTGGGAAATAAAAAACCATACGATATTATGGCTTTTTGTAATGAAAATTCAACTTGGCAGGACCTCGGGGATCGGAATATAACTTTTACCGACGAGTTGGACTTTGAAATCTCCGAACTAGATATCGTCTATAAGCGCTCGGATGAAAACTAGGCGCCAATAGTCAGCACGAGTATAATAGTAATAAATATGCGTCAAGAGTAGATGCGCAAAGATTTCAGAACAGGAGATGTTATCGCTATGAGTTTTAGCAAGCCCGAACCAACAGAAGAGGATGTAATTAAACATTCTATCCCGAACCACTTGTATACGCATGATTTTGAGAAAAATGGTGCCAAAAAAGGCAAGTTCTTTTACGTTGTCCATCATGATAAAGAAGGGACAACACTTCAGACTAGTGCTTATGTACAGTTGAAGGTTGTCTATATTTACGATAAAAATGAGGTAAGCGGTTTTGAAATCACCAAAATCAAGAAAAAATCTGCAAGTGCACCATACGAAGAAACAAAAGAGAAGCTTGTACTTAGCGGAGCAAATCTCAGTGAGATAGTAGCTTTTGCAAAGTTCATCTCAGAATCTGACTTGAAGGGTATATCCGAACGGCGCATTCAGCTTGGTGGCGATAACCTAGATGCATTAGACGCCGAAACAAAGAAAAAACTTAAGACTCTTCTAGCGACTGATGATGGACAGGAAGTAATTCTCGCGCTTCTTAACGAAGGCGCAATTACCTCACTAGACATCGTGAACGTGGGCTATCGCAAACAGCAGCTTCAGATATTTCAGAAGTTGCTTGATCAACCAGATTTTTGGAAGCAATATGGCACTGACTGCAAGAAAAAAGACGATAAACTAGACGCCACCAAAGAGGAAAAGGTATGGCAGCACTTCTTCAAACAAAATCCTTGGATTTTTGGCTACGGACTTGATTACAAGTATTTAGATATTCTACAAAACGAAGCGACCGTTCGAGGGGCCGATATCTCGGGTAAAGATAGTGATAATTTAGATACACTCGCAGCTACGACCGACTACACGGTTCTTGTTGAATTAAAGAAACCGTCTACTGAACTTTTCCAAGGTACTGAGAATCGCTCAAACTCATGGCGCCTCTCGAGTAATCTATTTCTGGCTGTCTCACAAATCCTTGAGTATAAGGCAAGTCATATTGTTGAGTGGCAAGATGAATCGAAGAAGTTTGATGATGAGGGTAGTAAGATTTCGCAGAAAGCTTTAGATCCTAAAACGGTGCTCGTTATCGGTCGTGATTCAATGTTCTCCGGGACCGATAAAGAAGTTGAGATTAAGAAAAAGACCTTTGAATTGTACTGTCGTGATTCAAGAAATATCAAGATCCTCACATATGATGAGCTATACCGAAGAGCGAAATTTATCGTTGAGCGGGCCGAGACATAATAACCATGAACTTCAAGCGACGCACACTAAATCAAATTGCGGATATGGTATGTGGGAACTTCCTAGAGAATGAGTCGTTTTTCCCATATCGAAGCAGCAAGTACTTGACCGAGTTTTTCGAGGATGCTGATACTGACTACGCCCATGATGGTACGACTAGAGCTAGTTGGGCTGCTGACACGCTTGCTAAAATTCTGGCTGAACCAACCTCAAGTTCAAACATCGTACCTGACTCATTTACTCGAGTCATTGATCGACTTATGGACCCTAGCGAAGCTACCAATGAGGACGGGAATCGCTCTAACGCACTTAGACAACTTAACGCAGTCCTAGCTAGAGAAGGATTTGAGGCATTTTACGGAGAAGATAAGAAATGTTATTTGAGGCACATAAAAACAAATACAATTGCGACAATAGGCCCAAACCCACACCGGCCCTTTTCCGCAGCAGAGCAAGAGCGTAGGAATCAGCTTGAAAATTATCTCAATGCTTGCTCAGAAGATGATCTTATAGAGGAAATTCTTCTGCCATTGTTTCGGCAGTTAGGATTTCACCGCATAACACCAGCGCGACACCGTGATAAGGCATTGGAATATGGCAAAGATATCTGGATGAAATACACTCTGCCCACGCAGCATGTTTTATACTTCGGAATTCAAGCAAAAAAAGACAAACTTGACTCGTCTGGAATGAGTAAACCAGGCAATGTAAACGTGGCAGAAATCCTTAATCAACTAACAATGATGTTGGGACATGAGATTTTTGATCCAGAAATCGGAAAGCGGGTACTTGTCGACCATGCTTTTATAGTCGCGGGCGGCGAGATAACGAAAGCTGCTCGGAATTGGCTCGGAAATAAACTGGATGCGACCAAACGTAGTCAGATACTTTTTATGGATCGGGAGGATATTCTAAATCTTTTTGTCGTAACTAATTTGCCGTTACCAAAAGGCGCATTGCCGCAATCAGATGATAAGCCCATTAGTCTGGATGAGATACCATTCTGATGAAGTTTGATCATCCTATCTCTCTTATCCAAGATCAAACTAAAAACACCTCATTTTACAGAGGTGTTTTTCAATGATAATAACTTGGCAGGGGCAGCAGGACTCGAACCTACGACACCTGGTTTTGGAGACCAGTGC
>CAZTOK010000055.1:0-6783 GCA_964615445.1 uncultured Candidatus Saccharibacteria bacterium | reverse complement strand
TCACCCGAGTGGTCGGCTCTACTTTAGCCGCCGCAAGGATGTCTCGTGCAAATTTTGGACCGATGCCGTAAATATACGTCAGAGCGATCTGCACTTGCTTTTCTGATGGGATGACTACCCCAGAAATTCGAGCCATGCTTAACCCTGCCTTTGCTTATTCTTAGGTTTTTTCTTGTTGATAACACGTAGGCGACCTTTACGTCGCACTAAAATGTCATCAGGACTGATTTTCTTGACACTTGTACGCACATGCATGAAGCGTAAAAACCCTAGTTTCCTTTAAAATTAATAACTTAAGCGTTTGCCTTAGAGGCTTCACGCTCATCCCGCAAGCGAAAGCTGATTCTGCCCTTCGTAAGATCGTAAGGGGTCAACTCTACTTCCACTTTATCGCCTGGCACAAGTCGAATATAATGCTTACGCATTTTACCCGAAATATGGCACAGAACTCTATGTCCATTCTCAAGTTCGACCATAAATTGAGTATTAGGCAGTGCTTCCACTACCTTTCCTTGCAATTTAATTACTTCCTTTTGTTTAGCCATAGATAACAGTAGTTGATTATACAGCAAAACGCGCTCGCTCGCAAGCACTTTAGAGATTTTCTACAGCCTATTTTCTGTAGAATGTGAATTATTCTTTTATTGTAGCGTAGATCGCGGTAAGGTCAACTGTTATTAATTGCGAACAGCATAGATAATCACACGGTCATCGTAGGTTCTTCGCGCTGCATCATACACGCCACCGCAAGTCATAAGGTTAAGCCCTTCTTTTCCTGGAACAAATGGACGTAAGACTTGACTCATATCAATATCGGCAATGAGGCGTTGATCGACAGCGCGTACGGTATAGTTTATTGATGCGTGGTCACCTTTCTCAATAGTTATCGTGTCACCGGCTGTTAACGTATTAAGTTTGTAGAAAATGCCGGGCGTCCCAACGGCATCATTTACATGCCCGTCAATGAATAACGCTCCATTTCCCGCACCAGGAAGTGCACTTTGCTCATACCAGCCTACGTCCCAGGCAGTCTTAGGTGCGTCAAGTGAGCCATCTTTCAGCGTTGATATTGGCACGATATTAGCATTAATACCAAGCTTTTGAACAATAAGTTCGCGTGGGTGATTCGGAGGCACACTATACTGACCCTTCTGCTCGTCGGTCTTTTGAGCTCCACTTGCATCGGCGGCACGAGTGGTTGGCTGCTTGACGATCAGTGGTGCCGGGGCTACGTATTCGATATAAACAAAATAGCCAATAACGAAGCAGGCCGCAGTTATTGTTGTAGCATACAACCATTGTTGGATTGTCCCGTGTTTATTTTTTTGCGTATTCATAGCTTTTTCTATAGTATAATAACCAAGCTCTCTAGGCGAGTACCGAGGAGATGCAATGATCAGTTGGTATCAGCGTCCCGCAAATGCCGAGGGTATTACACTACACCTTCAGGAAGCTGGTTTACAAGAGGTAGTCGAAGCACGCGAAATCGCGTTTTGTCATCACTATCTCATGTGGCTTTACTGCTATGGAGGCAGCTGTTATCTCATTGTTGAAATGTTTCCCGACGAAGGTGGTAGTACTCTGGGAACCTTTCACATTGGTGTAGATATATATCCCACCTCTTCTCAAATGGCGGTTATCAATGCCCTACTTGCCCTATAAGAGCGACAGCCTAGGTTTGGAGATGACTCTCCGAGCCTAGGCTGAAATATTTATTGATAATCGTCGTACGTCACCATAAGGGCACGCGAGTTAATCTGGCGTAGTGTTTCAAGTCCAACCGATACCACAATCAAAAGCCCAGTACCGCCAATAGCCAAATTGGTTGATGGAATGCCAAACCGAGCGAATACATATTCGACAATGAATGGCATTACCGCAATGAACCCCAGTGCAATAGAGCCGAAGAGGATTAAGCGGTTAACAGTTCGAGAGAGATATTTCTCTGTTTGAATACCTGGACGAACGCCCTCAATAAAGCCACCCTGCTTTTGTAAATTCTCAGCAATTTCATTTGCGTTGAATACGATACCGGTGTAGAAATACGTAAATAAAATTACTAACACGAAGTAGCTTGCCGGATAAATAAACGCACTTAATGTATCTCCTGTGAATGCGCCTGGCTGTGGCGCCTGGAACCAAGTAATAAGATTATTAGCAAGTGTTGCGTAAGCATGGTTTCCGGTTGCTTTTATCACCTGACCAATAAAGGCTGGTAGCGACAGGAAAGCTACTGCAAAAATTACTGGAATCACGCCTGCCGCAATTAGCTTTACTGGTAAGATGCTTTTTACGCCGCCGTAGCTGCTATTACCCTGTACACGCTTAGCGTAATTTACCGTAATGACTCGCTGGGCTTCATTAATCTTTACTAATATATACAGTACAAGGAGCGACATAATGGCTACCGCCAGTGTGACCCAAAATGCCAGGGGGCTTACCGGTAGTGTAAACCACCCAAAAACGCTTAGTGAACCCTGAGATGTATCGAATAGTGAATTAATAAGCGTTGCAAGTGTCGTTGGTAATTGACTAATAATACCTGCAAAGATAATAAGGCTGATACCATTTCCAATTCCTTGCTCGGTAATGAGTTCGCCCAGCCACATGAGCAGAATTGATCCGGCCGTCATAGAGCCTACGGCAATTACCCATTCCATCATTGTGGGGTTAGCAAGTGCTGTACTGTTTCCTGCAAGCACTGTTTGCCGCAAAATATAAATGAAGGCAATTGACTGAATAATTGCAAGTGGTACCGCAATTAAACGTGTCCATTGGTTAATTTTTCTGCGCCCAGACTCGCCATCCTTATGAAGTTCTTCAAGGCTTGGCACTGCCTTTGTAAGCAGCTGCGTAATAATCGATGCGGTAATGAAGGGACTCATTCCTACTAGTACAATTGAGAATTGCGCCAGTGCACCGCCTGAAAGCAAGTTCAAAAAGCCACCGAAGTCACTTCCACCTACGACGCTATTGATAACCGATTTCAGCTCTGTTGGATTTGCCAGTGGCACCGGAATGTGTGCCAAAAAGCGGTATGCAATAATAATCCCCAGCACAATAGCCAGGCGCTTTTGCATGTCTTTATTTTTCAATGATCGGAAAATTGTTTTCCAGTTCACAATCGTATCTACCTCTTAGTAATAAATGAAGCCATATTAGGCATACTTTGTTTAGTATAGCACACTCAGTAAAGTGGTGTAGCCCATTTAAGGCACGTGTTGACCATATTTATCTAAAAGTATATAATATACCTAGTTGTTACTACCGTGGAAAGAGGAAGTCATGAGTTTTGAAGCTGCATCCATGAGTTTCGGATACTGCGAGGGTGATGACCCCGCACTAGCCGCACCTCGCAAAAAGGAGAACTTCTTTGTCTTTGTTGTCGGAACTCTACAGGGTGTCGACTTTGAAACAATAGCACACCGCGTAGAGTGGTATAAATCGACGCACAACGATCACCAAACGATTGAAGTATCAGAGGAGAATGGCGCCTCTCTTTCTTCATTCGTAGTTCACGATTTTACGATTTGTGGTTTGGTGAGAGAGAAATGACACTTTTTACCTGGTGGGATAAGAATTACCGAGTTGTAGCTGACCCGTTTAGTCTATTCTCACCAGTCAGCGTGATGTGGCTCTTAATGATGTTTCAACCCGTAGCGATCGCCTATGGAATCAGCAGGCTCTACGAAGTTGGCAAGAACTGGCATTTACGCCATGTGGTTGGGCAGTATCTCGACTACCTTTGTCAGTAAATCGAATAGCGCCTCAAACAGCTTCGTTAGTAATACGTCAGACAACACGTGCCTGGCCTGGTGTGAAACCGCACTAGGCCAGGCACGGCTTTAGAAAACTCTTATCTTAGTAATAATTATCTCAAATAATAAAATAAGGCTCACTGAGCCTTATTTTATTATAAAAAGTAACAACTCTATTTATCTGCTTTTTCAGCTTCTTTTTCACTTTTTCGTAGTGGCACGTCAGTTTTTACAAAAGTGCCCCCAGCTTTTTCAATAGCTTCGCGTACGCTAGCACTAGCTGCCTGCACATGAAGAGTGACTTTTGCTGTAAGTTCACCACGAGCGATGATTTTTACAGTATGAAATGGTGTTGCAATTAAGCCAGCTTCGTAAAGTGCAAAGTTATCGATGGTCTTACCTTTAAAAGCATTGAGGTGATCGAGATATACTACCTGAGCAGGCGTTTTAAGACTTTTAAACCCACGAGCTTTTGGTATGGCCTGAACAAGTGCACGCTGTCCACCCTGGAACATCACGCCAAGTTTCTTACCTGTACGTGCGCCTTGGCCTTTAGTACCACGACCAGCGGTTTTACCTTGGCCAGCGGCAATACCACGACCAACGCGTTTTTTGCCTTTGTTGCTGCTGACTTGAAGTTCATGGTATTTCATTACTTCGTCTCCTCTTTAGCTACTTTCTTAGAAGCAGCTTTTTTAGGAGCGTTCAGCCATTCTTCTTTAGGCACGAGGCTCTTCAAAGCATCAATTGTTGCGTAAGCAATGTTGACTTTGTTAGTAGAGCCAAGTGACTTTGAAAGCATGTTACGCACACCAGTGACACCGATGATTTGACGCACCACACCACCAGCAATAATACCGGTACCAGGAGCAGCTGGCTTAATAAGCACCTGCGCGCCAGATACCTTTACTTCTGCATCGTGTGGAATAGTGTCGCCGGTAATTGGAATGGTAATCATGTTCTTTTTGGCAACGTCAGCTGCCTTGGCAATAGCCGCTTGGACGTCAGCACCCTTAGACACACCAACACCTACTTTATTTTTGCGGTCACCCACAACAACCAATGCCTTAAAGCGGAAACGACGTCCACCTTTTACCACACGGGCAACACGGTCGATGTTAATAACGAGCTCTTCAAACTGCTTTGGCTCTGTTGGAGCTTGCTGGTCACGACGATTGTCGCGGCGAGCTGGGCGGTTTGAACGAGTTTCAGTTGCTTGTTCAGCCATATTAAAACTCCAATCCTTCCTTACGTGCAGCGTCTGCAAGCGCACCGAGGCGCTTTGCGTACTGACGACCATTGCGATCAAACACAACTGCGGTAATCTTAGCCTTTTTAGCTTTCTTTGCGATGTCGCTGCCAACAAAAGCGGCGAGTTCGCTTAATGACCCGGTTTGTTTTGTACCAACGGTGGTGCTAGCAGCAATAGTGTGCTGCTTCACATCATCGATAATTTGTGCGCTAACGTGCTTGTTGCTGATAGTAACGGTAAGACGTGGGCGCTCAGCAGTACCAACAACTTTACTGCGTACACGGTTTTTGCGCAAACTCTTGTTGAGTAGTTTTTTAGCGAGATTGCTCATAATTACTTACCAGCCTTTCCTGCTTTTCGAAGAAGTACTTCATCAGCATATTTAATACCTTTACCTTTGTATGGTTCGGGCTTTTTCAGTGCACGAATTTCAGCGGCAACTTGGCCCACCTGTTGTTTGTCGATACCACTTACGGTGATCTCCATCTTGTTGACAGTAAGCTGAATGCCCTGAGGTGCCTTGTATTTTACTGGGTGAGAAAAACCAAGTGCCATTTCGATTTCTTGGCCACCACCGTTCACGCGGAAGCCAACACCATTTACTTCAAGTTTTTTCTCAAAACCTTTTGCGACGCCTTGAACAGCGTTGTTAAGAAGTGCGCGCTGCAAACCATGCTGTGCTTTAGCGATACGTTCGTCATCTTTACGAGCAACGATTGCCTGTGTACCTTCAATTGTAACCGTCACGTCGCTCAAATGTGGCACAGTAAGTTCGCCCTTAGGCCCCTTTACTGAAATAACATCTGAATCAACCGTGATTGTCACACCTGCCGGTACGTCAATTGGTAGTTTTCCGATTCGACTCATACTTATATTTCCTTAATTTCTTATTAATATACTTTTAGCAGTAGCTCGCCACCAAGACGCTGCTTGACAGCTTCTTGGCCAGTGACAACACCTTTGCTCGTGCTAATGAGCACAATACCACGGCCACTTTTTACGCGTGGAATCTCGTTTGCGCCAACGTACATACGGCGCCCTGGCTTGCTCATACGGGTAATTTCGTTAATTGGACTATTTTCGCCCGGCTTATTGATGGTAATAACAAGCGTATCGCGAGGTTTACCAGCTTCAAGCTTCACTTCGGCAAGGTAGTTATTTTTCTTAAGTTGCTCTGCAACAGTTTTTTTCAATTTGCTCGATGGAACACGAACTTCTGTTTTGCCAACCATGGCCGCATTACGAATACGGGTGAGAAGGTCGGCGATTGGGTCAGTTGATTGTAGTGACATGGTCTTTCCTTTCCTTCTTACCAGCTACTCTTAGTGATACCTGGGATTTCTCCCTTAGATGCTTTTTCACGGAAGTTAATACGGCTGAGGCCAAATCGGCGCATGTAGCCACGGGGACGACCCGAGAGAACATCGCGGTTCTTAAAGCGGGTTGGACTACTGTTTTTCGGTAGTTTAGCGAGCCCTTCTTGGTCACCTAGTTCTTTTAGTTCGGCACGCTTTTCTGCATATTTAGCAATGAGCTTTTTGCGCTTTACGTCGCGAGCAATCATAGATTTCTTAGCCATTAGCGGTTGCCTCCTTCTTTCTCAAATGGTAGACCAAATTTTTCAAGTAGCGCGCGGCTGTGAGCGGCGTCGGCGTTTTTAATCGCAAACGTTACCTGAAGGCCATGAAGTACCTGAGTTTCTTCAAAAGTCAACTCTGGGAAGATTGATTGTTCAACAATACCAAGGTTGTAGTTACCACCTTTGTCGAACTT
>CAZTOK010000054.1:0-6792 GCA_964615445.1 uncultured Candidatus Saccharibacteria bacterium | reverse complement strand
ATGCCTAGCTTCACTCATAATGAATATTATAACATCTTTCGTAATTAATTGGTAGCGTCTGTTTTAAGGAATTTTGCCGGCTCGTGGATGTGTGACAGAATTATGGTTAAGCTACCATGATGATACATTCCAAACGGATAAAGACTTTCACCGACCGCTACCCGCTGGTCGGCCCGATTTTCTGGATGGTCAGCTTGCAGTTTTTCATAGTGCAGTACATTGTGGCTAAATCTAATCCCAACCCTTATAGCTTGGTATTTAATACCATCAGTGATTTGGGAAACCGGGCTTGTGCCTATTATGGTGAGCGCTACGTCTGCTCACCAGAGCATGCGCTGATGAATGCCTCGTTTATCGTACTGGGCTACACTATGGTGATTGGTTCGGTGCTTATCTACCACGAATTTCGTCAGAGCCGTGGTACGGCACTTGGTTTCGGACTGATGGCACTGGCCGGCATTGGCACGGTGTTAGTCGGGCTATTCCCCGAAAATACCAACGTTACTCTGCACGTGCTTGGCGCCGCGCTACCGTTTGTGCTAGGTAACGTAGCGCTCATCGTGTTTGGCTTAGTGCTTGATTTACCACGACTGTTCCGGGCGTACACCATCCTATCCGGAGTCGTTGCGCTGATAGCATTATGGCTGTTCGTTAGTCAGCACTATTTAGGCCTCGGTGAAGGCGGCATGGAACGATTGGTGGCTCATCCCCAGACCATCTGGCTCATCCTGTTCGGCCTCTACATGACCCGCACCCACTACCGCACCCGGCATTCGCGCCGTTAGTTTAATAAGTGGCGACCATACCATGACAGCAAGTGGCCGAACTGCTTGATTTCTTGCTATAATTTTGTCATGGGCGCCAATTGGAACGAAGTTAAGACAAAGGCCAAAGAGATTCGGAAACAATATCATGTTTTTGAACCCCCCGTTAATGCATTTGATATTGCAAACAAAGAGGGAATAAGCATTGTCTACTTCAACCCCAATGAAAAGACAAAAAATATATCGGGATTGTTTACTAAAGATGATAAAACAATATATCTAAACACCAGCGATTCTGCGGCTCGCCAAAACTTTACATTGGCTCATGAACTTGCCCATTATTTTCTAAACCATAAACCAGGCGAGTACGGGGTATACTGGCGCACCTCCATGTACGCGCAAAAGCCTGAAAAAGAACAGGAAGCTGATTTGTTCGCAGCAGAACTACTAATGCCAAAACACCTCATAACGAGAATACAAAAGAAGTATGAATTAGATAATAAGGATTATGTGGCTTTGTCTAGACTATTTGGTGTGTCTTCTCAGGCTATGAAGTACCGGTTGCAAGGGATTAAGCATGACAGAGACACCAGCCAAGCCTGATGTACAGGGAGACGGTTTAGAGAATGAGCGTGAAGAAGCACTCAAATCGATTGAAGGTGATGTATTATCTGTTGGCGAATCGGCCGAGCTTGCAGAAGAGAATGAGGATGAACTAGATTTTGCGTTTGAAAATGCTCATCTAAATTTCCATATTCGTCTAGAAAAGAAACGAAGAAGGGAAAAATGGGACAATGTATTAACATTTCTTGTTGTGGCAGGTTTCTTTTTTAGTTATGTCGTAATTATATTAATCGGTTTCCATGTGATGAACTTTGACAATAATGCTTTTGCTGTGCCGTCGGTCGTTGCTGCTGGAGTCGTTGAAACCTATGCCTTAGCAAAACTTGCCATTAAGTACTTCTTTAATGATGATGATATTATCGATAAGTGATAAGCAAGAAATTATTCACAAGAATCGTTTGAGAAACTTTACTAACTTTGTCGCATCACGAAATCCATCGTCTTGCCGTTTTTATTCTTCCAATTAGTCCACGCATTTACGTTGGCGCCTACAACAAAGCCGCCTGCTTTGTTGGCACTGGAAAATGTTATGTTATCTGTAAGCTCATAAGTCTTACCCTTATCGGTAGTCTTTGCTTTTTCAGCGAACATTTGCTCACGTTCCGTAACTGCGTAGGGATAATATTTGATAAATGAAGGCTGATGAGTGCCGTCAATTATGGAGCCTTTGAGTACAGTAAAGCCGTTTTCATCATAAACCGCTTTTGCTTGTGTGGCACGTCTATTGCAATACCAAAATTGGTCTTCGTCTTTATCTTCAATGTTAATCTTATTAAATACAGGGTAGCCTAATGTAGAGATTAATAGTTTGATGTCTTCAAAGAAGTCCTGTATGGTTTGAATCTTAAACTCGTGCAAATTGTTTCTAGCCGGTATTGTTGCATTGACTACTTTCATTCTATTCGCGCTCTTGGCAGTTTCTACAGCTAAGGATTCAAGGAATTTGACGTCGCCTTTTTCTAAGCTATTATCTTTTGCAACAAATGCTATAGCTATTTCCCAAAAATCCTTGTGGACATCGTGGCTTTTAAGTCTATGGAAAAAGTTTTCGCATTCGCCTATATAAACTTCTTTTCCTTCTCTATCACATAGTACGTACAAGGCCGGTTGGTTGAGCTCTGGTCTACCTTTCGCATCACGGAGATTGGATCTTGGCACTAATACTGCACGCCCAATGCTATTAGAAACCTCGATGACTTTTATACCGTTTGGGTTACCGTCTGGCAGAAAGATAGATATCAGTTTTGAAGACATACCAGCAGTAGATCATGTACTAGGTAGGTTGTCAACAACTTGGCATCTGTTTTTGAGAAATTTTGCTAGTTGCCGCAGCGCTATTCGTGAAAGTGTAACTTTTCTCAGTGGTGGTACGTAAGGTTATAGCCGATGAGTGTTGAGCATTATCAATGAAGTTATAAGAATTTTAGCGGGCCTTAGTTTTGGCTGTCTGGAACCATTTTACTGTTCAGACTGCATAATTACCTGAAAGCATACGTGCCTATTACTTAAGATAGGTATCTATTTTAGCTTTGGCACTTTCAATTAAATCCGCCGATTTTTTCCTAGCTTGTTGCCCAGTACGAACTAATTCTGTTAATTCTTGTTGCTGCTCCGAAGAAATTAGCGGGACAGGTAAATTTTCTAAATGGGTCTTTGAGACATTGATGATGCCACTGCTGCCAATAATATAACGGTATATTAACCTTTGATATGCATCAGTTCCAAAGAGAGCCAGCAAATATTCCGGGGTTATTATTGTAAACTCTCTCATTATAATTATGGTGCTGTCAGTAGTATATATTCCTGAATATAGACTACTATCGAAAAGGTCTGCTTTACCAAGTGATCCAACACCCATAGAAGCAAATAGTAGGTCATTATTTTGTATTTCAACACCTACCGATGAGGAGTCCTCACAACCTTCAGTATCAATATACAAATTCTTTAACTGCTTAGTCTTAATAACTTTAAGGTGCCCATCTTTTTTATAAACCGGCGAGCTTTTTAGTAATACGCATAGCTCACCCAGTTTATGACTATCTCTTTCTAAATGCGGCACCAAGGAATCAAACTCTGGCTCCCAATATTCTGAGTCCAGTCTATGACTGATGTTGCTATCTGATAGAGTCCTGATAGATATACCTCGATCATCCCTTTGATAATCATTTAGACCAATGGAATCGAGTACAAGGTTATCAACCTTTTTAAAAGATAGTTTTGAATGATTAAGGTTATCCCAAGCGGATAGAAACATACTCTCAATTTCTGACTCAAGACTTTCCGGGAATTTAGGCACGGCAATTTGACGAAACTTTGCGGGGCTGAAATTCGCCTGGTTTGAAACCATCGCATATTTCTCGATCTCTTTACGGCCTGACTTAGAGTTTAAGTAACTAACAAGTGTACTTGGTGTTATCTGCTCATTAGTCCTGACTCTAAACAAATAAGAGGCAAAGGCATAATCCTCATCCTGCATAACAAGTGCAGCCTTGCCTACGTACTTTGGATTTCCATTTGTTCTGCAGATTAGAACATCGTTAGACTTGAGTTTAAGTGATTCGTATTCGGCTTCACCTAGTAGATCACAATACTTTTCTGGTACTCCGGCAAATGATAATTCAAATTCATTTAATCGTAATACTGGGTATCCCTGATTTTCTTCATTAAGCCCCTTGGAAGTGCCATATTGGGAATAGTCAATAACATCATCGCCTTTATCGAGGGTTGAGTCAGCACTTTCAGCAGTATAAAACTCTGCTTCAAGACGCAAACCCGTATTTAATTCACTTAGGTAAACTTCGATTGCGGCAACTTCGTCATCTCGTTCTATAGTCTTCATAATTGTTCTAAACTACAGAAAATCGAGATTCTGCTCTTTACCCCACGAAATGAACGCATTTGCTATGTCATCAAGGTCGCTATAGTATTTTGGATTGCCATCCTCGGCTCTGAGAGAAATGCCTTCAGAATTTTTATCGAAGATATAGTTACCGCTATTATCCTTAAAAGACTTCTTCTGTGTAGCAAAAAATATTGGGTAATCATCAATTTTAGGGTTCCCCCCCTCATCAATCATTTGTTTGGGCCATTTTTGTAAAAATAGCACCGAGGTCTTAGTGGCCGTATGCGGCTTAAAGGAATTAGTATTTAAACCTACTACTGCCAATATTCGGGCTTTTTTCTGTATATACTTACGGACCGCCTCAGTAGAATCATTATTAAAAAGTCCTTGTGGCAATACAACTGCTAATCTACCGCCCGATTTTACAAAATCTAAGTTTCTTTCAACAAATAGCAAATGCCTTTCGACCATTTTTTGAACTTTACCTTGGGAGTTATATCCAAGATCGAATTGTGCGAGCAAACTTTTCTCTCTAATTTCTCCTGCGAAAGGTGGATTTGCTAAGAGTATATCGAAATTTAAGCAATGAAACGTCTCCTGGTTGTGTTTGCGCTCTTCATAGTCATCGATATCTGCCAGTAATTGATGATCTGTTAGATCACTCTTTAATTTAGCTGGCCAGTTAACGGGCTCAAGAGAGCTTGTTTTGTAAATATGGCTTTTGCCATCACCTGCGATTAACATAATGGCGCGACTTATTTTTGCTGAACGCTCGTCAAAGTCTATACCAAAAAGATATCGTGATGCGTAATCTCGTCTTACTTGTTCGTCATGTAATGCGCTCCACACATGTTGCATTGAATGAACCAAGAATCCAGCACTGCCGCATGCAGTATCTATTAGGTATTCTCTGTTCTTAGGGTTTAGCATCTTTACGCACATATCAATAATAAGACGTGGCGTGAAGAACTGACCCTTCTTCTTTTTGGATACGTCTGGAATCAAATACTCAAAGGCTTCGTCTATAATCCTAAGGTTAGAACCATAGAGCTTTGCATCTTGCAGTTCTCCAACACACACTGAAAGATGTTCTGGTGTTAACTTAATGGTGTCAGACTTCTCGAAAATGTCTGGCCACTCACGTTTTGCTGATTCAAATAGGTCGTCGATGGTTCGCTTGGTTTCAACTGGATCACCGGTAGGACTTTTCCTAAAATAGAGTTCTTCATCAGCACGACTTGATGCTTCCTTTTCGTCGAATAGTTTCGCGTATATTAGTTTAAAAATTTCATCAAAACTATCGGCCCCAGAATTTGCTAATACTAGCTCCTCTAAAGTCTCAACTATCTGCCTAAGGTCTTTCTCTTTGAGGTCACTCAGCCTTTTACGCTTTATAAGAACGTCTTCAATTTCTTCATCTGCTGCCGGTATGTCGTCTAGAGTGTCATCGAACTCCTTTGGATAGGGTCTGTAAAGCACCAACTTTGCTTTTCCATTCAACCCGACACCTACTGGGGCACCTTCAGCATTTAAGTAAGACTTGAGCTGTTGGATGTCATTGTCTTCTAACGGAGACTTTGCCTCTATGATAACTTTGGGTGTTATTCCATCTTTGCGATAGACTACTATATCTGCTCTCTTAACTTCTCTACCAAAATTCACGTGTTTTTCTATTTCAAGTAGATCTTTAGGATATCTGTACTTCTTATTAAGTTCAATCAAGTATAGCTGCCTGACTATTTCTTCTGGAGCTGATTTACCTGTATTTGCGTTGTAGACAAGTTTTTCGCGATCTCCTTTTGATGCAGATTTGAGATAATATTTGCCTTCATTTTTCTCATAAAAGGATAGGACCGATAGGTCCTCAAACATCAATAGATCGCGCTCGGGTACCTTAAAGATCTTTGCCAGTATTTCTTTCGTAGTATCGTTCATACAAACATTCTACCTTATACGCTCAACTTTAAGTTAAGGATATCGGTTATGTTTGCTTGAATCGCTTTTTTTTAGATGTATCTCTGTTTTTGAATGGTCAGGTGTTGAGGAATTGTTTCCAGTAGGTTCGCCAGGACTCAGCGGCTTTAGCGCTGGCCAGCTTTTCCATCGTGATAGCTATCATGGCTTTGCCGGTGCTTCTCAAGTTTGTGCTGACATGAAGCTTGCTGCCATCAGCCAGGTCAACGCGCCAGTTATGGGCTGTCGGGGTATTACTAATACGTGGTTCGCCTTTTATTTTGACGCCTTTGAACTCATGCTTCGTCTTAACCTGGCTGGTCCACCAATGCATGGCGTCGGCCATGCTGTCCCCCAATACTTTCGTCACCGATATTTCAAAGCTGCCGTCGGACCGTTGGCCCGGTTGGCGGCGGTCAATGTGCTGCTCGTAAGCCACGGTTACGCCTTGCGACCACCAGCCGGATGAGTTTTGTCGTCCTCTTTGATTGGCGACGGAATCGTCAAAAACCCCCGATTTAACCAAGTGTTCATACACGACGTGGACAATGTCTGGGTGCGACATCTGCCGAGCGCCGGTTTTATCAAGAAACTTCAGCCACTCTTCCC
>CAZTOK010000053.1:0-6830 GCA_964615445.1 uncultured Candidatus Saccharibacteria bacterium | reverse complement strand
CGCACCAATTAGACCCAAACGAGTTTGAAACAGTATTGTTTCAAACAAAAGAGACCCGTGATGGTCTCTTTTTGGTATACTCGCCTTAATGGCTTTAAACATTAATGCACCTAAAAATAAATTTCTGATTCCTTTCTTTGTCGTGCTTGTAATAATTGCCATACCCTTTGCATTATTCTTTAGCCTAATTAGGATGCCATTTGCGAAAAGGCGTACAGATAAATTGCCAGAGATACTGAAGAATGATTGGCTACCAAGAAAGAAATACATATATATTGGTCTGACTAGTGGCTTCGATCTTTCAAACTTTGTAAAAGATAAAATCATTAGTAGCTATGGCAATCATATAATATGGGACGAATGGGACTCAGAGCATAATGAATGGCGGGAAAGTGAACCAGATGACTCACGTCGTGTGACTACTTTTTGGCAAGATATTGGTGGTGACTTCGATGGTGACCCTATGATTATCATTGCTACATATCAACCTGATAACTTCACAATTACAGCAGAAAACAACTTTTACCAATTTTGGCTATATGAAGATGGCACTCGTTTCAATGACAAAAAGCTAAATGTCAAAGAGGCGGAAAAGAAAATAGAAGACATTGTAGAGAAAGCATTAGATAGTTGGCGCTAATCCGGCCCTGAGTCATGCCTAAATTGTTTAACCACCCCAAAAGGTGTTCGAAACAAAGTGCGTCAAGCGCACCATACACGAAATCACGGTTTTCTATGAACCCGTCCCAGGGTTCTTTTAATTTATAAAGGACTTTTGATCTCTATCTCAGGATATTTAATGTTTTCGTCCCCTATGCCACGCAAATAAATGGTTAATTCCTCCTTTTTATCATATAGTCAGATTAATAGTTAACTCGCGTGAGGAATATCCTATGGCTACCGACAAACAACTTCAGACACTCAGAGAACAACTAAAATTATATAAACGGAAGTATCTGCGTAAAGAGTTCACGACATTAAATGAAGCAGATACGCGAATTATGACCAATAGTTTCCTAACGGAAATCTTAGGTTACCTCGAACTAGAAGAAATTAAAACGGAATACCGGATAAAGAGTGAGTATGCAGACTACGTTGTTCAGCTCAAGCGCAAGAAGCATTTTGTTGTCGAAGTAAAATCTATAGAACTCGATCTCAACGAAAAACATCTTCGCCAAAGCCTAGCGTATGCAGCCAATGAAGGTATCGACTGGATATTGTTGCTCAACGGGCGCGAGATTCAACTGTACCGCGTAAACTTCGGGAAGCCGATCAGTACGACACTCATATTCAAGATCGACCTCATGAATAGTGATGAATTAAAGAAAGCGCCTGATCTGATATGGTATTTGACTAAGCGGGCGATCATGAAGGGTGAGCTAGAGACATTCTGGAAACGTACTAACGCACTTAATCCAGTCAATCTTGCTAAGCTCGTATACTCAGAAGAAATCGTCAAACGTTTGCGTAATGACCTAAAAGAACAGACAGGAATCTACTTCCAAATGGAAGATGTTGCAGAATCCTTACACCAAATTATTAGCGAGAAAGTGGAGTTTCCTAAGCCGCGTTTACGAGTGAAGCGAAAACGAGTGATAAAAGAGTCGTCCCCGGAAGCACCGATAATTGATAAAGTTGTCGCTTAGTATCCATATCCTTTATTGGGGCTTACCTTGATGGCATTTCTTATAAGAAATCGGCAGCGAACTCCTCATATTCCTTATTACTCGGCTCTCTCATTACGAGCTGGGATAACGGCTGTTTGAGCCAGGGCTGCTCACTTTCGGGAATCGCAAGTGATTTTGGCCAACGCAAAGGTTCAAGCCCATACTCGGCCCGTCGCTCGTTTATATTCTCGTAATCTTCAACGGTTGGTAGGTAGGGTTGCTTGTTTTTGGCGAAGAGCCAGATCGTACCGAAACGCTGTGGCTTACGAGACAGCAATAGAACCCAGTCTGCCATTGCCGGGATAGCCTGATAGTACGTATTATTTCGATTCTGTTTATAGCATGACTCAAATGCGGTTAGGACTTTGCGTGTTGTCCCCAATGAAGAGTGAGTAGCCAGAATTGAGATAGCTTGCGCTGCCTCTTGGCCTACATTACTCAGGGTGGGCTCTTTGACTTCTTCCAGGATTTCAAGCATACGCATAGCCCGTGCATGGACATGTTTCTTAAATGTGACTTTGGCTTCAACGGCCATATCACTTTGCGAATCAGTACCCCAATAGTATTTACCCGAGAAGGCTTTGTATTCTTTTTGATCGGCTTGAAATAGCTCAATAAGCTCTTTGGCTAATTCGGGAAAAGCGATAATCATAGAATGATTGTAGCAGTCCCTCTCCGCTTATCGGGTTAGTAAATTATCTTTCGTCTATCGCCGAACTTCTGATTGCCACTGTTTAGGAGACCTGGAAAGTTAATCCGAGCTGCCTCTTCGACTATCCAATCCAAAAGTTTGAGTAGTGTATGCTCACTTGCACCAAATGAGATACTTCCATATAACAGATCAGAATAGTGTTGGACTATCTGATCTGTTTTTACTTTGACAGGACAGACTTCCAACACCTGCTGTGGTAGGATTGATTCATGCTTGAAGATGACCAGATATACATCATCGTCGATGTCGAATTAAACGGCCTGATGCCCGGCAAGAATTCTATACTTAGTATTGGTGCCGTCGCCAGTACTGCCGATCAAGAAGTGGGCAGCTTCTACAAAAAGATACTGCCGCTGGAAGATTTATCTGCCGATCCTGAAACAACAGAATGGTGGAAGACCCAGCCCGAGGCTTGGCAAGAAGTGAATACCGATGCTGAATCTGCTGCTATCGTCATTGATGCGTTCCGTGAATGGGTCAAAAGCTTTGGTAAGTCCCCGACTTTTGTAGCCTCACCGCTCATACTGGACTACCCATTTATAAAATGGTATTTGGATAGATTTGGCGGCAAACAATTGTTTGAAGACTTTAATCCGGTGCAGAGAACGTTAGATTTGGCATCATTTACCGCCGGCAAACTCAACATTCCACTTGCCAAGGCTCGGCGTATGCAGTTGCCACCAGAAATAACTCAAGGTATGCCAGGCCACTCACACAAGGCTATCGATGATGCTCGGGGATATGGTGTGATACTCCGTAATACACTCAAGGCAGCGAAGATTTAAGTCGGGCATTGGTGATCCCGCTTAGCCATCCCAACAGGTGTTCGAAACAAAGTGCGTCAAGCGCACCAAATGGGAATCTTTGAGCGCTACGGCGCTCTTTTTCTTTGTTATCATAAGATGATGACTCGATATGGATTCGCAACATTAGTTGCGGTAGATCAATACTAGTATATAATAACAGTATTATGAAACATAGCCGGGTCGAAATTGGTAACTCCTTAACAGGCGTTGAGGTATCACTTGAGCCGCTTAATAATAAGAATATCGATGATGCGGCTTTTTTATTGTTGCCGCCCGATAAGGCAGCTCTGCATGGGCTGATTGAATCGGACGTGGATCTGATACGGTCACCCGAAGTATTTAAAGACTACATTAACAATCCAAACGAACAGTTAGCCTGGATGATAAGTGCAGATGGTTCTCCTGTAGGAGTCTCGCATTTATGGGGAATTGGCACAGAATATCCAGGGGTGTCAACGTTTATAACAAGAGGTTCTAATCGTGGGAAAGGTGTTGGCGCAATGGCTCGTGCTGGCCTGCTATCTTCACATGCATTTGAGTCTGGGAGTTCAGTCCAGTTGGTGCAGACTGCCACACTGCTGGGGAATATTGCCGCCAGCCGCTCTTTGGAGAAACTAGGCTTCTATATCGCAGAGTACATGACCGATGACGCAGGTCAGCATCTGGCTCAGAAAGTTGATGGGCAAGTGCAATATGTACCACGCTGGATAGTGGTTAATCCCAATCATACGCCTGACCAAAATGAATATGCAGCCACTCAATTAGGACGCGAATCACAAGAGAAATTCAAGGCCTACGTACAAGAACTGCAAGTTACTTTGGGATAGCGTAGGTCATGCAATTATTGGCATAACCATGCAAGCAAGTGTTCGAAACAAAGTGCGCCCGGGCGCACCAAATGAGACAATTTACATTTCAAACAGATTTTTATCTGTAAAACAGGCCAAAGTAGTGTTCGACTAACTGGCCTGTTTTTTGTTTGGCAGGACGGATTTTCAATGCGGAGCTTTCAGCTTTTTTTGATACGATAATTAGATGAAAACAATCCTTATCACCGGTGCGAGCGATGGAATTGGCAGGAGTCTCGCCATTAAATTAGCAAAAGAGGGCCACAGCCTCATCCTTTGTGGGCGCGATGAAGGTAGGCTCAACGAAGTGGCGCAGGCCTGTGGTGCTCAGGCCCGGGTATTCGCATTTGATCTCAATAATGCCGAGCAGAGAAAAGAAGCTGTTTCTAACATTCAAAACCTGGATGTTCTTGTGAACAATGCTGGTATTTGGCATAAGGTCGGCGACCTGGAAGCACTAGATGACGAGACAGTAGGGCAGGTAATCAATACAAATCTCACGTCACAGATTTTGTTCACGAAGGCGCTGCTTCCTTTGATTAAGCATAGGCAAGGGGCTGCGATTATTAATATTATTTCCAAGTCGGGCGTAACTGCGCAGGAGGGGCAGTCTGTGTATACTGCAAGCAAATGGGGGATGCGAGGGTTTACGGACGTGCTCCGCAATGACACTAAGCAGAATGCGGTACGTGTCGGTGCCGTGTATCAGTCAGGTACGAATACAGGTATGTTCAAAAAAGCAGGAGATGATTTTCCGGTGGAGACGTTCACTGAGCCCGATGATCTCGCCGACGTCATAATGTTCATGCTGAGCCGTCCCGAAAAACTTTGGATAAATGAAATTAGAATAGAAAAATAGCCGATGAATACCTTCTACATAGTCCGCCACGGCGAGACTGAGAACAATAAAGCTAAACGCTTATCCGGCTGGATCGATACGCCCCTTACCGAAGACGGCCTAAAACCCACAGAAAAGGTAATTGCCAAATTATCAAAGCTCCCCATAGATGAGATTTATTCAAGCGATATGGGTCGAGCGTTTATTACGGCATATACATTGGTCCGAGGTCTGGACTTCACGAAGGAGATTAAGCGACTTCCTGGGTTGCGAGAGGTCAACTACGGCGATGCGGCAAATATGCCGAGCGCCAAAGCGTATGAGCTATATCCTAAGCTAGACCGAAATACCCATTACACTCCTCCAAATGGTGAGTCATTAGAGAACATGCAAAAACGTGTTTTCCAAACGATAGACGAACTCAATAAAAAGCACAAAAATGCCGTCATTGTGCTGGTGTGTCACTCTGGCGTTATGGCTGCACTACGGGCAAGTCACATTGGCCAAGATTTTGGTGAACATAACATTAGCGAAGCATATCCACATGATTACGTCGGCAAGTTCACGTTTAATGACGGTGTTGTTACTAGCTTTGTAGGATTTGAGGGTTAGTGTGGCAATATATCCACCTGTTGTAGTAACAGACGAAAATGATAACGTGCTAGGCACGGCCATGCTCGCTGAAGTCTGGCAAAAAGGTCTATATCATATATCACCGTATTGCCTCTATCTTTATTGAGGACGACCAGGGTCGTATGCTTTTGCAACGTCGCAGTCCAAGCGTTAAGTTATATCCAAATTGTTGGGACCAAGCCGCTGGCGGCCACGTTGATCAGGGTTTTACTTACGAATCCACAGCTGCAAACGAGCTTGCAGAGGAGCTTGGTCTGCATGACCTAAAGCTTAAAACCGTTGCCACATACCGCTTTAATACTAGAGAAGACAGCCGTACTATTAATCAATTCGTAAGGGTGTTTTTGGCGCAAATACCTAGCTGTACCCCATTACAGCCGCAAGCCGAAGAAGTAGGCAAGCTACAGTGGTTTACGCCGGACGAATTGAAGCGCTTGACCGCCGAGCAACCAGAAGTTTTTACTCCAGGCTTTCTACATGAACTGCGTGCGTATTTCCCGGCATTTTCAAGTTAGTCTTGCGTCGCATCTTCTAGTCACTTTAGTGGGTGTTCGAAACAAAGTGCCTCAAGTGCACCACATGAGACACTTCGTACTTTTGATAAAACCCCATCTGTAAAACAGGCCAAAGTCGTGTTCGACTAATTGGTCTGTTTTGTTTTGATGGGACGGGCTTCGAACGTCATGCTATTATAATCACGATGAACACCCCTGAGGATACTAATTGGGAGGATTCCAGGACACCTGAACAGCTTATGTCCGATGCGGAGAGTGGCTTTAACATGAGCCACGCATTTGTCCGACATGATGCCGATCACATTAGACTGGGAGCTGCAGCTATGTTCGAATTGGCGGCAGGTAAATTCCTTCACGAAAAGCTTGGAGCATTGGGCATAACAGATGATCAGGTAGAAGAATGGGCTGAGCGAGGTGTACTTGAGGAGGCATTAAAGAGGCTGGCTCCTGATGAAATGGATGAGGTTGGACAGCGTGTTCAGCGTATTGCAATCGATCCTCACGCCCTAAATGCTCTAGAAAATGAAGTTTACTTTACAGATAAGGAGCTAGGGTTTACGCAGAACGACTAACTCCAGTGGCTTGCTTAGATCGTTCAACCCCTTAAGCAAGTATTCTAAGCCAGCTACTAGAAAGAGTCTAGACTGGGGCGTTACGTCTCGCAGGGTGTTTATGGGACAGACGAGACAGTACGGGTATAAATTCAGACGAGCGTGGCGCCGTATAGCCATACGTCTCGTGCATCATTGATCCATGGGCAAATGATTGGTGCAAATCAATTTGATTATATGAGCCCCTTACGAGCGGCAAG
>CAZTOK010000052.1:1524-7005 GCA_964615445.1 uncultured Candidatus Saccharibacteria bacterium | reverse complement strand
CATACCTGCTGCCTCGTTGGGAGGAAAAGCAAGCAACCATTGACTCATGGATGCGGCGTGACAAGGAGCTAGACGAACGCCTGGCGAGCGCTAAACCTTGGATGGAACCAACTTGCTCTCATTGCGACAAGCAGGGTTTGCGGCTCGTAAACAAACACTTGCTGCGCAAGGATGACGGTGAAGAATCGGTGGCATTTATGTTCGACTGCCCTGTCTGCAAAAAGCGCACAGTATGCTGGGAAGACGGCTCTGAGTGGATCTCACCCGTAACTCCATGCGCGAAGTGTAGCAAACCACTAGCTATGGACGTCAAAACAAGAGGCCGCATCATGACAACGACCTACACCTGCGAAGCTTGCGGCCACAAAGAAGTCGAAAAGACGCAGCTCGGTAAAAAGGAAGCTCCCGACCCTAACTTCGAGCGAGACCGCAAAATCTTCTGCCTTGATGAGGAACGCGCAAGAACTATGCAGTCCTACCGAGTGAAATGGGAAGATGGCATGCGCATGCTAGATGAAGAAATGGAGCGGGATGCCAACAAGGAGATCTATGAAGCGGCCGCGAAGATCATCCAACTCAAGATACCGCAGCTCATGGAAAAGCTCCGCCCAGCTATAGAGACCGCTGGGTTTATAGAGGTTTCCTTTGATAAACCGGAACTGGGACTTAATGTAGTCGTTGCTTTTAGTTGCATGGATGGTGACGCAAGCCGTGATGACGCTAAAAGCCGCAAATCTCTCAAGAAAGCTGTCACGACCGCTCTCGCCGACACGAACTGGCGGTTGATGAGCGATGGCGTGGATTATCGTCTCGGATATCTTACTGGGCGTTTGCGGGCGTACGAACGAGAAGAAGAGATAGTTGGTCTGATTTCAAAGAAAAAGCCGTAGGACGAGCAGTCATATCCTTAAGCTTGACCTAAGCCAAGCTTGGCCCGAATTACTCTTTTTGAGTCCACAATCTCAATAAGATAGGCGGCGGAGACTGTACGCTTGTCACTGGGCATAAACTGCATGCCATCCCTCGCAGTAACGTGCGGTTTGTGATTGCCGCCAATAAACTCGGGATATTGATACTCTACTTTAAGATAATCAAGAAGTTTATACACGTTGTTATGCAGTCGCTTCTCATCCAGGCTATCAACCATATGAGCTGTAACTTTCTTTGGCCCAAGCTCCATAGTTTCGCCAAATACTAGATGGACAGGTGCAGTCTGCGCAAAAAGTGGCCGGACTTTATTGGCCAGTTCTTCGGCAGGTAGTTCAGACAAGAATCGGCTCATGAGCGTCAGATGTGACGGCAATTCATCGTATGTCTTGCCTACTTCAAGTGGTGTAATTTCCAATGTAAAGAGATAGAGGTGTTTCATCTGCCCGAATTGTAGCACGGTATGCTAGCATACCTACATGATGAGAAGAGTAACGGTTCGCGGCATAGTACTGCACGAAGGCAGACTACTATGCGTACGTTTGAAGCCATACAAAGACCATCTAAAGCGCGACAACAGCTACTGGTGTCTGCCAGGCGGTGGCCTTGACGAGGGCGAAGCACTCATTGCAGGGGTCGAGCGTGAAATGCTTGAGGAGACAGGTATCAAGCCCGTAGTCGGCAATTTGCTCTATGTGCAGCAGTTTACTCATGGCGACAAAGACTATCTGGAATTTTTCTTTCATATTACCAATAGCAAAGATTACCTACACATTGACCTCTCCAAAACATCACACGGTCTGGAAGAGATTGAGGAAATCGGGTTTATCGACCCGAAAACAGCGCATATACTGCCGGAGTTCTTGAAGACCGAGCCACTCAGTGCACACGCTACAAACAGCAATCCAACCAAAATCATCTCAAGGCTGTAGCGGACATGGCCAACGAACCGCTACTCACGGGCAAATGGGACGACAACCAAACGTGGCAGCTACTTCAAAGTAGCGAGCTACCAGATGAAGCGTTATGTACCGCGGTGTATTGCTTAGCGATTTTGCCCGAAACAAAGCAAGTCATACTGACCCGAAATCATAGGGGTTGGGAAATGCTCGGTGGCCATATTGAACCTGGAGAGAGTATCGAACGGGCATTGTTGCGTGAATGTTTGGAAGAAGGTGGCTTTGCACCCGAACAGTACCAGCTATTCGGCTACCGCAAAATAACCGCCAAGCAGCCAGTGCCACACAGCCAGAAGGCGGATAGCTTCTATCCCTTCCCACACGGTTACATCCCGCATTTTATTGCCACCAGTACGCAACTATTACAGAAACCGAGCGGTGAAGAAATAGTAGAAAGCCGTGCATTTGCTTTTGACGAGCTTGAGGCACTTGGAATGGAGCAATGGCCGATCGTGAAGGTTATGCTTGAGGCGACAAGACCACTGATCGCCTAGACATTTAGCTTTTCGCCTTTCAGGATCGCAAAGCCTTTTTTGATAACGTCCAGTTCTTTGTTGCCAGCTTCGTAGTTAACCGAAAACATTGCCTGCTCGTCCTTTGCGAACCACCTGAAATAAGCGACGAATGACCTTGATGAGTTATATTTATCCATACGATCAGAACGCAGAGGGGTATTATCTCTGTTACAATATGATTATTATGGATAAAAAATCGGCCACCAGCGAACCCTTCCTAATTGCACAGATTGACCTGAATATTGACATAAAGGCTGTTGTGGCTGATTGCACTAGAATCATAGACGACTTTAAAAGCAGTTCGGGTGATACACACGACCTCACGAAGCCATACTCAATTACCCTAACCCACAACCCCGGTTTGGATGAATCAAAAGGTAACCTAGTTAACTACTCCGAGATTCATAATCAGAAGTATTTTGACAGGAATAACCAAGCAACATTACAAGCCCATTATACTGACACTAGCCTCGGCGCCTTAGTAAAGGCGTTACCTTTCCCCTTCAGTATTATTCGGATCAGCGTCCTGCCCCCGAGCACCATAATTAGCATGCACACCGACAATGCGGCACATGCACAACTCGCCTTGGTCACAAATGAAGATTGTTTCGTGGCCGCAAGAAGTGGCGAAGCTCATCACATACCGACTGATGGTAGTCTGTATGTTATTAGTACCACGCTGCCACACACAGCATTTAACGCATCAGCCAAAGAACGCTCACACTTATCTATAAGTATTTTTGATGACGATTATGTTGAACTTTTGCGCAAAGCATCCGTGTAGGCCTTAAGAACTCCATTTGCCATGTCATATCTGTAGATGATTGGCTGTGCATTTCCGATGGAGACGCCACTGATCGCTTCGTCGGATATATTGTCCAGATGTTTTATAATTGCCCGTAAAGTCTGGTGATGTGCGATGACTATGACGTTCTGGTCGTTTTTAAGGTTCGGTAATATTTCGGACTCAAAATATGGAACGGCGCGTAGCTGTACGTCCTGTAGCGATTCACCGTTTGGAGCCATAACGTTCCATCCTTTGACAATCTCTTTGTACGCCTTCTCGCCGATAGCCTGCTGGAGCTCTAGCTTTGACTTACCCGTATAGTCGCCGAAGTCGCGCTCGTTAAGTGCGCCATGTGTTTGAATATGGGGGTGTGATTGCGGCATTTGTTCAAGCACTACGTTAAGTGTATGTTGCGCGCGTTGTAGGCGTGAACTATAGGCCTTATGAAATACTAGACCGAGATCGAACAGATGCGCCCCGACTTCTTTGCCCTGTTCAATGCCCAAATCGGTAAGTGGCACATCAAGTTGGCCTGTAAGAATGCCACTTTCATTGCCATGTGACTCGCCGTGGCGAACGAAGACGATATAGCTCATGTAGAAAGTATAGCCCAACGATGCTTTTCTGTAAGGGGGATTGTGTGGTACATTACCTGCAACTTTAAGGAGTACTATGAAGACTATACGTGTCGGGCTTGCTGGATGTGGTTTTATCGGAAGTATTCACGCGCGCTCCATGGTGCTAACCAAAAACTCAACACTGGCCAACAAAGTCAACTTAGAACTTACGGTGGTTGCCGACAGTAGCCCAGAAAGGGCAGAGTTTGTTGCCAAGCAGTATGGTTGGAAGAATATCGTTACCGATTGGCGTGAGCTGTTCAGCCACTCACTTGACTTGATAATCGTTGCCCTGCCCAATACAGAGCATCTTGCCATAGTGCGAGAAGCCGCAAAAGCAGGTATTGCTGTGCTCTTAGAGAAACCAATGACTTCAACCTACGAAGAAGCCTTAGCAATGTACGAAGTCGGTAGAAACAATAAGCGGATTCGGGTGGCATATATGAATCGTTTTATACCCGCTGCACAACGCGCCAAGGAATACATAGATTCCGGTCAGCTTGGTTTGGTTCGGGCAGTACGCTCGGTGTATCTTCTTAATATGCGGCGGCCTAATGGCCCGGTTGATTGGCGCTTTGATGAGAAACAAGCTGGCCACGGTGCATCTGATGATCTCGGATCACATCACATAGATCTGCTCCGTTTTCTTGTTGGTGACATAGAAGCGACCCAGGCTACGCAGCGAATCTGGGACATAAAAGATGCCCCCGCTGCCACTAACGACGACGCCATGGGCGCGTTACTGAACTTCAAAAACGGTGCGTTTGGTACGCTCATGGCTTCACGTACTAGTCCAGGGCACCCATTAACGGGCTATATCGAGATTGACGGCGAAAGGGGCTCTCTAAGAATAGATCGCGCATACTTAAACGATTTGTTTGTCCGTGATGAGACTGGCGTACTGTCTCAGAGGAATATACGACCATTTGAGCCATTCGTAAGTATGTGGGCATCGCCAACCGTACAAGGAGCACATCCGTTCGGATGGTACGACTGTTTTGCCTTTCAGATGGCTGAAATGATATGTGTTGCGGCCGATATGCCATTAGAACGTGAGTGGCTGGCAACACTTGAAGACGGTTTGCGTACCATGGCAGTTACCGAATCAATGATACGGGCGGCGCATACCGGCAGCACACAACAAGTTGCCGAGATACAGACATGAGCGAGCGTGCTCAGGCAGAATGGTCGCACGTTCAAGACGATCTAGGCATTGTCTATTGTTTGGGACGCAACGTCGGGGGCGGCTCGCACGAAGCAGTCGCAACGTATTATCAAACTGATGAAGGTTTGGCAACAAAACAGGCGCTGAATGCTGACGTATTTTATCGCAGGCTAATCTTTCAGGGGTTGTCAGAGGAACGTGACCGTTTAGCGCAAATAGAACGCCCGGAGGTTGTAGAGAGACTGCTAACCCGTACAGCCCTGTCAGGCATAGGAATCTTAATCAATCCCGATGAGCTCATATCCACCTATTCGCAGCATCGTATAGCAGCAAGCTGGAGGAGCAGCCAACACCCCCGGGCTGCAACGTTTAGGGCAGCCCTAGAGGTAGCAGAAGCCGCCCTTGCCCGTGCAGGCGTAAATGTTGATGAGCTCTCTTTGTATGGTGGTGCGTCATTCGGAGTGGTCAACACGTCACAAAAGGCGGTAGATGACGTTGACTTTGTTTTTAG
>CAZTOK010000052.1:0-1424 GCA_964615445.1 uncultured Candidatus Saccharibacteria bacterium | reverse complement strand
CGTTTCGTTGATGAACTATGTGTCGTGGATGACGCTGAAGCTCTCTGCACGTCACCGGCACTACGGTGCGAAGATCGCAAAGGCAACGAGCGAATTGTCCTAATGGATGGCTACCAATATGTGGGTAGTGCCGTTAAGGGCGATGTAATCGGTGTAGCCGGAAGTATATATCGTGATACGAACGTGGTTCGTATCACTCAGGCCGACACCGACAGCATTGTGCCTGATTTCCGCAATGTGCCAATGGCATAAGGTATTATGTAGTCATGGATAAATGTGAAATTTGCGAGCACTTACAAGATACGAATAACCGTATAGCCCAGACCGACTACTGGGTGGTTGCTCTTGCACCCGATCAAGGCTATTTAGGGCGCTGCTACGTTAGCCTGCGTAGCCATAAAGGGAGTTTAGCTGAGCTGACAGAACACGAATGGCGTGAGTTTGCGCGAGTCGCAACGGCACTAGAAAATGCCGCTAAAGAGGCGTTTGGAGCCACGCCCCTAAATTGGGCATGTATGATGAATAATGCCTATCAGGGAGGTGAAGCCAATCCCCATGTCCACTGGCACTTCCGTCCGCGCTATAAGACACTAGTCAGCATTAATAGTACTGAATTCAGCGACCCACTGTACGGCCATCATTACGACAGAGATCAGCGTAGGCGAGTTGACGACAAGACCTTTCAGGCTATCTTGAGCAAGCTAAAAGGTTCATTTAAGCTTTGACTTGTCTGTAAAGAAATAATCCACCGCAATCTGGTTATCTTACTGTTTATATAACCTGATCAACTCCTATAAATTTCGTCATCTGCCAAGCCAATTGCACTGACTCAATTCGTCGCATAATCTCACAGCTACTATTTTGTGAAAGTACATTCAATGACCCTTCGTACAAGATGCTTCTATCAAGAATCACAAGTTTGCGATGGTGACTACCTGTATACAGCACATGAATACCGGCGCGCTGGAGTTTGGCGATGGCCTTATGCGTCTCGTCACGTCTTCGTTCTCCATCGTGCTCATGCGGGTCACGAGTGTTAACGATGATCCGCACTTTGCGCTGCTTAAGCTTCTGCAAAACTGGCAATAGCTGACTAAGCCGCCTGTTTGTTATGAACGGACTCTCAATAATAAGCTCACTACCGCAATTATTGAGATCTTTCATGAGTGTCGGGTAGAATGTTTCTTCGTTGAAAAGCGTAGAGCTAACTAACCCTGACCCATCATCTCTTCGGGCGAGAAAGCGACTTAACATGACTCTTCCTCGTCAGCATTCTCGCTACTCAGTAGCCGCTTAATCCTAAGCTCATCTTCCGGGGTAAGATCAACAGATTGTAAGTCGTTTAAAGTTTGGAATCCTTCCGCCCACTCCTAGCAGGTGAATAATTAATCAAACAATCAAACCAAACCCCTTAAAACCGAGTT
>CAZTOK010000051.1:0-7009 GCA_964615445.1 uncultured Candidatus Saccharibacteria bacterium | reverse complement strand
GGTTTTGGTCCAGGCATTCGGGGGTTCGAATCCCTCCGTCCCAGCCAAAGTAAAACACTCATCTGCAAAGGTGAGTGTTTTACTTTTGTTTGAGCTGAGAAGGATGAGAATGAAAAGTGGGGAAGGTTGCCAGCGGCAACCTTCCTTCATACAGAAAGCGAATCCCTCCGTCCCAGCCATGAGATTATTTACAGATAAGAAAATCGCTAATATAGCGATTTTCTTTATTTTTAACTTTACTACCTCCCGTTGAAGTGTTCCAAGATTTATTCTTTAGCTAAATAAATTAGCAGTTACCCCTGTTTAGCTAGATATGGGTATAATAAATTATGGAACACCCAAATAACAATACACCCACTAGTACCGACAATAAGCCAATCAACGAGCGAGAGAAAGAGCGTGTGCTTGAAGAAGTCCGCGACATAATGCGCAGGATGAGAGAAGCAGAGCGAAATAGTCCTCCATGTGATCCGAAAAGTTGCGAAATACACAAGCGATTTAGCGCCAAATAAGATAAAGTACTAATTTACGGTACATAGTCCTATAGTAAGGTTAGAGTCTTGAGGATCTAGGTCGGAAAGACGCGCGATTATTCTAAGACAAAATACGCCCATCGGGCGTATTTTGCTTGGATTTAATTATATTAACGTTGTCGTAGATATTACCCCGGCTAAAGCTGGCGAAGACTCTGTTCCTGCAATGAAGTGCGGATCGGGGGTTAAAAGTAAATTTACAATGCTATTAAATCTATGACAACCATAAGCGACTATCGACGGCATACGAGTGAATAGATGACGGTTTATAACAGATAGTATTTCAGAACCATACCTTATCTGCTCAAGCGACGCCGCTGCGCAAAGTGCTTATGTCTACTACTGCATAGCCTAATCAATATTATCTAACACCTTAAAATGTAAAATATTATCTAAACTCTTGACGTTCAATTCACCGGCGCGCATAATAAGGCCAGAACAATAAACTTATAGGGGTATAAGACATGTCAGACGCAAAAAATCCATTATCCGCACTTATCCAAGACGATTCAGCAGAGTTGGACCTTGAATTATTGACGGAATTATTAAAAAGTTACATAAAGCTATCGAAAGATGGGACGATCTCCACACTTCGTCCATTCCACGACAAGGACAATCAACAGAAGATTCTAATTATGCTACTTGCTTATAAAGCTAAGGCTATTCTCTTCAATGATGAAACTGAGGGCGTTGCACCATCCGTCTTAATTTCAGCTCAAATAATGGCTGAAGGTAGTGTGAAAAGCACGCTGAAACACCTACTGGAGAAAACCAGAGAAATCAAAAAAGACACAAAAGGCGGTTATTACATTCCAGCATACTTGCTTCCAGATGTCGAGAAGCGCTTAAAGAATGGGGCGTAACATGGAACAAGATTTAAAAGATATTAAAACATTCCTGGAAAATATCGAACAACGATTGAGTCGTATCGAAGAAAGCTTGAAGATGTCAGATTCGAGCACCCCGAAGAGTCAACCGTCAGTTGTATCCACTAAATCAGCTTCGGCACGTGAGTTTATTTTAAAGCACTCACCTTCAGACGACAATCAACGCACCCTCGTTTTAGGAGCTTATATAGAAGAAGGAGGTCAACAATCTTTCACGGCTGAAGATCTTAAGCGGGTATTTCGCGAAGCTCGACTAAAGTTACCAGCAAATATAAACGATAAGGTAAACAAAAACATTGCCAAGGGCTATCTTATGGACGGAGATATTGTTGATGGAAAGAAGAGCTGGATGCTAACTATGACAGGTCAAATGTTTATTGAAAATGGACTAGCGGAGGACGGTAAGAATGAGTGATTCAGAAATTGAGCAACGCCTTAAGAAGCTCGAAGAGGCTGTTTTTGGCTCAACAGGTAATTTCAAACCTCGATCTAAGCAGATTGCGTTATCGGAAATTTCACGTAATTCTTTATTGAAAAATGGCCAACAAAAAATTGTTGCGATAGTGGGATACCATGAGCTTATTAGCCAGGATGGTCCCATTGGTATGCCTGATATAAAGGTAGACTGGGTTAAGGCGAAATTTGTTGGGAAATGTGATCCGAAGTTACTTGAACGGGCGATTACAGAAGGCCTAGTTCGCGAAGTGGATGACAAAAGATACGATCTTACGCAAAAGGGAGAAGACTTCTTCTCGGCTATTATTGAGCGAGATTCATCTAATGAATAATGACGATCTACTACAGAACCTCGTGGATAGGGTTGCAAAACTCGAGTCGATTGTACTCGCGAATCAAGATGAGTTCGTTTCCATGCAAAATATTGCAAATTTTAAACTAAATGAGCGTGCGTTCGCCGATAAATACATCAAGGGTAAGGCCCCTGAAGTAAGATTTGCTATGATTGTCGCGTACCTTTCGAAAGGGGACGGAACACACGAAGTAACGATTGATGACATTAAGTCCACCTGGGGTCGCATGACTTCTATTATCAAAAGTTTCAATCCCAAATACTCTACTGTAGCAAAAACAAAAGGCTATGTTGATTCGCCGCGTAAATCTATTTACGTATTAAGCTCCGAATGGAAAGAAACGTTCAAGGAAGATGACAAAATCTAGTAATGATTATATTCGAGAGTATGACTTAGATGGTCAGTCTTCCTCAAACGTTTTTCTGTTCGCTGTTTATCATACGATACAGGTGCTAAATAATGATATTGCGACACTTTCTGATATTAAGCAATTCTACATAGAGCATAACGTTAGCATTCCTTCTAACTTCGGAGGTCAAATTGGAAGTCTACTTACAAAGCCGAAGAAAATCATTAAGCGTCGCAACGGCTTCACTTTAACCGAGTTATCTAAACGATGGGTTAGGGATTTCTTAGCAGGTGATGAAGCGGTTATTTCGTCATCACGCCAGACCTATCTGAATAAGTCGATTGGTGCAATTGATGTCAACAAGTTAATACTTTCAGTAGAACTTAAAAAAGTTATAGAAGAAAGAATAGTTGAGATACAAAAGTGTATGGATGCACAAGCGCCTCTCGCGGCTATATTTCTTTGTGGCAGCACACTCGAGGGCTTACTATTAAGTTACGCAACAAGACATCCAGCTGCAATGAATGTGGCAGTAGCATCCCCCAAGGATCGTGCTACAGGTAACGTACTACCGTTAAGGGACTGGAAGCTTTCTGCTTTGATAGATGTTTCAAAGGAAATTGGGTTAATAGATGAGGATACAAGTCAATTTAGTAGTAGGTTGAGAGAGTTTAGAAATTATATACACCCAAATCAGCAAGCAACAAAGAAATTTAGTCCTACAATGAAAACAGCTGAAATGTGTTTCAAGGTACTTCAGTCTGCAATAGTGCAGCTTGAAGGTAAGTAATAATTCAATTACAGATACTCCTCTATCTACTCTACTATTGCCGCACTTCCGAATTGTACGAACTCGCAAGTTTTTGAAGCCTCTTGTGCATAAGGCACAGACTTGGGTAGATAGTGTTCCAATTTCGAGACACTAGGTCAGCCATGAAAACGCACTCATCGAAAGATGGGTGCGTTTTCATGTTTGAGGTAGGGATGAGAATGAAAAGTGGGGAAGGTTGCCAGTGACAAGTTTCCTGCGCGCAAGAGTCGAATCCCTCCATGAGTTGACTCCCTCGCTCAACGTTCTCGCCTAATAACTAAAAATAGTTGTTAAATTGATACGTACGCTTATAATTTGTGGAATAGTAGCATGATATAAAGACGGAGGCTGTCCATGGATTCTAATACTCTTCGACCTATTTCCAAGATATTCAATCAGGCAATATATAGAATACCTGATTATCAAAGAGGTTACGCGTGGACAGAAAAACAAGTCAAGGAGTTCTTAAGTGACATACTCCAGATTGAAACTGGAAAAAGTCATTACGCCGGCGTCCTAACTGTAGAAAAACTTGATAGAAGAGCTTACAAAAATTGGGAAGATGATCTTTGGATAATTGATGGTAAGAATTTTACACCCTATCACGTTGTTGACGGACAACAAAGGCTAACAACAACTGTCATTCTAATAGAGTGTATCTGCGAAATTGCAAAATCCAAGAAAATTTCGACCCTAAACTTCGACACAATAGAAGAGATTAGGAAGCAATATGTCTACGACTCACACAAGGATGCGATCTCGCGTTCATATATTTTTGGATACGAGAAAGACAACCCTAGTTACGAATTCCTAAAAATCAAGATTTTTGGTGAAGACTCTCCAAGTGGCTATTCGGATGAACGTACAATTTACACAAGCAACTTGCAAAGAGCTAAGGACATTTTCACTAACTATTTAGAAAAACTTGATCAGGATAACATAGAAGATATATACCGAAAAACAACCCAAAGCCTTATGTTCAATACATATGTAATGGAGTCCGAGATCGATGTTTTTGTATCTTTTGAGACTATGAACAATCGTGGCGTGCAGCTATCGAATCTTGAACTTCTGAAGAATAGGCTGATCTACTTATCGACCCGATATAGCAACTTAAGCGATAATGATCGACAAAGCCTGCGAAAAATAGTCAACGACTCTTGGAGATCTATATACCATTATCTCGGAAAAAATGAAAATAATCCACTTATAGATGACACTTTCCTATATGTTCACACTCAAATGTATTTTTTTGATTCCAACCTAGATATGAGATATAGGCAGCTTAATCGAGCAGGGCGAACAGGACAAATACAAATATCACAAGAAATCGGAGCCGCCTTACTAGATGACGTGTTTTCTACCAGAGACAACCCTGAGAATGACGCACCGAGAAAGAAACGAATTCCCGCAAAAGCAGTAAAAAAGTATGCGGAGAATATATCTAATGCAGTAGTCATTTGGTTCGACCTAAATAATCCAACCATGTCATCTTCATTCACTGATAGCGAAAAAATTTGGGCCGATAAAGTGCGGAGAAATAGCTTCGCGATGGAAGTCTTTGCTGCTACACTAATGAAGTTTTACCTCCTAAAGCCCTCGAAGGCGCAATCGCTTAAGATGTTGAAGGCCGTAGAAAGATGCGGGTTTTTACTATCTCTATCTCGACAGTATGAAGCCAGAAGATATATAAAGGAAATGTATATCCTTGCGAAGAAATTAGACGACGCGCAGAAGCTCATAGATTTAATAATAGAGGTAAACGAAAAGATAGTAAAACTGGGCAAAGAGGACTGGTACGGCCTGGAGCGTCTCGGTGACTATCGTGGTTATTACATGTGGGAGGGCTTACGCTATTTCATGTATGAATATGAGCTCAGTTTAGAAGCCGAAACTAAAATACAAAAACACAAAATAGATTGGGATCAGTACGTCAGTGGTTTTGCAACTTCATCTACCGTTGAACATATTCTTCCTCAGACTGCTAGCGATGATTACTGGGTGGGTCATTTCAAGGGCTATTCTCCTAGACAGCAGCGATCTTTGCGTGACTCCTTGGGTAACCTATTGCCTTTGTCGAGGCCACGAAACTCGAGCCTCCAGAACGCTAGCTTTACACATAAATGCGACAATGATACGAAAATTTGCTATAAATATGGCTCCTTAAGCGAAATAGAAGTCACAAAGCAATCGGACTGGACCGCACAAACTATACTTGAGCGGGGCATTAGACTCCTAGAATTTATGGAAAATCGCTGGAAGCTCAACCTTGGTGATAATAAGCAAAAGAAAGAGCTTTTGGGACTAGACTTCCTCACGGATACAGATATTGCCGAGAGGTAGATTAGCTGTTGCGCTCCTCGTCGATAAGGTGCTTCTTTGGCTTAAGTACTAGGACATATAGAACTACGAAGCCAAGAAGGAAGAGTAAGCCACCGAACGGGCTAGCTATAGACCCATACCACTCCACTTCGTGGCGGTCGTAGTAGGCCGATAAATTCGATAATTTCCATTGGCTAAACAAGAATATCGTACTTCCAATAGTCAGTAATACTGCCGCTATCATACTTTGTCGCTTGGTGATCGCCTTCTCAGAAAGACCGGGCTTAGGACTACCTAATTTTACGACGACTGCCGCAATAACCAGCACTATACTGAGCACGGCTAGAAATTGGGCCATTGGAGCGACCCATTGACGCAGAAAGTCTAAGATAGCGCACCTATCGGGGTAGCAAGATGTGCTCGCCATTTTAAACTTAATAAATGTGAGCATCCCGGAACCAAGCACAAACGAAGCAACAGAACTAAGCAACAGCTTTTTGGCAGTTATGTTTTTCATGGCGTCAGTATAGCAGCCTTTCGTCCTAAATTACTATGAAGCTTGAAAGTGCCCAGCCAACTAAATTCCTTGCGGAAACCCACTAAAAGTGAGCGTTGGCTGGGATAGTACTTTCAGGTGAGAGAGCTTACACCTTGATGCCGAAACAGGCGATCACCCTACGCTCTTCGTGGTCTGTCTCTGCAGCACAGATATTCGTGCCCGAGTGCACCCATCGATTGATATTGAACTCCTTGTACACGCCATACCAGGAGTAATAGAAGCCGTCGCCCCAGACTTCCATGAAGTGATCCGGAGCAGGACTGACCTGGTCTCCAGCAACCCAGGAGATGAACTCCCTGTGTGTGCTGAAGTCCTTCTGCTGCGGCCGAATGCGTATGCAAATGTCCGGGTTTTTGCTGAACCACGGCCCATGGCAATTGCCAATTGACCCACCGGGTATTGCACTCACCGAACCGGCCGACGCAAACAGAGATGCGACCGCAATCATGCACGTTGCGACGACCATTCCGATAGTCCGACGCATGTGCGCTGACAGTTTGTGCTGCTTGGCGGCTGCCATGACAGCTCCTTTGGCCGTACGTCACTCTGCGACCATCGCAGTAGTAGCTCAACCTAGTTGAGAACGGCTAGCAGCACCGAAGGGAAATTAGATGCAACGAGCCATTCTCAACATTCGCCTGAATGTACATATCAATGACCGCATCTCATCAATGCCTGAGATACTACACGACGCTCGTCCAATTTGTAAAGGTTGCTTTCGTTGCACCTAATTTTGGCT
>CAZTOK010000050.1:0-7098 GCA_964615445.1 uncultured Candidatus Saccharibacteria bacterium | reverse complement strand
GAATCTGTATCTGTTCGGTGTTTCGTAAAACGCTGATTTTCCAAAATGGTGACCCACCGGCTAATGAATTTATAACTTTGGTCAATGAGTTAATCCGTTGGAGGGGCTTACTAGATAACAGGTTCAGACAATATCAGATGAGCAAAAGAGGAGCGAGGCTCTCAAGTAATCCCCTGTAGTGTTTATACAGTAGCGATCCAGGTATAATAAGATCCTCAGCCTTTCTCTACAGCCATCGCCAAGCTAATACCTTTTTCTTGCAAGAACTCTTTGAGCGTAATTGAGTCTATTCCAAAATCTTTAGCCGCAGAAGGTATCTTAACTGTACTCCTACGGCTTTCCTGAGTAACAACGATGTACTCGTGCTCCTCATCTTTCCCTTGTAAATCAACTGCCATGGCAATTATCCAAGGGTCGGCTTGTTCTTTTTCTTGCTTAGTCTTAATCAATTCAGGGAACTTTCTAGTAATCTGCGAATTGAGTAGGACCTGCTCTAGGTTTTCTTGGGGACAATGTATTTTATGCTTCTTGAACCACCTAGAAACTGTATCGGGATCTCTAGATGATGAAACTATTTCGTCATAAACGTAACGATGTGAGATGAGCTCTCCGTTATTGAATAGCTCAGTAAATTTTTCCCATACGGCTACAGGAATCTCGAAATCATCTTCATTTATACGATTCAAGCGTATGAATACACTGGCATCGAATACGTATATTCGTGGCCTTGCAATTACGGACATATCAGGCGTCTCGCCTTCGTAGCCCCACCACCCTCATACCCAATACGTCCCTTACTTGTGACGGGCTTATGGTTCCGGCATCAAAGCCGGTTAGCACAAACTCAAAAAACTTATTACCACGCTGGCTTTTAACAGTCACCAATCTGGATGGTCCGCCTTTTGATTTGGCAGCAGGCACATAAGACTTCTCTTTGTCCTTGATAGCTTTCTTAATATCGGCGTATTGTTGAGTATCAATAAGACCTAAAGTGTCTAGACGAATGAGGTATGCCTCCGGGCTAACACCTAAACTAGAAGCGTTATCGCAGAGTTCTCTGTAGGATACAACAGGTATGATTTCACTTTCAGGCATAAGAAAATCTGCCGCAAACATGTTACAACGTGCTTCTGCATTATTAGTCGAAGGCTTAACTAGACATACTCCAGATTCTCCCTCCAAAATGTGACCGAGCTCATGGAATAGTGTAAATACCTTACGCGTATCAGAAATCTCACTATTGAGCGTTATCGCGTAGGGTATGCCGTCCCCAGTGTAGCTGAAACCGTCATATTCTTTCGACTTAAGAGGAAATTGGAACACGAAAACATTCAGTTCATTCTCGAACTTCTCTCTCCAATATTTAAAAGCGTTGGAGCTATTCTCTCGTTGGTCTTGCACTGTACTTTTGAGAAAGCCTCTAAGTAATGTATTCCACGAGTCCTTAAGGCTTGGTTGTATTTTCTTATGCCACTCATAATTCTGCGCTAGCAACTTCGGCGACTGCACGTCTCTATATATATCCAGGTAATAACTTGTTCTCCGGATAAATAACGCTGCGTCCTTTCCAATATCCTCGTGCCTAGATGACAGGTTACGATATTTTGGCTTTTTCGGCGAGGGCGGCACATCTTCCATAAGCAACACTGATACTTGGCGCTTGAATAGCTTTGCCAGCCTTTTCACATCTGTATATCTAATAGCTTTGCCATGCGATAGCCACGTGCCATAAACAGTGGCGTCAACGCCTAGCTCTTCCGCGACTTCAGAGTCCTTGTATTTGCTTTCGGTTTGCGCCCAAGCTAAAACTTTTGGATTAATGTCTACACTAAAATTGAGCATCTCTTAACTTCCACCGCATTGCATTAACGTCATTATGTCATGCTCCTTTCAATTCATATAATCCTTCAGGTCACTTGACAAGCATTCGAATACTCAATGGCACCGAGTGGACTTTATTGCTAATAATCTAATGTCCTGATTCGTGCATAGCGACGAGGGCAGTAAATATAGCATGCCCTGATAGAATGCAAATATGCAGCAGGACTTACCGGTAGTAACAGCTCAACAGATAGTTGATGAAGCGTTTCCATACCTGGGGCGTGGCTCATACTTTCAGACGACAGCTTACGACACGCACCTATTCATTAGTGGCCCAGATGCGTACGATATATTCCACCACTTTAGGCTTTTCGGCAGGAAAATACTTTGGATTAATCAAGTACGGCAGGAAGTAATGGGCGAAATTAAAACTGTAATGCCCAGAACCATATTCCAGTGCGACCAGAATAACTTTGACGGGCATATCGTTGCGCACAGGCTAGCCAGTCTATTGTGCTACGTGACGCACGGCACATTTATCAATCCTAGACTTTGGGTAGGAATAGCGCACCCGGCACCAAGCACTTCTCAGCCATCGGAAAAATATGTGAGCATGCATTACGACCACGACCAAATAGATATGGTCATTCAACGGCTAGATATAGGCACCTTCACAGAAAAGCGATGGGCGGCGCTTGCACATTATCGCCAAGCAACACTAGCCCAAACGCCGTATTATCGCGTCCTATCTTATTGGAAAATAATCGAGCTGCACTTTGGCAACGTCAATACGCTCATGAACACCTACATAAACGACTTCTACGCGGCACGCCCAGATATATTCCATGAGCTAGGTACATTTACCGGAACGGCGTCTAGGAAACTACGAGACACTAGAAATACAAGCGCTCATTTCATGCTCGAAGGCGACAATATAGTTCAGGACCCAGATAATCCTGATGTTTATAACAAAGTGAGCGGTGCGTTATTTGGTCTGCGCCGTCTAGCCGAGGAATTAATCGACAGAGAAAAGGGTTGGTGACAATGCCCTCTAGAAGGGGATCGTATCTAAGCCTATCGGCTCATCGCTCTCATCTTCAGCTCCAGTTAGAGGGTCTGGAGGCGTTTCGCCATGAGCAATCTGATATGCTCTTTTGTATAATTCGTCATAAGAGATGATGTTCACATTACGATTGTTACGCACAAAGCGTTCAAACGTATCTCGTTTTAGCTCCACGGCAACCTTAAGTGAAGCACGAGGTATTTCACGTTCTTTATTGCCAACGATAAAAATAACTTGCGGGTCTATTGTTCGTATAACCCCACGATCTAGTCTCTCACCATCCTTCACCATATCTTTGTACGGTGAGGCCTTTTCCCAATCTGTTTTCTGGGCAAGACACTGGCTAAAACCTTCGATAAACTCAGGTGTGAATGACCATGTATTGGTACGGGCATTACTCGTTTTTTCGACTGTGAATATGTCAGTATCGGGTGTTTTCAGCTCCACTAACACCGTATAGTCACTGTAGCCAAGCATGTCTGCCGTAGGATCACCGCGCCCTTCAGTATTAGGCATGCCCACAGATTGTTCATCAAGAAAATCCTCGATAAACCGTAAGTCAAGGCTCAGCCCAAATATCCATTGGTGGGATTTAAGAAAGTGGTGCCAAATAGCCTCGCCACCTCGACCCTTTAGTTTGGTCTGATGTAGTGTTCGGTACTTGCTGCGATAACTACCCTCGTCATTTAGTAGTTTACGAAACTCCTCAACATCCTGCTTACGCGCCTTGACTGCTAAAAGTTCAGCCATATCACCATCACTTAACCCGGATTCCTCGACATACTTTGCGATCTCCTGCATGCGTTCGTTAACCTTGCGTTGTTTCAGGCTGACTACCACGCTATCCTTGGTAACGACCTGATACTTGACGAAGACTTCACTCAGATCACCGAGTTCCTTAAATCTTGAGAGAAACGCAACCATATGCCAGAATTCGCGGTAGCCGTCCTTACCCCCTTGGAAGGTAACCGTGGCGTATTCCATATCCTTACGAACCGCTTTGTCTTGCAGGCTCGCATTAGTGCGTCGGAATGTTAACCTTGGTGGATATTTACCATCTTTTTGGGAGTAGTGGAAATCAACATCACAGATTGTATATGCCTTGCCTACTTCGCTTTTTGCTAGCAGAAAACCTTTATAACTTCGGTCATTATCCTGCAATGCACAGTTAAATCCCGTAGCTTCAATTGTATAGTTCTCTAGGTTAACGTCAGGGTCGGTAAGGTCAATGTAGTCATCCATTGTGGCTACAATTATAGAGGTGGTTTATACAGCAATCAAATGCCTGTGTGTAATTTGCAACTTTTTTCGTATTAACTCGAATAAAACTGGATAATATCCGAGTTTATCTGTATCTATCTGTTTCCAGCGCCAATAACCGCTCCAGTAATTTTTGCGTTACGCCGCGCTCAAACATTGATTCCCATAACCCATCGATGATACGCCTGCGATGGTATAGCCCAAATAGCATACTCAGTACCTCATCTTTACTAAGCCTATCGTAGTCATTACTAGCCATCGTTTCTTCTAGCAGATCAGTCCAATTGCTAATGTTGGGGTAGATAAACATGTCGTCAAGATCGTATCTCCCCCACAGGAATGCACAGACGTCCCGGGCTAGTTGTGCGTCCCTCCATGAGCCTTTGTAAGTCACAGTTTCTTCTACTAGTGCAGCGAGACTTGTAGTCATTATCAATACCTACTGTAAGTTTATGCGTACACCAAGGCTATCATAGCCACCGTGCAGTTCGGCGACGGTAAGAGTAATCCCCACTGGCACATCAAAGACGATGTCGCCTGTAATACTATTTCCTGGGTTGATATCGCCATTAAGTGGAGAGCCTGCATATGTGTTTGCAGCATTAGCAGTAGCACCGCCGGCGTAGTCGTAGCGTTGTCCTTGGGCGTTGAAAGTGTACTGGTTGCTTACGCCAATGCTATTGGTTGTATTACCGGTATTAGTGATAGTTATATTGAGGCGACAGAACTGCCCCTGTGCGTCTGAATAGTAATACGCAAGACCACTGGTTTTAATCTGTTTTTCACCACATTTAATAGAGTTTACTAGAAAGTTAAAGCCAGCATCGCTTACTGTTTGACCGATGTTTACTTCCTGAGGGGTAGCAGCTTGGGTTTGTTTAGCCGCCTGCTTCTTATCTTTAGTCGGTTCGCCGCCAGTAATAATTGCTCCAAGTATACCCAGACCAATAAGGATAAATAGCGGAAGTAGCAGAACGATAAGCAGAATCTTCTTAATAGATGATTTTCGGTTCTTTACCTTTGGTTCAAATGCCATCTTATCGCTCATCAGGTTTGCACTCCTTGCGTAGTAGTTGGTGTTTCGCGGCATCAAAAAAGCTCGCCATGAGTGAGCTTGCGCCCTATAACTGTTTCCAGTTACAACCACGAAAAGAAGTACTCGATGACGAGCTGTTTCTTTTCGTGGATTTTGGCAGCCATACCTGTCCCGTAAAGGCGGCTCTAGGTCTAGGTAGCCGGGGCTACTTGCACTCAACTATAAAATAAAAACTCCAAAAACGATACCCTAGAATCCAACTTATGCTTCAAAACGGACATGTCCCTATTTGTCATAATAGAACGCCTCAGATCGTCTCTAAATGCGTCAGATAGTGTACTCTACGAGCATGAACTACTGGCTAGAGCGAGTTGTATTCAAAATCAACGCATCTTTCCTTAATGGCACCCTTATGGGCAACTGGATACCCGACCAAGAAGACCCAGAAGCTGAAAGCCGCGCATTAGACATATTAGAGGTTGCAGGCATCATAAAAAGCCCAGCCTATTTTGAGGGCGCAGACTATAGGATACTCGATATAAACAGTGGTCACGCACTTAGCGCACCTACGCGTCAGATTATCTATTTCGACTACAAAGATTTCTTACAATTCTGTGCGATGAATGGGCTGAATCCTACCGTCAGTGGCATGTCGGCGCAATTGAAAATAATAGATGAAGTAGAACCAGTTATTAGTATTGGCAAGGATGACTACAAGCTGAAATCACTTAGCACAGGCAGTAAACCCCAACGTATCATCGCCTACGCTTATAAAAAGCTTGGTGAAGAGATTGGTATTAGCGCCTTGCGGGAGAATATAAACATACGTCAGCTCCAGAAAGATGATGTAAATCTTAAGCAAATCTTTAAAGATAACGTGTTTGGAGAGAATGGCCTGCTTGAAGCATTCGCCGAAATAGATAAGCGAACCCTTCTACTGAAAAGCCACACCCTGCTAACACCAAGCCAAGTTGCATCAATCAAGAAGCTCAGACGCTAAACCAAGCACTAAATAGCGTCTTTCTACCTACCCATAGCGCCCTCCAAGCACATCTGTTACGGCGTGCCGTTTTATATCCTATGCTTCCCATTGTTATGACAGAAAAGAAGCAAGCAAAAATAACAAACGAGGAGTATGAAAGGGCTTTTCATGAGCTGGCAGTCTTCCTGTTTGAAGAATACAAAAAGGATAAACAGAATAAGCTGACGAAGCCTGATTGACAATTTGTGTTTTTCTTCCATAACAACATAATTAAGTTAGGGGAATCACTATGGTAAAAACAAAGGCAATCGCACTGTGTCGCGTATCTACACAGGGGCAGGCAAACGAGGGCAACCTTGTGCCGCAGCAGGAAAACGTACAAAAGGCAGCAGAAACTTTAAGCGTGGAACTTGCTAAGGTTTGGTCACTGGCTATCTCTAGCCGCAAGGGCAAGAACCTCAACCGCAAGGATCTGCACGAGATGCTCGACTACTGCAAGCGCTACAAATCGGTTAAGTACTTAATAGTGGACGAGGTTGACCGCTTTATGCGCTCCATCGAAGAGTACTACTGGTGGAAAATGGAGTTCAAGAAAATTGGTGTGCAATTGGTGCATGCCAACCGTCCAGACATCAATCCCGACGATGACAGAGCCGTATTTGATGAATTAATTGACGTGTATCGCGCGGAGCAAAGCAATAACGAACGCATTCATAAGACGCCAGAGAAGATGAAGTCCAAGCTGCACGCTGGTTACTACCCAGGTAACCCACATACTGGGTATAAAAAAGCCGGCATCGCAGGGTTACACGAACCGGATGAGCCAAACTGGTCAATACTACAAAAAGCATTCAGGGCTATGGCGGCAGGGGAGATGGATATCTCAGAAGCCTTGGCTTGGGCTAACCAACAGGGTCTACGTACCAAGAACTATGG
>CAZTOK010000049.1:0-8269 GCA_964615445.1 uncultured Candidatus Saccharibacteria bacterium | reverse complement strand
ATTTCAATCACCTGTTGCATCAGTGTTTAAACCAACCCTTCTTAGAAAGAGTCAGGGTGATACTTTTTATCTCAATGCTACGATTATTGTTCTTCAAATCCGGCGCATCAACAAGCCAGCTGAGCCTGCCGCTTTGTATAACTGCATCACTTAAGTCAAAATCGCGTTCCGCAACCAGCCAGTCACCATCTTGTTTGGGCTTGCCTTGGTAATTAGTCAACACGAAATCAACCTTATCGAGGTCTTTTTGGTCATGTATCGGCAGTAGTTTATATGGCGATGGTTTAAAAAATTGATCTGCACTAAATGAAAAATAACCTATGCCATTTATTATGGCATCGCTAAGCGGCAAGGTCAGAGTAGTCTGCGGTAAGGAGTTATCTAACGTATATTCTGCTCCCGTGTCTTTAAGGACCACGGATTGTTTGACTACGCTGGCGGTCTGAACTTGCCCGTGATAACTTTGTAAAGACATACTAGATGCATCTGTCGTAAATATAGTTGGAGCTGTTTTTTCAACCATGTCTCCATACACTTCATGATTATTAACCGGATAGATTGGACCTTGAAACACAATTTTATGTAGGTTAGTAGCGATATTTGTTAATACCGTATCTCCAGAAGCTTCTATGACGATTTTATAAACACCGGCTTCGGGTAAACCAGGCCCCGGGTTTTTAATTTCAACATCTTGCGATTCGCCAACTTGATGGTTAGAGGTATCATTGCCATCATCGTCAATCGTTACGTCATAGACCTTGTCTTGTTGTTTATAAACACTTATTTTCATAACATCCGGGTCGGCATACCAGTTCAAATCTTGCTTAGTAAACTTCATACGGAAAGACTCATTGTTTAAATACGCATACATGACAGTTTTGCCACGTAATGGAGTATTTATTACTGTATCTTCATTTGATGGTTTGTAATTTTCTGGTGCATTTTCTTTATAACTAATCGGGGAGCTATCGTAGTCGTATGTGCCAATTATTTTATTTGCCGGGGGTTTGTCTAATATATCTTTGGGGGAACTGTTTGATGGATTTTTTTGGTACAGATAAGGCCCATCGCCTACTACTGACCAATTCAGACTATTTAGAAGTGGAGAATCTAGTACATCAGCTTTATAATGCCAAGCGTCCTGGTCTTTATAGCCTAACCTTACTTCTTGATCAGGAGAAGTATTTTTGTAAGTTATATTCACATGTGCAGTACTAAAATTGAAAGGCATCTTAGAAGTAAAATACACAAGATTATCGATCTGTTTAGTTATTCCAGCATAGGTTTGTACACGATTACTTGGACCTATTGGAGCTAGTCCATAATTATTAAAGTCATAGTTTGAGTAAGCCCCGAAGGGCAATGTATTTGCAACTATCACATAACCAATTAAACTGATCGCACCAACAGTGACTATGATCCTGGAAAAAATTTTAAGCTTAATCATTCATCAGACCTTTGCTTAGGCGCACTTATTAATAACTCATGTATTTGCTTCCAGTCATCAATATTAATTTCTCTGGAAAATACTAGCCAACCTGCATAGAGTATTCCGAGGACTAACCACCAGATCGGCAATAATATGGGAGAGACTTGGAATCCCCATCCTAACCCAAGCACAACGAGACTGCCGGTAAGAATTTTAAATAAGCTCCGCTGAGATAATTGATAATGGAACTGTTTAGTTGTTGCTCTCATTGCTGCAGTTGCGGCAACTAAACCACCTAGTCCTGTAGCAACCGCCGCACCAGTTGCTCCCCAAATTGGTATAAGAATAAGGCATCCAGCAAAACCCGTTATTAAACCAATGAATGCAAATAGAGTAGTCGTTCTTGCTTTGCCTGCACCATTTAGGATGTTTGCGAACATGGCAAATATAGTAAGGAAAATGTAGCCTGTAACCAAAACACGAAGTATAGGCACAGCCGGCAAATAAGCCTGGCCAAATAATAGCTGTACTAGTCCTGGTGCAGTACCAGCAATCAGAGCTGTCAATGGCAAAACCAAAAGAAGTAGAGTACGCAACGCTTTAGTAATAATATATTTCGCTTCTTTTTGTTCTCCTGTTGATTGAAGTTTAGAGATACGCGGAAAGAGAACTTGTCCAATTGCACTCAGACCTAGAAACGTTACCAAAGCAATATTTTGTGCCGCTGAATAGTAACCAGCTACTTCGGGTGAGTGAATCATGCCCTTTACGCTAAACAAATCAATTGAGAGTTGTAGGGTGGAGAAAACCGCAAAAGTAATTAATGGTATAGAAAATAAAATTAAGCTGCGTGCAGAGAACTGGGTACCACGTTTTGGCCAATGGAAACCAACTAAGAGTGCGATTAAAGGTGCGAGAATAAAGCCCGCTATTACTCCATATAACGAAAAAACTAAAACTAATCCTACGACCAAGAAAAGTTTTGCAACTGAATATGCCGAGTTCATAAGAGCCTGGCGCTTGAAATTATGTAGCCCGTTATAGTACCCACCATAAAGAGCAAATAGCCCATATAGAGGGAATACTAGTGCCATTGCATGCGTATATCCGATGAATCTAACGTCGCGAAAAATGTACGAGAACAGAGGGGCGAAGCTAAAAAATAACAATCCTAAGACAATTGTTGAAAACAGTTGAATTTTAAGACCACTTTTTAAAATACTGTCAGCTTGCATATCTTTTTCGGCAATAAATTTACTAACGGCTTGTGGTACACCAGACACCTGCATAATATTCAATGCCGTTAAAAGCGATGTTAAGACTCCATATATACCATATAGAGCTGGTCCTAAGTGTCTACCTAGCCATATATTAATAATGTAGCCACTAGACAGGAAAATAACAGTAGAGATAGTTAGATAGAAAGCTCCCCTTTTCATTTTTTTTCTACTTTGTAAAAGTTATTATTTTTATCTATGGTAGTCAATCGATAATTACCTCTATTTTTTAAAATAGAGTCTAGGTAAATATATGAACTATGGTATGGATTCTCAAATACGTATACAGAATGATCATTGAGAAGTTCATCAATGTAGTCTAGAGATTTTTGCGGGCGCTCATCTTTAGATAAAGGTATAAGATAAGGTATTAGCACTGGCCTAGAAATTATAGTTTTAGAGTAGAAATTAGATACAACTACTGCATTCGCGGGTAGACTATTTGCCTTTTGCTCTACCTCGTGGTAATTGCGTTTGCTTTCCCCAACTGCACTTAGTCCAAGAGGTGCATTAAACAATTGATTAATAGAAAAAATGACATAAACAGTAATTATGAAAAAAACCATTTTATATTTACGATCATTGAATAATCTGGAGATAAACAAACCAGTTAATAGAGCTAGTAACACTAATAGTGGTAAAAGATAGCGTGTATAACTTCCCGCTAACCAACCTTTACCAAAGCCATTATAGCCAGCCCCAGAGCCAAAATAGATTAGAGAAAATAGAGCAATCGCAGAGAGACCCAAAAATACTTCCCTGCTTTTGGACTTAAACCATGCTTCCTTTAACCCCAGCAGTCCTATCAATAAAATTGGCGTCATTAAAAGAATATATTGCTTAAAATTTAGCTGTATATTGTCCAGCAATTTCGGATCAGAGAATTGTCCACCAAATCTTTTTAGATACTTACTAAAAACGCCTGACGAACCCCCTCCACCAACTCTATAGTCAACCGTGTTTCCAAGCTGTAGGTCGTAAGCTTTCTGCGTATAACCAAAGGATGTATAGCTGCCATAGATTTTTTTATTGCAGAGCGGTATAAAAATAAGCAGTGCAAGCATGGTAGCAGTCATAAAGATTATTGATCTGTGATTTTTTTCCTTTTTATATACAAGAAGGAAATTAATGAATAAATATAGCCCAACAAATAATATGAATTCGTATCTGAGCATGACTGAAAATGCAAAAAACAAACCGACAAGGAACCATTTTTGGGGAGAGAATGTATAATAAATTCCCGCTAATAGGAAAGCAAGCGCTGGAACATTAGAGAACAGCATGTTATTCCAAAAAATAAATTGTGGTGAAAAAGCCAAAAACAACGCTGCGAAAATTGCGGTGGATTTGTCTAACAATTTCTTAGTTATTAAGTAAAAGAAAAAAACTGCTAGCAACCCGCAAATACTAATAAGATAAAAAGGCGCTTGCTGGCCAAAAATAAATGAAGGCGCTTCCAATATATATATACCGAGAGATCTACCTGGGACAATTCTCTCATTAATGGATGATGAGCCATCCGGAATAAATAAAGCAGCATCAAACTGCGTGTTCAGTGGCTGCGAAGAGCTGAAAGTGCCCTTTTTGTATAAATTATATGAAATAGAGTAAACATCTCTTTCGTCTGGATGAAAAAACCAATTTGCACCATGGAAAGAGAGATAACTATAAAGATAAAAAAGGATGGCAATAGTAACTGTGCAAAAAATGCTTACAAAGATCTTCTGTTTAGGTTTGTTGCTAAAGATATTCTTCATACAGCTCCAGTAATTGTTGATAGCTTTTTTCCTCAACAAAATTATTCAATGCTACTTGCCGCACCCGTTTGCTATCGATTGATTTTTTAGACAAAAATTCTTCTATTTTAATTCTTAGATCTTTCGCGGATCCATCAAACGAATCCCAGCAGTTTTCTTGCTGCACCACTCTAGATAAGCCTGATGAGTCTGGTACGATTACAGGAATTCCACACGCTAATGATTCACAAACCACCATCCCGTAAGCTTCATATTTGCTAGATAATACAGTCAACGTAGCTGAGTTATAAAGGTTTCGTAAATCGATTTTTTGCCTGAATCCGACTAATTTAATGTAAGCCTGAGAATTCGAACCTCTAATCAAATCTTTAAGTTTGTTTTTAAGCGGTCCGTCGCCAACAATAGTCATTGATAGCTCTGGCCATTTCTTCTTAAGGCCAGTAACAATCCTTGTTAACTCTACAATCTGCTTGTTTTCATCAAGTCTTCCTACAAATATAATGTGCGCCGATTTCCTAATATCGCTTGATTTAAGCGGCCTGAAAAAATCAGTATCGGTTCCTATAGGTATTACAGTTATTCGTGAATGCGGGATGTTGTAGCTATCCATGATCTGGCCTGCCATTTGTTCCGAGGTAGCAATAATCATATCCGCCAATTTAAAAGTTCGTTTCTCCAACAAGCTTAAAATTTTGTAGAGAATAGATGGCTTAAGCCGTAGTTTTTCGGAATATAGCATGTGGGCAGTGACAATCAGGGGCAATCGAGATCTTATAAACACGAAAACACCTCCAGGGCCTGTTTGTACGTGTAATAGATTAATTTTTTGTTTGCGTGACCATATAGGCATTAGAAAATTTGCCATTAAAGAAAAAAGGATTGGACCTTGGTTTCTGGAACCAAATCTTGGTAATCTAGAATTTTCATTGCCCCCGCCAGAACTGCTTAATACCCTATGTCTTTTCGAAAACCTATCTAAATAATTTGCTAATCCGCTTACATAAACACCTTGACCGCCAATCGGAGGATCGTAATCAAATGTAACAATGCCGACGGTATATTTACTATTCATCCGATGAAGCCAATATTAAATTGACATAGTTTGGCCAGCTTAGTTGCTGCTTTATTTGCTGCAAATTCTTTTTAGGCAGTGGATTTTTATAAAAATCTCGTACTGCTTCGGCGATTTTTGATGCATTCTTTGATGGCACGAGGTATCCAGTTATTGCCTGAGTTATCACGTCCGGCAACCCACCTACATTTGTAGCGATCACAGGTTTGTCGAATGCATATGCAGTTTGGACAACTCCAGATTGAGTCGCAGATATATAGGGCAATACCACAATGTCAGACACTGCAAAGTACTTTCCGATGTCTTCATTAGGCACATAACCTTCTACTAAAACTACATCCTCTTCAATTTTAAGTTTTTGCATGAGTTCCAAATATGATCCCTTATCTTTTGCCCAGAACTCTCCGACTATAAGAACTGTTATGCTAGGATTGTTTACTTTGATCTCAGGCAATGCTTTTAAAAGATACTTCAACCCTTTGTACGGTCGTATATAGCCAAAAAATAACAAAACATTTTCTTTAAGTTTGAGGTGTTGCTTTAGGCTACCTACATCGTATTTGGTTCTATTGTTTAGCTCTTCGAAAACGGGGAGAAACGCTTTAACTATTTGTTTATTTTCCACTAATTGACTGATTACATCCTTGTCTTCTGTAGAATGTGTAATAAATTCATCTGCAAAAAGAAAGGCCATGCGTGTTAATAGCTTGTCGTAGAAGTGTCTTTCGTGAGGAAGGGCGTTATGGCACAAATATACAATTCGTGTTTGTGAAGTAAACTTAACGAAGAGTGTGATGATGAAATATATTGGAGCCTGTATAGGGGTGGTCCACGTAATAATTAACCTATCACTTCTTAGACGCCTTATTCTCAGCGCTGCTGATATCCAGGAAAAAGGATTGTAGAAATCCAATAGGAAGTACGCTTTTGCTTTTGTTATTTTCTTACTCTTTGTATCTTTTTGCTCAACTGGATACAAAAAACCTGGATACTGGCGTTTCCAGCTTATAAAATCCACTTCGTGTTGAATACGAAGTTCCTTAACGAGACTAGTCGTAAAGTGACTTATTCCACCCTTATAAGGATAGGTAGGACCGATGATGGACAACTTCATCCAGCGGCGGTATCTTCAGAATTACCGTTGATTGTAGGCATTGCATCGTATTCCATTTCCTTGAGGCGATATAGCGTATCTTCCAGCAGTTTGCGGTTTATGGCCAACAAATCCGCCACTATACCAATGACCATGAACATCACTCCGAGCATTATGAAAACGGCACCGAAAATGAGAGATTGCATGTGGCCGCCAATCTTCTCACCATGCGATAGAACCATTAGCATGTAGCGCGTGTATGGGATAATCCCAACAATTGCGGCTAAAACACTGGCTGCCAGAAAGAACTTGAAAGGCTTGTACATGGTGTAGCTACGCACGATGGCAGCCATGGATTTACGAATATGCTGGCCAATGTTTTTAAACAAGCGAGATTCACGGGTTTTGCGGTTAGTTATAACCGGCACGTGAGTAATGGCAATACGTTTGCGGCCGGCCTGAATGATTGTTTCCATGCAATAACTAAAATCCGTCACCACATTTATAGACATGGCGGCGTGGCGCGAATAGGCGCGGAATCCACTGGGAGCATCAGGAATATCTGTACCGGAGGCCAGATTAACCATCCGGCTGCCAAAGCGCTGCATTAGTTTTTTGAATGGGCTAAAGTGAGCTATCTTATCGGTCTGGCGATCAGCCACCACTATGTCGTGCGATCCATCCAAAATTGGTTGAATAAGTTCGGGTATGCTGGCCTGGGGGTACTGATTGTCGCCATCGGTATTCACAATTATGTCGGCGCCTTGGCGGAGTGCCTCGTGCAGCCCATCTGCAAAAGAAATCGCTAGCCCGCGGTTTTGCGGGTGGCGTACGATATGGTTCACGCCAAGTTTTTCAGCCACTTCAATAGTTTTGTCGCTGGATCCGTCGTCTATTATTAGCGTCTCTATAACATCAACTCCGGGAATCTGCTTCGGAATTGAATTAATTACCAAAGGCAACGTTTCTTCTTCGTTATAGCACGGGACCTGAACTATTAGTTTTATTCTGTTGCTCATAACCCTCCTATTAAAAAAACGCCCACTTCCCTAAGGAAATAGACGTAAATAGTCCGGCTATTGTACCCGATTTTACTTCATCTTGTCTAGTAAAAATGCCAATGCAAAAGCTGAAGCTTTAGCAATATTCAATGATCAAGTGTCAATGTACAATGAATATTCAATGAGCAATGTGGTAAATGCGCCAATGGATCTTAGGGATCGCACCCTAGAATTCTCCAGAAGAGTGATCCAGTTTGTAAAACCTCTACGAACAGATCCGTTAGCTCAACCTTTATTAAGTCAGTTGATTCGCTCATCTACCAGCATAGGTGCGAATTTCATAGAAGCCAAGAATGGTAGCTCTAAGAAAGACTTTCGTAATAAAGTTTTCATTAGCAAAAAGGAAGCATCTGAAACACTATATTGGCTGAAGCTATTAGAAGAGTTCACTAAATCAGCAGAATTAAAACGACTTCAACAAGAGTGCCAGGAAATCATCCTGATTCTTCAACAAATCATTAATACATTAAGTTATTGATCATTCATTGAGCAATGAGCATTGACAATTGAGCATTAGCTAGTAAGCTTTGGCCTTTAGTAGCTTCTCTAGCTCTCCTAGCTTGATTTCATATATCTGTAC
>CAZTOK010000048.1:0-8332 GCA_964615445.1 uncultured Candidatus Saccharibacteria bacterium | reverse complement strand
AAAAGACCGGCATCGGCGGTCGGTCGAAACCTTAGGCCTATCCGGTCATGGTGATATCGCTAGTATAACAAAACCCTTCATTATTTGTCAATAACACGTATTTATTTCATAAGATATATCTTATATCTAATTTCTCATTTAGTTGCCTCCGGCGTAGGAGTAATTCTTAAAAATAGAGTTAGAGCTCCCTTTTGTCTTAAACAAACAGATAGAGAGAATGGCTCCAAAAACCTCTTTACTTTTGCTGGGCAGCTTGCAATACTCCGAAAAGTTGCATTAAAGACGCTTCGTCATGTTTGCCATAGAAACCATACCAGTGTTCGAGGGCCTCAGAGGACATAACTTCTAATGCTGCAAGAATATGCTGGGCAAATTCAACGGGAGCTGTCGATCCAGCAGTAACGAGGGTACCGTCTGTATAAGCAAGTTCATGTTGGAAATGAGTTTCGCCGTGGTAATTAGGAAATGACATTTTAAGATAATCAAGACTTGTTGCGGTATGTTTAACATCGTCTAGCATGCCAGCTTTTGCCATAGCTTCAACCGCGCCACAAATAGCCGCCACATGGACTTTGGCATCTAAAAATTGCTGGGCAAGTTTCAGTGCTACTTCATGCTGAGGCTGCTGCCAATCATCGCTGCCAGGCAAAATGAGCAAGGCAGCACTATCGGTAGTAACTTCGTCGATACCGTAATCAGGTTTAATCGTTACGCCTCCCATAGTCACAATAGGTTCTTTTGTCAGAGCCACTGTTTTAACCGTAAAACGCTCGGTAACTGTAAAAAACCGGCCGCTCTGTAACTCGGCGATAGTCTGACCTGGCTCCCAGTCTGCCATGGCGGGCAATACGTATAAATATACTTTCTTGTTCATAATCGATCTCCGTTTTGTTAATAATGCTCTTAGTGTAGCGAACCTTGGTCTAAGATCATTGTAAAAAACGGACAACTGGCGTGGCTTTATTCGAGTGTTAATTCGTCATCCAGTGTAAGGGGCGTAACGCCGATTAGTTCTCGGAATTCGTTATTTAAATGAGCCTGGTCACTGTAGCCTGAGGCGGCTGCAATTGCTGCGATGGTACCTGCTGACTGCTTTAGGCTTTTTACTACAGCTTGCTGACGGCATATCTTGATAAAGCCTTTTGGAGTTATTCCCGTATAAGATATAAATCGTCGGCGCAATTGTCGATCGCTCAATGAAAGGCCAGTAGTAAGCTGTTCAACCGAACCGACGCCGTCGGCCGTTCGTACGTTAGCGATGAATCGGTCAACCAGTGTGTCGCGAGCAAAGTACTTTTCCTCTACAAGTGTATGGATTAGCTCGGTTAATAGGTTAAGACGCATGATTTTTGTCCCCGTTGTCTTTGTTAGTGCTGCTTCAAAGTTTTGGATTGGTCGACATTGTAATTCTGACCCAAAGACTCGGCCATCTTTCATGATGGCAGTGTTAAAACCAGGGATGGTTATTTTTGTCCCTGCGACAAGCCGAGCACCAAAAAAGCTTTCACCGGCATGTACATTAGTTATTTGGAATTTACTCATTGGACCAATGATCGCCAAGCCGCGTCCGCGAGTGTTTGAATACACGAGCAGTTGCATGTTTGCCGAAGGGAGAAGCCGAAGCGTTCCGCTATATTCAATGGGACTTTGCCAGAAGGCTTCAACCCACGGCGTAAGCGTAGCGATAGGGGCTGATTCCTGATAGGGTAAAAATGGCATAGTATTTCTAGATTAGCAGGATTAAACGATAGATCCTAGTCGTCCATTATCTCTGTGCTTTCATCGAGTAAAGCCTGTATTTCATAAATGTCTTGCTCTATTTCTCGATCACCAGTATCTTTGGCAAAAGTTTGGACAACACCCCTCCTCCCCAGTCAAACGAACTTGTTTGCTATCATTACCACATGAGACTATATCTTTCCTCCTTTCGTAATCGCAATAGAGTTGAAGAGCTCTTAAGTTATTTGGATCACTCGCCGCTTTCTATTAAATGCAATGCTATTAAAAGCGCGCCATGAGATAATAACTCCTAGGAGGAAATAGATATATGCTAGAGAACACAAAACTCTTTGCCTGTATAGCAGTAAGTGATCGCGAAAAGGCCAAAGAATTTTACCAAGACAAATTAGAATTAAAACTTGTAGAAGAGAATCCGCGAGCACTTGTATTCGAGACTGGCGGCGGCAATTTACTTGTGTTCGTATCGCCAGACGGCGCCGGTACGAACAAGGCAACTAGTGCCGCCTGGGATGTTGCTAATCGTGAAGAACTGGTAAAAGCTGTTAAAGGTATGAAAGACAAAGGCATTGAATTTCTTACTTATGACATACCTGGCGTTACCTGGGAAGATGACATTGCTGCCATGAATGAAATATATATTGCCTGGTTTAAAGATCCGGACGGTAATGTGCTTTCGGTTGGTACACCCTAGGAAAAATTACTTTTTAAAGTAAGAGAGTCAGCCAGTATTTACAGATACAGAAGAGTTAGAATTTGAACTCTTCTGTATTGATGTCTAGACACTTAAAGGGTGACCGCGATACTATTGAGTCATGTATAAAGTTACTGCCAATTCTAGGGAAGACTATTTGAAAGAAGCCGAACAGTTGGGTCGTGACCTCAAGGGTATCGACAAATTTATACGCATAATAGTTCCAGGGTTAGAGCCTTGGTTTTATAATGTCGGTCCAAAGGAGCCTGGCATGACATTTAAAATGCTTGGCTACGGAAAATTTACTTATCACCCTAACCCCGGAGCAACGGTTGATTGGCCGGTCATCGGAATAGCTCTGCAGAAAAATTACATTAGCATGTATCTGTCCATAACAAAAAACAATAAACCACTTGTAGGTTTTTACGTAGATAGACTTAAGAGCACAAGATGCGGAAATAATAATTTTAGCTTTGAAACGCTTGAGCAGCTCGACAAAACAGTATTTACGCAGATGCTTAGAGAGGCTGCTTTAATCTTTAATAAAGATCCGCAGAACCCCGTGCAATTTAAGGAACGGCGATAGGCTGAATTTTGGAATGCAACCAGTTTTGTGGGTTTCTTTTCTGAAAAGCTTGATTAATGCCCCTTAGCTAATCGCTCATTTCATTGCGCGCGGCAACAATTGTGCCACGTTTTTGTGAGAGCTCGAAGCTCCAGTCGGATAGAGCTTGCAGAGCTGGTAGTAACTTCTGACCATCTTCGGTGAGTGCGTAGTCTACGTGTGGCGGAATCTCTTGGTAGTCATGTCGGACAATGAGCCCGTCATGCTCCAGCTCTTGTAATTGTTTAGAGAGCATACGCTCGGTAATACCACTCATAAGTCGGCGCAATTCACTGTAGCGCTTAGGGCCGTCATGCAGATACCACATGGCGACCGCCTTCCACTTTCCGCCAATGTAGTGCATGCTTACGTCAATTGGACAGTGATAAATCTTGCCGTCCACACTGATTAGATGTTCTTTGTTATTTAAAATCATAATCATACTATACTACGTGATAGTACCTATCTAGAATATAGTTCCGATGTTACGATAACGGCATGAGCATCAAAAATCAATCATACAAAATAGTCCTTCTTGTGCTGGCGTTTACAGCATTTGTGCTTGGTACTGCTGAGTTAATGATCGTCGGCATTTTAAATCCAATAGCAGATAGTTTACAGGTAAATGTAGGTAGCGCAGGACAACTCGTTACAGGCTACGCCCTAGGTATTGCTATCGGCTCGCCCCTACTAACAGCGTTGACGAATAAAATGAGACGACGCACGCTTGTGATCGCCACTGCTTCTATATATGTACTCAGCAGCGCTGCAGTATTATTTACTACCTCATATGATCTCTTTTTGATCGCACGTATTGTAGCTGGTGTTATGCATGGTGCAGTTATTGGTAGCAGTTTTTCCATCGCCACACAGACAGTTTCGGCCCAAAAGCGTGGTCAAGCAATTGGCATTGTGTTTGGTGGCCTCTCGGTAGCTACAGTCTTAGGGGTGCCACTCGGGACACTTGTTGGACAACTACTTGGCTGGCAAGCGGCATTCATTGCAGTGGTTATTATGGGTATCATAGCGCTCGGTGGTCTATTGCTTTTTTTGCCGCACACCAAAAGTGATGTGCAGGTATCGCTAAAAGATCAGTCGCGCGCAGCCCTTACGCCCGGTGTGCTTATTACGCTGCTTGCCGGTCTGCTTATTATGGGCAGTCAGTTCACGATGCTGACCTACCTAGAGCCATTTCTAACCACAATTACACATATATATGGTGGCATGGTGAGCGTGTTCTTGTTTGCATATGGGACGGCCTGTGCAGTTGGCACGTTTATAGGAGGCAAGCTGGCTGATAAGAACGCTCGCAAAACAATTATTATTGCCAATGTACTGCTCATCGGAATTTTTATATTACTGCGATTATTAGGTGCTCAGAGTATACTGGTTGCACTCTTACTGCTAGCATGGGGATTTGTAGGATTTGGTCTCGTACCTTCATATCAGCTATACGTAATTGGTCTGGCGGGTAAAGGCGCTAACCTGGCCTCAACGCTCGGTGTATCAGCAGTGAATATTGGTGTTGCGCTTGGTGCGGCAATTGGTGGGACAACTATTTCTATACTTAATGGTGCTTCAAATATACCCTTGGCTGCCGCTTCGATATGTGTCGTCGCTTTGCCTGTGAGCCTATTTGCAGGCAAGCATTTTTGGCGTAAGATGCCCCAGCAAGCTCTGACAGAGAGCACATGATGGCTAACGTATAATTAGTATAAGGAGGAATAATAATGTTCAACAATGCAAAATTTTTAGCAACCGTACCGGTGAGCGATTTACAGAAAGCCAAAGAATTTTATGAGGGCAAGCTCGGTTTAAGCCGCGAAGCAGAAAATCCGCGTGGTCTTACATATCGCACGGGCGGTGGTAATTTATTCATTTATGAGTCGCCAGCTACGGCTGGCTCTAGTAAGGCGTCGGTGGCCACCTGGGAACTTGAAACTATTGATGACTTAGTTAAGGAAATGAAGGCGAAAGGAATTGTGTTCCTCACCTACGATATCCCTGGGGCAACGTGGCAGGATGGCGTTGCCACCATGGGTGATGTGCAGGTAGCTTGGTTCGAGGATCCGGACGGCAACCTATACTCGATAGGGACGCCACAACCGTAGTTTCATCTCATTTCCGATGTGACCAAGATCAGCATTGGTCACATTTGTCATGGCTCAATTTTTTGAAAAATGCAGTAAAAGCGTTACCTTGTCACACCTTCGATAAACAAGAGCTGTCGATGTAACGCAGCCTTGCTTATCTCTCGCGCAGGTGCGTATTCTGGTGACTCGTACCATGTATGTAATGTGTCCATGTCTTGGAACTCCATCATGACTACCGCCTGGCCTTCAGGCCATGAACCTTCTGCTACTTCGATGTCGCCACCGCGCACGACGTAGCGACCACCGTACACCTCCATAGATTTCTTAGCGATCTCGCGGTATGCTTCAAACTGTTCTGTATTGATTGGTGTGACGAACGAAAGTACATAGGCTGACATACGTCTCCTTTCAGCTTTTTATAAAATCGAAACGATAGACCTTTTTAATGGGTCATATTTATTATAGTCGAGGATCTGGTGCTAAACTAGCGGTGCTGCTATTTAGTAATGCGAGGTCGGTTCCAACGTCTAAACAATGCCCTTCCCTTCAGGCAAGGGGTAATCATAAAAATGAAAAAGGCCATTCGTTTGAAGTGTTTTTTAGAATTAAAAAAATGACACGCAAGTGTCTTTCTTGTGGGACTCCGCTACGCTTTTTTGCAGCGGAGTCCCACGGTTGTGATGGATAACAGCGTGAGCTAGGCTGCGCCGCGCTCCAGCACGGCGGCCAGCTCTCGGCCGATCATCTCAACGGTGTAGTCATCAACGAATGCCCACTGCCCGTTACCGTCATCTTCCAGGAGGTGGTATACGCCGTCACGAACCAGCAGGCCAATCATGCCGCAGTATTAAGGGGTGATTTCGTGCATTATATCTAATGACATGTCGCGCACTTTATGGTAAGATATGCCTCAACCGCTTTTAGTCGTTGATATGTCAACTGGAGGTGGGTATGTCTACTATTAAGGCGGAGTACGTTCGGCCCGCTATAGCGGTAAGTACGCTTATGGCCTATGGGGCGTTGTGTGCCGTAGAGTTTAACCCGAACACTACCAATTCTAGGCTAGTTAGCTTTTTGGTGGTATGTTTTGTCATTGGTATCCTTTCGGTGATGGTCTCGTTGCAGTCGATGATTGAACGGGCTATCATTATGGCTATAATTGGCACATTCATCGCTGCAACTGGAGTGGGATTGTTAATTCTGTTTGTGGTATTTATGTTGCGCTTGTTGAATATGGTTAATAGGTTTGACAAGTTTTTGAGCAGACTGCCCTTCATGCTTACTAGCTCAATAGTGTATCTCGGGTGCTGGTTTGGCACGAGCTGGTTGTGGCCAATGGCTCAGGAGTGGCCATTTCCGATTTGGGTGTCGACTGTACTTGTTGGCTTGGCTGGTATCGCACTAGTCTTGCTTATTGCAAGTGTATGCGCATTGTTTGGCGTGGGATTTACCACTGCAATTCTGGAAACCTTTGTATGGGGTTGGTATCTTGTGCTTTTCCTGATTCTGACGTTTTCATCTGACGATGCTGATGATGGTGTAGAATGGGGTCGATAGCATTCGGTGGGTACTATTCAGTTTATATTAATTGTGGTATAAATAATTGACACAGAAGACCGCCTACTGGTAAGGAGCTGTAAGATGCCCAACTATTACGAATTGGCCGGTCAAGCGCCGCCACCTTTTGGACTTGCTGTGCAGCTGGAATCTGGCGCTGTGTGGCTTGGTTCATGGTCTGACGTACGGGTTATGGAGCTTATCCGTTTCGATAGTATTGAGCAGGCACAGACTGCATGTGTCAACAGGTTTAATATTCCGCTGATGCCAGCACAGGTGGATGACTGGATTATCCAAACTTTCGCTGGGTGTATGGAGCTGAACCCGAAGGCTTTCCAGTATTATCAGGATGAGCGTCAGCAGCTCCGATTCGCGTTAGGACTGACTACTCCTGCTGAGCCTTCTCCTCGTACTACGGTCAACTATGTTGGCGGCGTGAATCATGGTGTGGTGGCACGCGATGTTCATGGTGGAGTCTACATCAATACGACCTGGGATGGTTCACGCTAACCTGTTCCTTTTTCTAATTCGTCTCTTACTTTCGAGCTAAAACCAAGTAAGCGTGGACTGGGCTGGACCTCGAAAATTCTAGCTCCGCGGTTACCCCTCCGTGTTACCAAAAGGGGTCTTTTCTATATGGGAGAATTTCGGATTTTAGAAAAGAGTCAAATAATAAGTGCAACGTGCAGCTGGTATACTTGTAAAAAAGGAGTCTGTAGATGCAAGAAGTAACCCTTATTACTGGTAATGCTGGAAAAGCAAAAGAATTCGAACGTCTCCTAGGAGTAAAGGTACTCAATCAAAAGATAGCGCTGCCTGAGATTCAAGCGACTGATGTAGCTCTAGTCGCAAAAGAAAAGGCGCTCGCTGCATATGCAGTGGTACAGAAACCAGTGTTCGTCGACGATACGGGACTATATATTCATGCTTGGGGAGATCTTCCAGGAGCATTGATTGCGTGGTTTCTAGACAATGTCGGCAATGAGGGAATTTTGAAGATGTTGGATGGTTGGGGGGATCGTGCTGCAACTGTAGTAACAGCACTTGGCTATTGCGATGCAAGTGGGGCTCGGGTATTTGTCGGTAAACTTGAAGGTACCATAGCAGAGGTTATTAGAGGTGAGAATGGCTTTGGCTACGATCCTATTTTTATACCTGAAAATCAGTTAAAAACATTCGCAGAAATGAATGCCGAAGAGAAAGACGCTATTTCTATGCGTGCTCAGGCAGCACACTCTCTTCGTCGGGCAATTTTTGGCACGTCAAAATAGCCACTGTTAGTAAATAAGAGGTAGATGGTCACAGTGCCTGTGACCATCTACCTCTTTTGTGGTACCAGTCAACTATACTTAGCGATTGACCGTAAGAGTTATCGGTACGCCCAAACTGAATTGTCCGGTGGGTTGCCAGATAGCTTCGTAAGGCGGATGAAGTACTGTCGTAGGCAAGGTACGCAGGTGCTCGTTGTGTCTCCCCGACGCCCGCAGCCGTAGTGAAGCGGAAAAGTTGAGCTCACTGTGCTCGACCCGCCATTCACGGCCTGACTCGTCGTGTGTCCCAAATCCATCCCATAGCCCTGCGTTAGCGTCGTGGCCTAGTTTGGGTGCAAAGCTGAACGATTCTGCAAGGTGAAGCACCTGTGCCCGA
>CAZTOK010000047.1:0-8584 GCA_964615445.1 uncultured Candidatus Saccharibacteria bacterium | reverse complement strand
GTCGAAGACCGAATTGCGGGCAAGCTTGGCATGACACAGCTTCTGCTGCTTATCACGCCAATCTTTGGCGGTAGCGGCATCTTCGTAATACTCCCGCCGTTCTTTGCTTACGCCACGTATAAGGTAGTGCTTATCACCTGTGTGGCAGTTCTGTGCGCACTGCTGGCAATTCGCATTAAAGGTAAGATCCTGTTGTTCTGGGCAATCACTTTACTGCGGTACAACATGCGGCCGCGATACTACCTTTTTAATAAGAACAGTGCTCATGCACGAGAGATTGTGCTGCCCGCAGATGTAGAAGATGAATCCGCCGAAGAGGCTATGGCGCAGGTGGCTGCTCCCTCTCGAAGGATCAACCTCAGTACCGCTGAGCGAATCCAGATCGAAGATTTACTGGCCAATCCTGATGCCAATGTACACATTACCACGAACAAGAAAGGAGAATTGCGTGTCCATCTTACAGAAATCCAACAAGAAAACCTCCGCGCGTCAGCAAATTAACATCAACGGCGTCAAGGGCAACATGCTCTTACTGCCACGCGATCAGTACCGTGTCGTCATAGAGGTGTCGCCGGTCAACTTTGAGCTGAAAAGCGAGGAAGAACAAGACGCCCTCATCGATACCTATGAGAACTTCCTGAATTCGCTGCCGTGCCCGCTCGAAATCGTTGTACGCATACGCGAATTGGACATGGATAAGTATCTGTCCGATATTCAAGGCTTGCTAGAGAGTGAGAAGGAGAAAATATATCGCAGTCAGATCGAAAACTATACTGAATTCGTCCAAAGTCTGGTTTCCGATAACAAAATCCTATCTCGCCACTTTTATGCCGTGCTGCCATGCACCGCCCGCGACTTTGATACCGCAAAAGAGCAACTATCCCTTAACGCCGACATGGTTAGCAAAGGACTGAACCGCTTAGGTATGCGAACGAGACAACTTACAAATATCGAGTTGCTTGATCTGTTCCATACATTCTACAACCCGGCTCAGGCCAAGCGACAGCCGATCAGTGATCAAGTGGCAGAACTACTAAACAATTCATACATCCGAAAGGAGCAGGCATGATAGAAATTAAGCCCTTAAACCAATTAACCGAATGGAAAAAGCGGCGCGACGAACGACCGAAGGAGCTGGCATTTAGCTTCGGTGAGCAAGATCAGGTTGATACGCTCTCGTATGAAGGATTAGAAGAGCAAGCCGATCACTTGGTTATTGATGGCCAGTACATGCGCACGCTGTTTGTCTCTGGTTATCCGTTCGTGGCTTCTAGTGGCTGGCTAGACAGTCTAATCCACTTTAACCACAGCGCGGACATTGCGTACCACATTCATGAAGTCGATGCGCTGTTGGCTTTGCCGAAATTGCACCGCAAAATCACAGAGCTTGAGTCGACCCGCCGTTCACTAATGCGCAAGGGTGCGATTGTTGGCTCGGAGATTACCGATCCGCTAGATTCAGCGATGGAGCTGCGAGATAAAATCCAGCGCGGACAGGAAAAGCTCTTTCAAATGTCACTGTATGTGAACCTCCGCGCGGACTCGCTCGACGAGTTAAACAAAATTACCAAGATGCTCGAAAACGCTTTGGCCGCACGGCTGTTTAATATCAAGACGGCACGTTATCAGCAGTTAGAAGCACTACAATCCGTTTTGCCACGCGGCGAAGACGAGCTAAACCAAAAGCGTAACCTCGACAGCTCATCAGCAGCACTAGCTTTCCCATTCATGTCGTCCGAATTGGTGCAGGAAAACGGCATTCTCTACGGAGTCAACAAATCTAACAACTCACTCGTTATCCTCGACCGATTTAGCTTGCATAACGCCAATAGTATTGTCTTTGCGCAGTCCGGCAGTGGCAAAAGCTACGCTACCAAGGTCGAGATCTTGCGCCAGCTTATGCAGGGCACAAAAGTGATCGTGATCGACCCGGAGCGAGAGTACAAAAACCTGGCCGAGTCAGTCAAAGGCACCTATGTCAAACTGTCCGCCAAATCAAAAGAAAAAATTAACCCCTTCGACCTTGCAACGACATCACACACTAAAAGTGACTTGTCTGAGCATGCTCAAGATCTAACAGAAGTAATCTCCCTCATGGCCGAGGGTTTGAGTGCTCGCGAGAAAGCGGCAGTAGATAAGGCCATCCTAAAAATATATGACAAGGCGAAGAAAGAACCACCACTGCTTGAAGACTTATACGCCGAACTAAAAGATTTAGGCCAACTTCAGCTACGAGAGCGTTTAGAGAAATACATCAGCGGCACGCTGGCGCACGTCTTTAATGCACAAACCAATATCAAGCTAGATAACCGACTCGTCATCTTTGACATCAAAGACTTACCGGAGAGCCTACGCCAAATCATGATGATGATCATTGCCAACTTCGTGCAAAACCAAGTTAAAGCCGAGCCGGAAAAGCGCCTGCTTGTTATTGACGAAGGCTGGATGCTGCTCGAACACGAGGAAAGTGCTCGCTTTGTCGCCGGGCTAGTACGACGTGCCCGCAAATACTACCTCGGAGTATCTATCATTTCCCAGCAGGCAAACGACTTCCTGCATAGCGAATATGGCCGGGCTATCGCGTCGCAAAGTAGCCTGCGCATCCTGATGAAGCAAGATACGACAACCATTAAAGGTGTTACTTCGGAATTTAACCTAAGTGAGTACGAGGAAAGTTTCTTGCTGACTTGTGGCCGTGGCGACGCCTTGATTATTGCCGATCAAAACCATGTAGCAGTAAGAGTGATCGCATCGCCCAAAGAGCACCCACTTATTACTACTAATCCGGCAGAATTGTACGCACTATGATTACAACGCTGCACCGAGGTAAAAAGCTTGTTTCGTTCAAGATAGAAACCGGGATGATCCTCGGTACTATCATTGTTCTACTCATTTTACCTGGTGCGGCAGTCGCCTCGATCACAAACATCGGCGACATGTTGAAAGATCAGGTAATGCCCGGCGGTTCAGGCGGTAACGGCACGTTTTATACAGGCGATTCGCCGGAAGATAACACCTATGCTTGGGGCAATTGTACCTACTGGGTATTCATAAAGCGGAAAGAAGCGGGCAAGCCGATTGCGAATACCTGGGGTAACGCTGCCGATTGGGCGTGGCATGCTCGTCTTGAAGGTTATGTAGTCGATCAAACGCCAGCCGTGGGTGCGATTATGCAGACTGCAAACGCGGCAGAGGGTTTAGGCCATGTGGCTTACGTAACAGAAGTTAACATGGCAGCCGGGACATGGAAGATATCCGAAATGAATTCAAAGGGTCTCAATATCATCAGCGACCGGACGCGCACGATGGCCCAAGCGCTTGATTATAACTTTATACACGACAAGGAGCGGTAATGGAGATTCTGCATAAATTAGAGTCAATACTGCCAATAATCTGTTTGGTTTTAGGTGTTATTGCTCAACTGATTCTCGTTACGGTCCCATTGCTCAGACTATTGGACTTACGGCGTCTGTTCAAACAAAAGTGGACATTTTTGGAGCTTACGCCACCTGCGGCGATCAGCAGGTCACCCGAAGCCACGCAACATCTTTTCGTTAACTTGTACGGTCTTAACCGGAGTAGAGGGTTCATTAGTAAGATCCTCTTTCAGAAAATGGTCTTTACGCAGGAAATCGTATCGGATCGTCCGGAAGGTATACGATTTATGATGCGGGTTCCAAGGCATAAGGTGGGCGATTTTATGCAAGCTATCGCATCCTACAACCAATCTGTTAAGGTAAAGCAAGTCGATGACTATATGCCCAAAAATCTTAACCGTTCTAACTCTCACATCTCGGAGTTCAAACAAACAGGCTACTTCGCCTATCCGCTGCTTACGCATGATTCTTTGACTAAGTCAGATCCGCTGTCTTATCCAATGGGCGCGATAGCAAAACCAAGTAAAGACGAAGTAATAATTCTGCAACTGATAGCTATGCCTACTTCCAGTCGGACATCCGAAATCTTACAGCACAAGCTCTATCACAATGAAGAACTTATCTACAGCTTAGGCAAGCAGAAGGCGTCGCCGTGGAATATCTTGCGCAGAATTATCAGCACGATGTCACTCGGAATCATCGGTTTGGTAAGCGACACCTTTCATGGCCCTTCGCGCTACAACACCAGCAGCCGCCAACGTAAAGCAATGCAAGAGCAAGAAGTAGCCTCACATCGCAAACTTGCTCGTAGTATCAATCCTATTGAGCAAGACCTATTGCAATCAGTACACGACAAGTTAAGCCAACAGAAGTTCCACGTTACTGTCAGGGCTATTGTTTACTCGCCAGACGCAAAGAGATGCAAAGACCGAAAAGATACAGTTAAGGCCTCACTCGAGGTGTACAGTACGCCCAGCTATCAAGCGCTAGGGGCGAGGTGGGACTTCCCATATGCTTTGCGGCACTGGCGTCGCGCATTCATGACCCGCCACAGACTACCCACGCTATTTGCTAAGAAGAACCTCCTATCCGCGTCGGAACTAGCATCGCTCTATCACTTCCCATCTTCCGTACTGCATAAAGCCGAGAATACGGCTGTTTCTAGGGCTAAAACGCTACCAGCTCCACCCGAGATGAAGCGCCGGGCAGATACAAATGAATACGATGTGGTGCTCGGCAACAACGAGCACGCAGGTGAGGTTACACCCCTTAGCCTCGTTACGGCCGAAAGAGCACGCCACCTCCTGCTTATCGGTAGCACTGGTAGTGGTAAAACTACCGTGATGGAATACGCTGCGGCGCAGGATATTTACGCTGGCCGTGGCCTAGCTTTTATCGATCCTCACGGTGACTCAGCCAAAAAGCTGCTCAAAATCATTCCTGAAGAACGCAAGAATGATGTAATATACCTCAGCCCGAACGATGTCGCCCATCCGATTGGCATTAATCCCATTGAAATGCCCGAAGGTCTCAGTGGCGACGAATATCTTATTGAGCGTGGTCGCGTGACATCGGCGTTAGTATCCGTTATGCGCAAGGTTTTCTCAGACGACGACTCAACGGCTCACAATATCGAAGCCATTATGCGTAATGTACTGCACACTGCTCTAACAGTAGAGGGTGCGACCATCTTTACGATCCTAAAACTTTTACGCAATAAAAAGTTCCGCAAGGGCGTGGTGGCCAACCTGGAGGATGACCGGCTCAAAGACTTTTGGCGGGAAGAGTTCGGTGAGGCTGGCGGCTTCCAGCGCGTGAGTATGACCAAAAGTGTAAACCACCGCATAGATGCCTACGAATCATCAGTGCAGACCCAGCGGATGCTCGGACAGGCCAAGTCCACTATCAGTTTTGAAGACATTATGGACTCTGGCAAAATCCTAATCTGCAACCTAGGCAAGGGTGACATTAACGAAGACGAATCAGCATTGATCGGCACGACTATCTTAGCTAAGTTGAAGTTAGCGGCTGAGCGTCGCTCCAGCATTCCGGAAGACCAACGTCGCCCGTTCTTTGTGTATGTCGATGAGTTTCAAAACTTTGCCACCAAGCCGTTTGCAACCATGATGTCGGAAGCTCGCAAGTTCAAGTTGTATTTGACTATTGCCGAGCAGAGCACGGAGCAGCAGGAAGACGCCGGTCTGACTCAAACGATCCTCGCCAATGCTCGTACGCTGGTACTTTTTGGCACTGGCAGCTCTGTCGATGAGCAATTACTCCTTCCCCGATTCGCACCTCACGTTGAGCAAGGAGAGCTGTTAAACTTACCTATTTACAATTTCTACCTCAAGACGTCAGTTGAGATACCGATGGAGCCAACATCTGGCAAAACTATAAGGCTGGAAGAGCGCTATACGCTCAGTGACGAACGAGCCAATGAGGTTATTGCTGCTTCGCGTAAGAACTATGCCCGGAAACATGAAGAGCCCAGGGCTGAAGAAGCAGCGAAAAAGCCGAGTAACAAGAAAGTGGCAAACGCAGTAACCAAGAAAAGTGCCACCAAGAAGCCAGAAGCAAAGGACGCACCACCCAACAGATTTAAAGGCCAGAGTATCGGCAATAAAAAATGATGCGATGATTTTTTGCTATCATAAAAAGATGCAAGCAAACATCCAACTAGTTAAATCATTTACACAAGATAAGGAATTCGGCAGTCCGACAGGCATTATTCTTGATGCGGAAAATCTTAGCGAACAGCAAATGCAGTCTCTTGCAACAGAGCTTAATTTCGCCGAAAGTGCCTTTGTTCTGCCGTCGGACAATGCAGACTTTAGGCTTCGCTTCTTTGCGCCAAATCACGAAGTAGACTTGTGTGGCCACGCGACCATTGCCAGCTTCCATACGCTCATGGAACAGGGTCGAATCGCACTTGGTGATGCTGAAAGCGTGAAGCTCGTACAAGAAACCAGAGCAGGCACGCTCAATGCGACCTGTCATAAAGACGGCTTAGTAGTCATGGAACAAAAGCAGCCCACCTTTGGAGAGATTGAAGAAAACCACGATCGCATCGCTAGTTTACTTGGTATAGCTGCAACAGACTTTCTAGATTTGCCACTACAGGTAGTATCTACTGGAACGCCTAAGCTTCTAATTCCCGTAAAGTCTCTTGAAGCACTCCGTGCCATTACACAAGATATTGAAGGCATCAAAGAGTATTGTCGCACCACATCGGCCCGCGGCTTCTATCCGTTCACGATGGAATCACCAATCGCAGATACCGACTTCTATGCAAGGCAGTTTAACCCCCTAGACGATGAGAACGAAGATCCAATCACAGGAGTTGCAGCAGGGGCTTTGGGCTGTTATGCGAAGGAATACGGACTTTTCGATAAACAGCAATTTACCGTGGCGCAAGGCTATGATCTAGGAATGGGCGGCAATATGTCTGTCGATGTGTCGAACGGTGTACATGTTGGAGGCTATGCGGTAACTTATGGCGAAACAACAGTTATTGCTTAGACTCTTTCCTAACTTATAGTGCAATCCATGCTCTGCGGTCATGCTTTTCAATCCGCACTGGCGTTAGTCTTTTTATATCTGTAATACCCATTAATGTTACATATCGCTTGGTGGCCTTTACTTTCCAGAATGCAGCATCGCCGCAAACTCCTTTACCGTACCGCTGCTCAATATCCTGGATGCGATAATTACTTAAATCATAGCTCTTTACCCAACTCACAGTGAAGCAACCTACAATTGGCCCGGCTTTCATAAAAACTACATCTCCAGCCTGCACTTTTTGATAGGGCGCAATTTTATGCAGCGAAAAGCGGGATTCAATAGTTTTTTTGCCTTCAAGAACGTAGCCAAGGAATGGCTCGCTCATAACTGCGATATGTACACGGCTAGATCCGGCCAGCCTTTGTAGTTGCCGTTTAATACTTTCCTGCATTGCCTTAGGGGTTCAACACGTCTTTTTTAACAATCTTTTTCGTAATCGCGCCTACAAATAACCTATAGGCAGCTCGATTTTCTTTCTTGTAGTTTATAAGTTTGCCAAGAACACGGTCGCAACCCTCGCAAGAAAGGTCATCGCCTGTTGGCTTTACATCGATAAAGCGATCAACATACATTCGTTTTAGTAATCCAGGGCCGTCCTTTTGATAGTAAGCCACATGTTTACCGCAGCCTTCACATACTACGTCAAGAACACGGGATGATCCGCCCCGAGCTTTTCGGTATTTATCACTTTGGATTTTGTACATGCTACCTCAATTATACTCCCATACTCTCCTAATCCTCTGGTGGTACATAGGGAGGAAATTGGTCGTATCGTGTGTGATCATCTGGCTTTTTGCCGCGAGCTTGTGTAATACGCGCCGTCATACGTTCTCTTAATCGGGCGTGATATTTATCTACATATTCAATCGCTTCACTGAATCTAAGCAGATTATCCCCGGCGACAGTTGTACTTAACTCCTCCCAGGCTCTATCCATGACGGCGTGTTCGGTTTCTTCACGGCCAATCAGCCGTCCGAGCATACTTAACCCCATAGGTTTATCAACGGGCAGCATGCGCGAGAAAAAAGTAGCTGCCCAAAAACGGTCACGAGGATTATCACTATCTGTCAACGCTTCGTAAGTCTCTTTTGCAAGCTCGACATCACGCTCCGGAAGTTCGGCAAGAATACCAAGAAATTGGTCATGCAGTTCCTCCACTGCATCAATATCAGCTTGTTCTGCGTCTCGAGGGGGATTTTCAACATAAGTGTCCACTTCTCGAAAGCGTTCCAGTAACAATGAACACCGGCCTACGTGCCGTTCGGGTGAGCATTGCTCTTGCTCATTAATCGCAGGGGGTGAAAGTTCCATCAGATGCTATTAGATCATACTCGCAGGCATTTTGTCGTTAGGATATCTTATGAATGGTCTCCTTTGGCTAAGTAGGCTTCGATCAGCTTCACATCGTCTATGTCTTTTTGCCGCACATCATCATCTTGCAGCCAGCTTTTTTTAACTCGAAGTAGAAAGTCTAATGATACATAACGTACCCCATCAATAACCACTGTTTCCGGGATAAACTCTTGTAGACTATACTCTTTTCCTAGCACACCCCAACTAGTGCAGATTTCAAACGTATCATCCAGTAGCACTGGACGGCCGTGGTTTTCGCCACCAGTAAAGTGACCCGTATCGCTAAGACGCTC
>CAZTOK010000046.1:0-8856 GCA_964615445.1 uncultured Candidatus Saccharibacteria bacterium | reverse complement strand
GCGAACCCATGCAAGATTTTAGTATCGTCGATACCTACAGACTTGATGGGTAAAAAAACGACGGACTCGCGAATAGAGGCAAAGTTGTAGTTAATATAGCTGAGAATGTGAGCCTATAAATGCGAAGATCACGATCTGGCCATTTTCAATGTAATATAACGCTCGCAAATCGTTCTCGATATCAATGCTTCGATAGCCGGTATATTTACCTTTCAATGCATGATCACGTAGTACGCGGTTGTGAGGATTCTTTTTCAAGATCTCAAGGCGTTCATAAAAATGTTGTTTCTGGGTCTCTCTTAATTTCTTAAACTGCTTTACAAAGCTTTTTGTAAAATCGATCTGGCGGTAAAGCATATCAAGCTTTCTTTAGATAATTGATAGCTTCTTCGGTGGTTTTAAACGGACCGACGGTTTCGCCTGCCTTTATTTCTTTTTCGGCAGACTCGATAAGTTCTTCCATCTGCGGCGTCATAACTTCGACGGCACTAAAGTGAATTTGGCCGGTCTCGGCCAATTCCATGAGGTAGGCGTTTACCAAGGTACTCAAAGGAATACCAAAAGAGCCTGCGACTGCTTGTGCTCGCTTTTTTACTTGTTCGTCTACTTTAACGTTTAGAATGGCTGTTTTCATACAACAAAGTATATACCCTGTATGCTACTATTGTCAAGCTAGTGCTTATCCTATTTCAGGTGGAGAGCACTCTCTACCTGAAATAGAACGCCAGTCAACTGTGCTGCCAATAGCTACCCATTCTGGCATCAGCCGATGCTCTCTTTCATCTTCCTTATACCTCAGGTCTTGCGTAAATTAAGGCTACTGGCAGTGTGCCAAGACTTACAATCGTATGCCCGTCAACTGTGCGCTCGCCAGTTAATTCACGTGCCGTTTCTACTGCGGACGGACCGGGTGTACTGATGGACTCATCGGGTTCTATTGCTGTAGGGTTCGTTTCATTTGACATAGTTTGACAGTATAGAACGTGATGGAGTGGGCCACAAGTATTCGCTCTAATGCTTTGGTAGATTTATCCCCGGTCATGCCCTCGTGTTGATGTTGGAAATCAATAATCTAAATTCCCAACATCAACAAGAAAAACACCTAGGAAATCAGGTGTTTTTCTTTGGCTGGGCGTACGTCTCCCGGAGGGAACACCCTTCTATCCGACTTTATTCTTTTTGCGGAGAAATTAGAAAAGCTTGGTTTTACTTACCACGAAGGCGAGGCTACGATCATTGAACCAACCAACCGAACGAAAACTTTATAGCGATAGGAATAATATATAAAGCTGTAATTGAATTACATGCGCTATGTATCTGAGATCATCTGATCTAAACACGCTAAACCTTGACATCTCATTATAATCTGATTATAATGAAAGACATGATTGAAACAGAACAAAAGCTCATACAAATCGGCTCAAGCGAGGGCATTACACTCTCCAAAAAAGACTTGGCGCGCCTCGGCGCTAAACGTGGTGACCTATTACGGGTTAAAGTTGAAGTAGTCAGTAAGCCAGACAGGCATACTGGGCTGCTGCGTGAATACGATGCGTTTGTCGAACAATACGGACAGACTTTAAAAAATCTCGCCGATAAATGAACTTGAAATATATAAGCCTCGAAGAGATTTTACGGCTCCATTTTCAGCTTATTGAGGACTTTGGCGGTGCCCATGGTGTGCGTGACGAGAATCGACTTAGATCGGTCGTTGAGGCTCCTCGGCAAGTGGCCTTTGGCAAAGAGCAATATCTTTCAATGTATGAAAAAGCGGCAGTATATGCACGCAACATTATTGGCGATCACCCCTTTAGCGATGGTAACAAGCGAACAGGCATAACTGTCTGCGCGATATTTCTAATGCGTAATGATAAAAAGCTTATCGCCTCACCAAAAGCCCTAGAAGATTTTGCCCTTAGGGTTGCGACCGATCATCTGAATATCTCAGAGATTGCGGAGTGGCTTAAAGAGCATACCGAATAACGTAGACTCGTATAAAGGTTGAGTTATTCTTGCTGAGAAGTAATATACTCCAGAACCGAGAATGATAAAATTGATTTCGTACCAATTACCGTCGATATTTTTCCAAGTGAAGAGATAATTATGCGCACCTTTGATCATACCTATTGCGATACTCTTGTTATGAATGGTTATTTCGATGAAGAGGAGCAACTGGAAAGTTTGGATGATATAATCGACGATATTCGTTTCTTCATGGAAGAAAAAGACTATTACGAAGAGATATATGAGAGAAAGGGTCAGGTAATCTTCAAACGATTGATTCGCTCCAGTGGCTATAAAGAATCCAAATCCGTAGTCTTTGCTGGTAGAATTAAGCGCTTTTTTGGAAGCAACAAAAAAACCGTACGACCCTGCTAGGCAATTGAGGTATAAGGGATTCGAACCCTTCACAACAGATAAGAAATACATAAAACAGAAATAACACGCAAAATGCGTGTTATTTGACCTCTGTAGATAATCTTGGCTGGAAAGGAGGGTCTTTAGCAAAACCTTACCAGATATAGACGACGAGAAAGATTTACGACAGACTATTCAGGAAGTGCGTGCGCTACTTAACGAGGGTGATGGGTGCAGGTCGTAGCTAGATACCCCTGAGTATATTCAACAGTCCCTGTGGTCCATATGTACACCATCCGCCACTATATACCTGGAGGACAGGAATATGAAACAATGAACCAAATGGAAAATATTTATGCTGCGCACATGCGAACGGTATACGGATTTTTTATGATTAAAACGATGGATCACCAATTAGCCGAAGATCTAACGAGCGAGGTCTTTACCAAAACATGGGAGCAATTGCAGAATCCGGGGCACCATATAACTCATCCCGATAAGTACTTATATGGTGTCATGAAACTTACTTGGATGCAGTATTTACGTGAAAAATACCAGAAACCCGTAACCTACGTTGACAATATCGAAGCATTTGAACCGTATGTTCGACAATCGGTAGAGGATTTCAAAAGCAAATCGCTGCTGGAGCGTGCCAAGCCATACTTAGAGCAGCTTCCTAAAAAGCAACGCCTGGTTATGACCATGCGCTTTATGGAGGGCGCTTCACTAAAAGAAATTTGTACGCGACTTGATAAGGATATGAACTACGTTAAAACCACGCAACGGCGTGGCATCGCTGCGCTTCGCAAGCTGATTGCCAGCGAAAAGATTGGAGTTATACTATGAAAACGAAAGAAGATCGTGATTTTGAAAGACTTTTTCAAGATGCAAACCTGCAGCCAAGCCGCAGGTTTGACCGTCAATTGCGGAGGCAACTTGGCCTGCGTGGACCACAATCGCGTAGCGTTATCTGGCGTATGTTATCTGCGGCTACTGCGGTAGCGATTCTTTCACTGGTGGTCATTGCAACATTCCAGCCAGACGGTTCGCAAAAGCCAGGTGACTCTTCGATAATTGCCCGAACTTTATATGCCCAGGCGGTCGCTGCCCAGAGTCCACAGGATTTGGGGCAGCATACGACCTTTTGGCGGATTGACCGGCAAACTACACTAGGTCCCCAAGCCGATAGCTGTACTGGCTTAAGCGCTGGTGGTCCTGCGCAGGCGGCCAAGAATCGCCAACTCACTACCACGGCTATTTACAATGACGGTAAAACAAGTGCTCTTGTACAATCTAGCAACGGAACGGTTAATTTTCAGCGCTACAGCGGTGATGGCGCGGTATCTGCTGCGGATATAAAAAACTTTGAAAGCTCAAACGACCTGCCAGGCCTGCAAAATAACGTGATACTTACTGACAAAACAGGCAATGCATTACCAAAAGATGCCAAAGTAGATAATACCGAGCCCGGCCATTACGACTTGTACCTCAAAGTTACTAATGCCCCAAATGATACGAAGATCATGCCAAACTGCACTACCCTCATCATTCACGCTACTATTGATACGGCAACCAAAGTGGCTACAGAAATTGAAACGTTTAAAGACAGCATTGCGCCTCAAAACTTGGCGCAGCGAACGACACAAAAGATCAGCACGCGGCAGGCGAGCTACGAGCAGGCTTTACCCGAACTAGCCGCCTTAGGATTTGACCAGCGCGCTGCTAATCTAGCTAAAGACCATAGTGATTATGTACAAGAAACGAGCAATGCAGGCGGTTACATATTCTCTTATGTTAAATCGATTTATGGCATGGCACATGTACAAACAGTGTCAGATGATGCTGGCCATATCACTGCCTATCGGTACACGTTTTCAGCACAACCGAATGTCATTATGATCGTGCGAACGGCCAATGCGCCAGCAGACGGTTATCCGACAACGGTAGATCAATTACAGTCGCTGTCCACTGCAAACAAATGGCAGATAACAAAAAGTGGGCCTAGTACTACGCAATTCCCTACACTTGATCCGGTAACGACCAATGATGCACAGGCCACTGGCGACGGTAAAGTCCGAATACTTATGGAGTTTAGCGCGCCCTCAAATATACGGAGTGTATATATCGAGCAGAACGAAGATACGGTGCCGCTTATCCCGCGTCCGCAGGGTATGCCCCGTATGGTGCAGTACACCCCACCAAAGAATCTTATCGGACCATTTGTGCCTTTCAAGGTTGGTGAATCGGTGCCAAGTATGCGCTAAAGCTAGTCATCTTTCCAATTTCTAAATAAATAGGCCCGTAAGAGAGGGCCTATTTTTATGAAAAAGTACTCCATTAGGAGCACTTTTAAATCTTTTATTCAACTTGGCCGGGAATGAGGGATAGCGCACTCCGTGCTTTTCCGCTCCTGCATGCTCGAAGCAAAACTTCTGCGCGTGTCCTCGCTTCACCGAACCCCCGATTACGCAGCTATCGCTGCTATCGGGTGCTCAAACCCAATCTCAAACAAACTAAGATGACATACACTTGCGCATATGTCGTTTTAGTTGGCTGGGGAGGAGTGACATATTCCAACTATTTGAAGACGAGAAGCCGAATAACAGAGTGCTCGAAGGTAATATCCAGGGAGTAAGGGAACTTCTTAATGCACATGACGACGTTTTGCGCCAATCTAACAGCCAGATATGACTGGCTTCCTGCTGTGTCGCCACCTACCAGATGTCGAAGGGAGTGAAATTACCTTCGATAATCTCATCGTGCTCGGTTTGAACGTGCTGACCTTCTACTATAGGCCAAGCGTGGAATTGGCGCGGAACTGACCCCATGCCCAGAGCTAGATCAACACGGCGCCCTCGGCGTGCTTCGGCTAAAACGACACCTACGGTATACTCGACACAAGCACCTATACCTATGTAGTGATTTATAGCATGACCGGCACGCAATAGCCGCTCAACTCGCTCCGGAGTACTATAAGGTAGATCGATTTTAGTCTCATGCAGCCTATTGACTATAGCATGCAGCGTATGCGAAGAGGTTAGGCGGTTAGCAGTTAGAAGTGCGTGACCCATACGAGTATAGTCACTGATAGTTAGGCCAGTTCTATTTATAGAACTGTGTACATTAATCCTTTCGCCGAGCTTGTCATCTAGCGACTTAACAGCACGTGCAATAGTAAAAGGCTGAAAATCCCCTGGCTGCAATGTGCCATGCTCCATGAGACCATGAATAATTTGTTGCAGATCCTTGGCCAATATGTCGGGTTCGATTGCGGGATACATATGTTGTAGTTGAGTCAAGGCATCAGCAGGGTTACCGCGGTGGCTGAGGGCTTCAAGCACGGCACCAGCCTTGCGATGCATTGTCCGGACTTCGCCTGTTAAAAGGTTATACGATATAGTAGCTGCTTCGTCTCGGATAATACGAATCGAGGCGGGTACTTGTAGGGGTTCTGGTGGTGGGGTTTTCTGAACAAGAATAGATGCTTGATTTGGCTCCATCGACTTGGTTGATCTAAGGTTTGCCGACGCACAATTCCCCATATCGCCAAAGTTCTGTTGTAGCCATATCTCAGATAAAATTGCTTTGTTAAGTCCGTGGGATGCTATATCAATACCCATCTCGGTTCTAGCAATGGCTGACTGGACTGCTTCTATGTCAATAATGCCTAGTTCTGCAAGCATGGAAGAGGGACCTAGTAAGCGTCGGATGCTTTCAGCATGTTTAGCAAAGCCCAAATGGCCCTCGTGGTTACCCGTACCCTTACTGCGGCGCTGAAATACTGCACCAGGAACGTCATGTTGCAGTGCATCACTAAGTAAGGGCTTGAACCGTTGCGGCTGTGCGCGTAAATGTGCAGACAATTTAAGGCTTGCAGCGGCAACCTGATAATCAAGGTATGGCGCATGTGTATCAATACCGAAATCTAGACTCAACTCACGTGACTGGGCCGTTGCCTCGCCGCTCGCCCAAAATTCTTGTACGGCCAAGAAGTCTGCAATTCCCATTTCTGGATCTACAATTGTAGTTTGTATGCGCTCAGCGATGATCTCTGCTAAGTCTTTACGCATATCCATATGAAGCAGTTCTATGGATCCTGTGTCCAATTCAAGCCATACTGGTCGGCGCCGAGATGTACCCTCTAGCCGCTGGACAACCATGTCAAACGATTCGGCGGCGGTTATTCTAGATAGGCTACGCATAAATTGCAGTACTTTAAGAGGGGAAGAATATACTTTCTGAGCTACTGGAAATAGGTCTCGCGCAATGCGGGGTGTATTAGTATATGAATTTTTCCGCATTAGATCAGCAAGATAGAAGGGGCGTGCTGTGAATAAAGCATCAGCACCATTGCCATTCATATGATCAGTTACTCCCAGCGCCTCAAGCTCCGCCAAGATTAGATGCTGGGCATTAGCTCTGAGCGCTAACATTGTCGGTAGGCCCGTGTTAAAACTTACTTCCCGCATTTTATCAATATCATAGGGCAACTTGTCGCCTGGAGAGATGAGTTTATGGATGTGTATCCGCTGATCGAGTTCAGTAAATGCGGAAACATGTGCAGCGTCACCTGAAATTGCATGACTATGCTGGTAAAAAATTGCATCAAGTCGTTCGCCCCTGGGCAGATACTGAGCTGCCAGGAATGCAAGAGAAGTAGAGTCGAGTCCACCACTGAAATCGCTGCCCAGATGGGGACTCTTTTCAAGGCGGCGTTTTACGGCTTCATGTAGACCTTCGCGTACCATGTCCACGACGTCTGCATAAGACGACGAAGGATTTGGAGCTAGTGATTCATACTGCGATATGCTAACTCCGTGCTTCGAAGCTCGTAATACGTCTCCTGCCGAAAGACGATTGACATTAGCATATTCTGTGCCGTTAGGGCGAAGACTTCTGCCTGCAAATAAAGCTTCTGCCAGTATGTGCCTGTCGGGTGCTTTACTTCCTATTTGTTCAGCTAGAACAGTAGGACTATTGCTGTAGTATAATGTGCCGTTATCCTGGCTATAGTACAGCGGAAACTGTCCAGCTACGTCCGCTAGTAATGACAAGGATCCGGCTTGGCATATTATGGCGTTATAGCTGCCGGGGAGCTCCATAATACTTGTTGGATCGTTGGTGCGCTGAAATCGTGCGTCAGCTCGTTCTGCTTCTGCTGGTGTTGCGAGGGCGTGGCCAGAAAGCGTGACCTCAGTTTCTTGAGGGCAAGCTTCGTCTTTTCGTAAATTATAGACAAACTCACCTGGTGCTATACGAGGTGAGTTTGTGCGGTACGCTGCTATTTCGATCATGTACGATAAACGGAACGACCCTATTATAGACTACTAGACGAGAGGATCCTCAAGGTTCGTAAATGCATCTTTAGGAGTTCTATAGGGGTTAGGAGGAGAATCATCATTGCCGAGGACTGAAAATCCCAATACCTGTGCCTTGTCAGTGATTGAAGGGTCGCCAGCTACGTAGACATCTTCAGGGGCTGTTAGGGGCGCTATAGACGGCTGTTCTAGTCGATCAAAATTATGTTCCATTTGTCGCGAACCTTTCATTAAGTATAAGGGAATAATATAGCATGAGCACTATGCTATATCAACCAATTCCCTAGTGTTCACCAGGGAATTGTAGCGCCCGCCGGCCAAACTCGCGGCAAAAATTCTGTAAGCGTTCACGTGCATAATCCGACCGAAGCGAATCTTTGCCTTCGGTCAGCTTACGTTTGATGAATTACTGCGCCTTTTGCCAGCTTTCGCACTGCTACTTCCTAGTGTGCCCGAGCCAAGGAAATAAAAATGACATACACTTGCGCATATGTCATTTTTATTGGCTGGGTACGCGTCCCGCGTTTGGAACCCCTGGCTAGAGATTTTGTCTTGCTTGGGCAGAAGTTAGAGAGCCTAGGTTTTATTTATGGTGAGGGCAAAGTTATTGTTGCGTAATAGGTGGGTATGTAATCTCCGTAACTAGCCGTGGCGACGTATTAGTGTCTGTATAGCGTAGCCACCTTGGCCGTATAGTAATGTAGCACTGCTCTGGATTATCTTTATATTTCTTAGCGCCTGGCAGCTTTGCAAAATGGTTTTGTAGATAAGAGTCGAGTTCCTCGCCCTTTCCTAAAACACGTGCTGTACCTTCATATTGCACACAAATACCTTCAGTCCACCCTATTACGACTGAGACATTTGCATTTGTTTTGATATTCGCATATTTTCTGGAGGAGGTGGTGGTTCCGATCAGAAGTTCAAAAGTACCATTTTCGGAAAACCCTACTAGTGCAGACTCAGAATTTCCCTCCGCATTCGTAGTGGAGAGTACGCAGAGGTCATAGCCATGTATAAAATTCAAGATAGTTTGTTTGTCTGCATTCATAATGTAATTATACCTTGGTCATTAGATAGAAGAACCAATGACATAAAAATGACACAAACTTGCGCTTGTGTCATTTTTATGGCTGGGGATGAGGGATTCGAACCCCCGATCACGGGACCAGAACCCGTTGCC
>CAZTOK010000045.1:0-9017 GCA_964615445.1 uncultured Candidatus Saccharibacteria bacterium | reverse complement strand
TAGTTGAAGGTAAGGCAATCCAACTCCACCCACTCGTCGCAAACGGATTCAACGACGACTACGATGTTGACCAGATGGCCGTCCACCTTCCACTTTCAAAAGATGCACAACGTGAAGCTCGCGAACTCATGAGCGCAACTAACAACCTTTTGAAACCTGCCGATGGTTCACCAGTGCTTAACATTGGTCAAGACGTGGTGCTTGGTAACTATTATCTTACCTACGACAAGCCAGGTGCGCAGACAAAAGAGAGGAAAGCATACAGTTCTGTCTACGAAGCTGAGATGGCATACGATAATAAAGTACTGCAACTTCAAACGCCAATTCGCGTGTTCGCTAAGGGTGAAATCCGCGAAACGACGCTTGGTCGTGTATTCTTTAATGAAATTCTGCCTGCAGATTTCCCCTACGACAACTCTGTACAAAGTAAAAAGCAGCTAAAGCGCGTGTTGGCTCAAATTTTCGACGCATATGGTGCCGAAGAAACTGCCAAAACTGCCGACCGTATGAAGGGTCTTGCATTCCGCTTTGCAACTATTGCTGCCGTATCAACCGGTAAGGATGATTACGTTCAGTTTGAGGAGATTAATGAGTTCATTGCTGAAGGTGACGCAAAGGCAGCTCTCATTAGCGAGCAGTTTAACCAGGGGCTCGTAACAGAAGAAGAGCGCTACAACCTTACCGTTGGTGCATGGCGTGCTATTGACCGCAAAGTAACTGAGTTCCTGCAAGACAAGCTAAAAGACATGGACACCAGTATTAGTGTGATGGTGAACAGTGGTGCGCGTGGTGATATCTCAAACGTAAAGCTTGCGAGCTCAATGGTAGGTATCATGGTGGACGCCACCAACCGCGAGATCGAGCTTGCTATTCGCAGCAACTACAAAGACGGTCTTTCGTCACTTGAACAGTTCGTGGCCACTCGCGGTGCTCGTAAGGGTCTGATTGACACCGCACTTAAGACAGCCGACTCAGGATACCTAACTCGTCGTTTGGTTGACGTATCGCAAGATGTGTTTACTGTTGAGGATGAATCGGGTGACGATGACGGCTTCGCTATTTACCGCAACGAGTCAGAGCTCACAATGATCACCTTCGCCAACCGTCTCTTCGGTCGCTTTACTGCCGAAGAAGTACCAGGCCATATTGGTAAAGACGAGCTGATTACTCGTCAGACTGCCGACGCTATTGAGGCTGACCAATCTATTGAATCAATAAAGATTCAGAGCGTGCTTTCAACCAAGAATCTTCGCGGTATTCCACAAAAGAGCTACGGTATCGACATGGCAACTGGTCGCCTTGTAGCAAAGGCACAGCCGGTTGGTGTGATTGCTGCTCAATCTGTGGGCGAACCTGGTACGCAGCTCACCCTTAAAACCTTCCACGCCGGTGGTGTGGCTGGTGGTGACATCACCCAAGGTCTTCCTCGTGTGGAAGAACTCTTTGAAGCCCGTTCACCAAAAGGTCAGGCCTATATTACTGAGGTCGCTGGGTTGTTAGACGTATGGGAAGATGGCAAAAAGTATACCGTACAAGTAACTCCTGCAGCTGGCCACGTTGAGCGCATCCCTCTTGAGGGCCGCACGGTAAGCGTAAAAGCTGGCAGTAGTGTAAAAGTAGGTGACGTACTTGCAAGCGCCGAAGGCGAAGCAAAACCACTTGTTGCACCATTCGATGGTGTCGTAGAGGTAGCTGAGGACACCTTGGTACTTGCAGCTAATGCCGGTTCGCCAGTACGCTACGAGATTCCTGGCTCAACTCAGCTGGTTGTAAAGGCTGGCGACACGGTTGAAGCTGGAGACCGTCTTACTATTGGTTCACTTAATCTGCACGACCTCATGCGGCTTAAAGGCACCGAAGCAACACAGCGTTACATTATTAATGAGGTACTTCGCATTTACGCCGCACAAGGTCAAGACGTTGCTGACAAGCACCTCGAGATCATCGTGCGTCAAATGTTTAGTCGTGTTCAGGTTGAAGACCCAGGTGATAGCTCATTTGTTATGGGCGACATTGTCTCGAAAGCTGCTGTGGTTGAAGCAAACGCTCAGCTTGCCGCTGAGGGTAAAGAGCTTGCCCAGTATACCCAGCTACTTCTTGGTATTACTAAGGTGTCAATCTGGAGTGACAGCTGGCTATCTGCTGCATCGTTCCAAGACACGACTCGTGTGTTGATTAACGCAGCAACGAGCGGTCGCGCCGATCGCCTCAATGGTCTTAAAGAGAACGTTATTATCGGACGTAAGATTCCAGTCGGAACCGGTGCTGAAGAAGCAACTGACGAAGATAGCGATCTTGTTGATGAAATCTCTGAAGACATTGCACTTGCTGCCTAGTAAAGATAAGAAGCCTACAAAAAAACACCCCCTTTATGGGGGTGTTTTTTGTTGACATCAGTGTAAATGCGGCCTATGATTATATACGCACAGTATGCATCGAACGTCGCCTCAAAATCGACAGGAGTAACATCGTGTGCCAGATCAATTCGTTTGCTCAGTCTGCGATGGATGCCATGAAAGCCAAAGAACCGCGCACGTTGGAGCGGTTATATCAGGTTTTCGCCCTTGTTCCCGGTTTTCAGCAGAAGTTCGAAGCTGGTTTGTTCTTTTTCTCGCTTCAGACGCTGCACTGGGCAGGAGACGACTACCAGATTTTCTTCAGGGAGCTTGGGACATTCCTGGCTGAGCATGGGTTCATTGGAGCTACGGTTTCCGCGTGATGTGATACTGGAGGCAGGAAGCGGCTGGAGTGCCGCTCTCCTGCCTCTTATATAACTTGAAATATAAAAACTCATCTGTTATAATGACAGGTGAGTTTCCTCTTTTTGACTTGCCAAGCGAAAGAATGTGTACACGCCAGGTAAGAGCAAGAAGAATGACACGGAGCGGAGATGCTGACTCTCAACCGTACATAAGAGACATTTCTCGTCTCTATAATTAATGAACAACAGGAGTTTTCATGCCAACAATTAATCAATTGGTGCGAAAGCCACGCAAAACTGCTACTAAAAAGAGTAAGTCCCCTGCGCTTGGCCGCATTCATAACGCATTAAAGACCCGTTACTATGATCAAGACGCACCGCTTAAGCGCGGTGTATGTATCAAGGTAACAACTAAAACCCCACGTAAACCAAACTCAGCTCTTCGCAAGGTAGCACGTGTGCGCCTTACGAACGGTCATGAGGTATGGGCGTACATTGGTGGTGAAGGTCACAACCTCCAGGAACACGCTTCAGTGCTTGTTCGTGGAGGCCGCGTACCAGACCTTCCAGGTGTACGTTACCACATTGTTCGTGGTGCACTTGACCTTCAGGGTGTTGCTAAGCGTCAACAAGGCCGTTCTAAATACGGTGCCAAAAAGGAGAGCAAGTAATGCCTCGTAAAGTAACTAAACGTTTGCAGCGTGATCTTAAACCAGATCGTAAATACCAGTCTGTACTTGTACAGCGCCTTATTAACAAATCAATGCTTGATGGTAAAAAGCTTCTTGCAGAACGTGCTGTCTATAGCGCGCTTGAGCAAGCTGCAAAAAAACTTGATAGCGAAGATCCGCTTGCTGTATTTGAACGTGCGCTTAAAAACGTATCACCAAATTTTGAGGTAAAATCTCGCCGCGTTGGGGGTGCTAACTACCAAATTCCGTTCCCAGTACAGGGACACCGCCAGCTACATTATGCGTTCAGCTGGTTGGTGCAATCTGCACGTGCGCGCAGTGGCATGCCGTATTCGCAGCGTCTTGCACTTGAAATAGTCGATGCCTACAATGAGGCCGGTGCTGCTTTCAAAAAGAAAGAAGACACCCACAAAATGGCAGAGGCCAACCGCGCTTTTGCACACTTTGCTCGTAGCTAGAGTATTTCTCAGTAAAAATAATACGCCTCTAAAAAACGAGGTGTATTATTTTTGGCATGAAAAAAGCCCGGCGGAGGCAGGGAAGAGCGTAATACACTCTCCGCCGAAGCCTTTTTCACCGGACTAGCTACCCAGAAGGTTTCTGAGCTGCTCCCCCATTGCCATAATGCTCGTGTTCGACATCGCTGAGGAGCCCACGAGAGGTGCGATGTAGCACACTCGAGCCACGATGCAGTACGAATTCCAGCCATCCGAGCCCTCGAGGAAGTCCGTCAACTGCGCTCTTGTAACAACCTCGATAAGCTCGACCTGTCGCGGATTAACAGGGCGGAGGGGATTGAGCTCCTTCGCTCCTTCGATAAGCGCCTTCCTCACAATTTCACAGACAGCATTGAAGGTAGTCTCAGTGGGTCTGGTGACGCCTGCTTCGACAGACATTACAGTCACCTTTCCTTGCATTGTTGGGATGAAAGCTACTATATCATAAAATATATATAATGTCACTACTTTGCAACTACAAGTTGGTGCGATAAAGTAATATAAATCATCTCGTGTTTTGGAGGACTTATGACGCTTGCTACCCATGACCTATCTGAATCGTGGTTTCCTCCGTCGGAAATGCAACTGTGGAACATTGATAAACAGGGAAGAATAGAAACGCCGCTTGACAGCAACGGCATGGTTGACCTCGACGCACTCGTACACTTAGGAAAAATAACCGTCACTACCGGATATGACTGGACATCGCCGCTTAATGACGTTCATCATCTGCAATGGCCAGCAGTACGTTATAGCGAGGAGAACATTGGCAGCGAAATAGGAAGGATTTTTAGAGATCTCGTCGGTCGTAAAACCTTTATTCCGCGCCGATTTCATAACTGGATTCACCACATTACCGTTGAGCCTCCGGTGCCGAGTAGCGAAGTAATGCACCATAGCGTTGTTGCTGAGCGCACGGCACGAAACATTGCCATGACAGCGCAGCTTGCCCTACGTCTTACGCGTATGCCGCGTATCCCAGAAGCAAAGCTAGTCCAGCGACTCGAGGAAGAGTTTGATAATTATAGCTTATACGTCGAAAACGCTCGCGAAGTACCTGAGGAATTTCAATTACTTACATTAGCAGAGGTGGAAGCGCGCGATGTTGGTGAAATGCTAGGGCTTGGCAAGCATCTTGGTAAATTGGCGCTTGGCCACATTCCTACCCGTGAACGAATCCTTCGTGGATTATAGCCGTAAGTGGTGACAACTGGGGCTACTTCTGATAAAATAAGTAAGAAGCGCTATTTTTGATGGCAAAAAATATAACTAAATAAAGGAACCTCCCCTATGGCTCAAAAAAATGTCCCGCTAAAGGACTTTCGAAATATTGGTATTATTGCGCATATTGACGCTGGTAAAACCACCACCACCGAAGGTATTTTGTACCGAACCGGCATCAACCATAAAATTGGTGAGGTTCGCGGTGCCGACGGTGACAGCGCAACTACCGACTGGATGGCCCAGGAAAAAGAACGCGGTATCACTATTACTTCTGCTGCTGTAACGGCATTTTGGAAAGAGCATAAAATTAACATCATCGATACTCCAGGTCACATCGACTTTACTGCCGAGGTTGAGCGTTCACTCCGCGTACTTGATGGTGCTGTAACTGTGTTTGACGGTAAGATGGGTGTTGAAGCGCAAACTGAAACCGTATGGCGCCAAGCTAACAAGTATGGCGTGCCTCGCGTTTGCTTTGTCAATAAGATCAATCAGATTGGTGGTGATTTTTATAAGTCACTCGACAGTATTCACAATCGCCTTTCAAAGCATGCGTTGCCTATCCACCTTCCTATTGGTTTTGAGAAGGAAATTAATGGTGTTGTTGACCTTGTTGATATGAAAGCATATACCTACAGTGATTACACCGACAAGGCATTGGTTCAGGGTGAAATTCCTGCAGATATGCTTGAAAAAGCCAAGCACGCTCGTAGCCTTCTGGTTGAAGCGGCTGTCGAGGCTGAGGATGAATTATTTGAACGCTTCCTTGAAGAAGGTGAAGAGTCAATTACGATTGAAGAGCTCAAACGTGCACTTCGTAAGCGTGTGCTCAGCGGTGACTTCTTCCTTGTCACCGGTGGTGATGGCCGCGGGGTAATTGTAGAAAAGGTGCTCGATCTTGTAGTTGATTATCTCCCTAGCCCACTTGATGTTGATGCTATCTGGGGTGTTAACCCTAAAACTGGTGAAGAAATTCAGCGCAAACCAGATGACAAAGAGCCACTTGCGAGCCTTGCCTTTAAGATTGCAACCGATCCATTTGTTGGTAAGCTTATTTTTGTGCGTGTCTATAGTGGTAAATTGACAGCCGGTAGCTACGTGCTTAACACTACTACTGGTAATAAAGAACGCGTTGGGCGTATTGTGCGTATGCACGCCGATAAGCGTGAAGATATCGATATGATTGGTGCGGGTGATATCGCTGCTGTCGTGGGTCTCAAAGACACCTTTACGGGTGCGACGCTCAGTGATCTTTCAAATCCAATTACACTTGAATCTATCGAATTCCCAGAACCACCAGTATCTATCGCTGTTGAGCCAAAAACTAAAGCCGACCAAGAAAAAATGGGTATTGCACTCGGTCGCCTTGCCGAAGAAGACCCGACATTCCGTGTTCACACCGATGAAGAGACAGGCCAAACCATCATGAGTGGTATGGGCGAGCTTCATCTCGACATTCTTATTGATCGTATGAAGCGTGAGTTCAACGTTGAAGCCAACGTTGGCGAACCACAAGTTGCTTTCCGCGAAACCATTCGTGGTACCTCTGAAGTACAAGGAAAGCATGCAAAGCAATCTGGTGGTCGTGGTCAGTACGGTGATGTTTGGATTCGTTTTGAACCGAACGAAACAGGTAAAGGCTTTGAATTTACCGACGCCATTAAAGGTGGTGTGGTACCACAAGAGTATCGCAAACCAGTTGAGCAGGGTGTGATTGAAACACTTAACGGTGGTGTGATTGCCGGTTACCCAGTGGTAGATGTAAAAGCGACACTTTATGATGGTAGCTACCACGACGTAGACTCAAGCGAGCTTGCCTTTAAGCTTGCAGGAGCTCTTGCTACCCGTGAAGGTATTAAGCAAGCAAAACCAGTCTTACTTGAGCCAGTCATGAAAGTAGAAGTGACGACTCCAGAAGACTTTATGGGCGACATCATTGGTGACCTTAATTCACGTCGAGGTCGTATTGATGCTATGGAAGATCTAAATGGTGGCGCAAAGCTTATTCGTGGATTCGTACCGCTGGCAAATATGTTTGGCTACACCTCCGATCTCCGTTCTATGAGCCAAGGTCGCGCTGCTTCAACAATGGAGCTTGCACATTACGAGGAAGTTCCACCAAACGTTGCGCAGGAAATTATCGAAAAGCGCGCAAAGTAAACATACTCGTTTAATAAAAAGTACGCATATAAAGTGCGTATTTTTTATTTGCGTTAAGGGTTGTCATGTTGTATAATTTCTTAAGCCGATACCCCTAGAAGGTAGGTGAGGTCATTAGGGACTACGTACTGTACAAATTGTCAACTCGATTAGAGAGACTCATAGTAAAGAAGGAGCGTTTATATCGAGATGATGTTGTGGCTCGCCATAGGGTTGTTAAGAACCAGCATGATTCCGTAAAGCGGATTCGTAAAAAGCTCGAAAAAGCCCTCGAAAGAGGAGATGTAGCCCTGAGTGATGAATATCAACGTCTCCTTGCGTTGTATCCGCCTATTGAAGAACTTGTCCTTGAGCGCAAAAGGCTGCAAACATATGTATCGGAAGCAGCTGCAAAGAAAGTTGAACTGGACAGACGCATTAAGGAGCTAGGTAGGCAGATCGCCGAGAGAAAAGTTGTGTACGGCCGTCTAGTCGCGCTGTACAATCTGGATGCTATCGCACTGCCAAAAAGATATAGAAACAGACCCGTTTTTTTGAGAGAGGGGACATATCAACTCGATATCTTTTTTAGCGATAGTAACCATCCATTCGGTCCCGCACACGGCCATTACGGCGTAAACAAGAGAGGTCAAGTCGTCTATCGACGCGAGCCAGGGGTCCGGCAAAAGTAGTGGTGAGAGCCGTTCTTGTACGGAATGGCTCTCACCACGTAAAAAGTACAGTGTTTAGGCTATAGTGGATATCTGATTTATAATAAAAGGGTGGACGAGATGCTTCCGTCATCTAGTGATCGAGAACCCCGCAATATGGGGTACAACCTTGATATCTATCTTAAGGAGTGTACACGTCACGACGACGATACTATGGAGCTTCTTGATAGCTTCCTCCGCCTTGTGAAAGCTGATCTGTCGATGACAGAAATTGGGGATGATCACATTACCGAAGCCATTATGAAGTCTGGTATTTTGCCAGACTATGATCTTACTATAGGCAACCCGCGGTTTGTACGAGAGACATTTGCGCTCGCACCACTCCGCTTTCTCGCTCCCTATATCGAGATGCTCTATGCCAGTGAAGAAATAGAGCGATGGTATGAAAAAGCAGTAGAGGTAGCAGGAATGCTTACAGGTGAACACACGAACGGATCATGCCTTGCGGGCGCTAGACGACTTCCAGTATATAAATTGCGTGCGCTTGACGCTGACCCCTGTAGTGTCAGTTTAATATGTCCACGCAAGGAAATGCAACGTTTATTAGGTGAAGCCGCCGTAAACTACAATAAAAGTGATTTAGAATATACGCATAATTTTGACCGTTACGTGCAAGCGGCTGATGCAAAAATAGGAATAGCAGTAAGACAAGGGCTTCTTGAGGCGTACTACGCTTCGGCACTTTTGGATATACGAAATCGCCAGGTATCCAACTAGAACAAAGCCCCCCTTTACTCACCTCAAAAAAACCTGTATAATGAACCCCATACGTCGTGGAGTCTTTTAATAGACTGCGCGCGAAAATATAATTAATAGGAGATAAATTCCCAAATGGCAGATTTCGATCGAACCAAGCCGCACGTTAACGTTGGTACTATGGGCCACGTTGACCACGGTAAAACAACTTTGACGGCGGCAATTACTGCTGTACTTGCAAAGCGTCTACCAAGTGATGTCAACAAAAAGGTTGACTACGCACAAATCGACAACGCACCTGAAGAGCGTGCACGTGGTATTACCATTGCATCTTCTC
>CAZTOK010000044.1:0-9022 GCA_964615445.1 uncultured Candidatus Saccharibacteria bacterium | reverse complement strand
ATCGGTCTCCAAAACCGAGTGTCGCAGGTTCGAGTCCTGTCTCCCCTGCCAAGAACGAATAACAGAGGTCACGCCTCAAAATCCGAGTTGAAACAGACTCGGATTTTTCTATTTAGTCTCTGTTAAACTTGGTTCGAGCCCTGTCTCCCCACTAACATGCGATGTTCGAACTCTTAAGGTGAAAACTGCTATAGTAAGCGCATGAGCACCACAACCATTCCTATCAGTAATTTCAAAGCGGCTATTTTTGATATGGACGGAACCATGATCAATAACATGGCGTACCACAAAAAAGCTTGGCAACAATTTCTGAAGCTTCATGGCATTACTTTAAGCGAAGAAGAATTTCGCCACAAGATTTCTGGCAAGAAAAATGACCAAATATTTGAAATTGTCCTCGGACGTAAGCTTACTAAAGATGAAGAGTTACAGTATACCGAGGAAAAAGAATCGCTATACCGCGAGCTTTTCGAACCTGATATCACCGAAATTGCTGGCCTAAGCAGTCTTATTAATGTACTCCACGCCAAAGGTATCAAGACTGCCATTGCAACCACTGCGCCTGCAAAGAATCGTGACTTCGCTCTGAAGGAGCTGGGCCTGGAGGGAAAATTTGAAGTTATTTTGGGTGATGAACATGTAAAACATGGTAAGCCTCACCCTGAAATCTACGAACTTACAGCCCAAAAGCTGGGTGTAAGACCGGCCGAGTGTTTGGTCTTTGAAGACTCGCCTCCCGGCGTTGCTTCTGGCAAAAGTGCAGGCATGACTGTGGTGGGAATTCTATCATCGCATGCAGCAGATGAGCTGCGCGACGCAGACTACACCGTGGATGATTTCACGCATATAAGCTTAACCTAGCTTTTCGGCCGAGATTGCAGATATTCAAGCAATCCGTGGTGCAAATGCTGCTGCCCGTCCCAGACCACAATATTGTAACCTTTGGGAAACTCGCTAGAATCTTCCTGTCGAAAGTCGATAGAGCGTACGTTATGCGGTAAGGCCTCGCTCATATGTCGGTCGGTACCGCCGCGGAGTTCTGAGAATTTATCACCCCAGATCTCGATGGTTTTTGCTGGAGCGGCTACATCGCCTAGGGTGAGTCCAATAGTAGAAAGCACCTCGGCGCTTTCTAGAACGTTTTTAATGGCAGTTGTTTTGGAGACGCCCCGCACTGCCATGTCTATGGCAGTTGTGCCGCCCAAGCGAGGGGTGATTGGCAAATTTGCTGCCTCGAACAATTCTTGGGCTCGTTCCATGACAGGTATCCGCAAGTCGCGCTGGCCATGAGTAATCGGAACTTCATGTCCGACGGCTGCGTATTGTTTGTCCGAAAGATCAAAAGCATTTGTGAGTTGCATAGTAATTTGCGAGCCGCGATCTTCGAACATAATGTCGTGTGGGTCGGTGCTCACAGTTTCTCTGAAGATTTGTTTTGGACGAGTGGTATGTGTTCGAAAACCGAATTCCGCAATCAATTGATCAATAGCATCACGCCATGTCTGTTTCATTTCGGATGTAAAGAGCTCTTCGTATTTGCTATAAAACGGTTCACTACGCAACTCACCTGTTTTTGTAAAGCCCCATACTTCTGAGCCACTGCAATGTGCTACCAGAATGTTATGCCGCAAGCTGGGCTCAATATGATCAATAATGTTAGCTTGCATATTCTTGAGCCAACCACCACTAACCATAAATAGCTTATAGCCCTCGGCCAAAAACCGGGACAGCTCTTTAATCATTTCTGGATCGGCAGGCGTGTAGACATCGGCAACAGTTTCATCCACGTCAGAGATTGCAAGTTTGAGATTAGGGTTCCACGAGATTGACGTTTTGTTCATACGAAGAAGTGTAACACGTATCTGTTATTGGTTTGAACTTAGTTCTTGAAGGACTGTCAAGAAGTAAATTCTCGAACCTCAAACAGAGGTCGAAACAAAAAATCCGAGCCATTTTTGACTCGGATTTTTCATGTCTTGAAACGTTTTCTGATTACTTGCAAATTTCTACCCTGTAAAAAGTTCGAGTCCTGTCATGCCCCACCGTATCGAGCATCTGTCTTGTGGTCAAGCTACGTATAGCGCAATCGGGTGTTATTATGAGTGTAATTAATCGGAGCATGTGGTATGGCCAAGAATGATATTGTGCTTGTAGATTCCGTAATAGATAAGCTCGTGAACCAGAATAATGGTAAGTATGACATTTCTGAACAGTTCGAGTTATTTTGTTTCGACCAACTCTTAAAAGACTACGACTTGTCGTTTGATGAAATTGAGTTTGGATGGGTCGATGGCAATAATGATGGTGGTATTGATGGAATGTTTGTCTTCATAGACGATAAGCTAATTACATCTCCGGTAAAGAGTGACGACTACAGAAAACGAACGAATATCGACATGGTTATCGTTACATGCAAACACGCGAATACTTTTCTGCAAATACCCATAAATAATCTCATCGCTTCCATTGACGAACTTTTGGATCTTTCAAAAGATACAAGTGAGATCATCTCTAAATTCAATGAAGATGTATTACGCATTCGCGATTTATTTCGCGACTCGTACATCGAGCTTGCTGATAAGAATCCTTGCCTTAAGGTAAGGATAGTTTACGCATCACGGGGCGACACCGGTCAGGTAAGTGAGAACGTTCAGGCGCGGGCAGATCAACTCGAGAAGCTTGTTAATCAAAAACATTTTTCAGATGCAAATGTAGGCTTTTCGTTTTGCGGCGCTGCTGAATTATTGACTTTGTATCGAAAATCTAAATCTTTTTCCTTGAGATTAAGATTTACTGAAAGTTTTATATCCAGGGCTGATACAAATTATATTATCTTAAGTAAGCTTGATGACTTCTATAGCTTTATAACGGATGACCAAGGTAAGCTTAGGAGATATCTTTTCGAATCGAACGTCAGAGACTACCTCTCAAGTAATGCGGTGAACCAGGATATAGCTGAGACATTATTGAGTGGAGAAACTAAAGAAGACTTTGATTTCTGGTGGTTGAACAACGGCATTACATTGCTGGCTTCGAGGGCAAATGTGGCTGGAAAAGAAATAAGTCTAGAGAACATTCAAATTGTGAATGGATTGCAGACAACCGAAACTATTTTTAACAACTACTCCAAAATCTCTAGTACTGATCGGGCAGTTTTGATTAAGATCATTATTGCTAGCGAAGACGACATACGAGACCGTATTATTAAGGCCACGAATAATCAAACAAAAGTCGAGCTAGCATCACTAAGGGCGACTGATAAAATTCAGAAAGACATCGAGCAGGTATTATTTGACAACGGGTGGTATTACGATAGAAAAAAGAATTACTACAAGAACCAAGGAATGCCACAAGATAGGATTATTACTGTGGGATATCTTTCCACGGCTATATACGCCTTATGCTTAAAAGATATTCGGGAAGCTGCAAAACCTAAGCCGCGATTCTTGCGTAATGACGGTCTGTACAACCATGTATTTAATAAGGGCTGGGAGCTTGAAGTCTTTCTCTCGTGTGTCGAGATAATGAAAAAGATGGAACTAGCTCTATCAAAGCATAGTCTTACTGACGATGAAGATAGTATTGCTAAGCCTCAAGCAGCTCCTGCTTTTGCTGCAGCATATGCTCACATGATACTTGGAACAAATTACCAGCCTAATGATTTGATAAAGCTTAAAAATGAAGATGTAGGAAAGGCTGAAGTAGATGAGGCTTGGAAAATTATGAGAGTTGCTCGCGAAAAGTATATGAAGCTAACCGGTGCGAAGACGGCAAAAAGGGCGCATAAGAAAAAGCAGTTCTTAAAAATCGTGAAACAACTAATAGATCATCCAATTCCAGCAGTTGACACAGCGGAGGCCGAAGAGCTATAGGCTAGCTTATTTTTCCTTGACAAGCGAGCATGTGTCAACGTAACAATGCTATTATGGTCTTATGGATCCTCAAGAATGGGCGCGAATAAATAAGAAAAAAATTGCACGAGAGTTTATTCGTAAGATTGGTCACGAGGCTAGTGAGTCACCTGCCGCCATCTTTACCGCCGGACTCCCAGGCGCTGGTAAAACTGAATTTACTAAAGAGCTCTTAAAAAATATCTCGGATCAAGCACTCAGGATTGATATGGATGAGATCGCAAGTTTGATTGAGGGCTATAACCCAAAGACAGCAGATCTTTTTCGTGCTGGTGCGTCAATTATTCTTGATAAGATATATGACGAAGTACTAAAAACTAAGTTGGACTTTGTGATGGATGGTACGCTCTCGCATCCTAGAGCACTTGATAATATTCATCGTGCCTTAGATAAAGGATATAAAGTCAAAGTCTATTTTATCCATCAAGATCCCGCAATTGCTTGGCAGTTTACTATGGACCGCGAACTCGTAGAGCACCGATCTATTGATCCTGACAAATTTATAGAGACGTACTACAAGCTCCATGACAATATGAGTAGATTGCAGGAAATGGGCGAAAATGTTACAATAAGTATAATCCTAAAAGATAAAGATAATCGTGTTGGACAGCAATCCGAAGATGTCAGAAATATCTACGACATTATTCCTAAACCTCTTGCTAACGATCAGTTACGCGATGCTATAGTTAACTAGGAGACACAATTATGGAACGAATCTCAAAATTATTTACCAAAAGCAAAAAAGTAACCTTAAGTGATGTTGCTTCACCTAAGCCTTCACGCGCAGCTTCTCGTGCTGTTAAGGGCGCTTTAGTACGTGCTCATAAAGATCAGCAAAGTATTTCTAAAAGAGCACAAGCACTACGTGCAAATTAATCAGGTATCAAATTCAGAGAGAGCCCGATCACACGGGCTCTTTTGCTATTCGCCTATGTTATTAGTCTGAGGGAAGCCCGTAAAGTCGCTATTTTCTCCCTTGTAATTTTCGTAGCACAGGACCTACTGATCGCAGCCTAAGCGGTTTAATCTTGGCATAAATATCATTCATAGGCATCATGATGTCACTCACAACTTTTTTGCGTACGCGCTCTGTCTCTTCTGTTACATATTTTTGGCACACTTGAGGAGAGGCATCAAGCGGGAGGTCAGTAACAGCTATAGAGCGTATATTCACGAATTTGGCAATGTGTTTCTCTATATCCTTGAATGCCTCATCACCAGTTAGGAGCTGTATCTCTGTAAGTTGAGCCACAATTTTGCCGTAAACTTCATTTATCTCTAGGGCCGCATCGGCAATTCGTTGAACTTTAATTTTAAGCTGCTCTTCTATTGCTGCGCGCACAGACTCAGTGAGTTCCCAGGTTGCTAAACGTGCCTCATAAAGATTACTATGGATCTCATCCTGTAATCTACTAAGCATCATTTGACCAAGTAAATACCCCTGAGCTTTATAAGTACTTTTGCATATACGCAGCCTCTCCTTATCTTTTCTACGTGTAATAAAGAGCTGCGTTAACCAGCTAGTTAAAAAAGCGGTAAGAAAAAGTAGTAAAACTTGCCAGTAGGCAGTTCCTACGATTCTTGTCCAGAAGTCCATGTGAGAATTGGTTGACATGATGTTAGTATAGCAACGTGCGCAAAATTGCAGCAAGCCACCCCCCCTGTAACTAGTTCGAACTTAGTACGCTTAGGACTGCCATATAGAACACCGAAGCCCATTACAGGGTAAAAATAAGTTTGGAAAACGAGCAGAAATGCTCGTTTTTTGTTAAAAAAGTTCGAGTCCCGTATCTCCTTTAGTAAAACTGTATCTTGTAAAATAATTCATTGCTATAATGAGGGAATTATGAGACGACAAGATATTATTACTGGTCGTGAGGGTAGCCCATGCGAATAGATCTTCACATGCATACTCAGAAGTGCAAAAAAGGTGACGGAGCTAAGCGAAATATCAGTCCAGAAAACCTTGTCGTAAAGCTATCTGAACAGGATGTCCGGATTTGCGCAATTACAAACCACAATAAGATCGACGTTGCAGAATATAATAGAGTTGTCAGCCTAGATCAGGATTTGCTCATCTTCCCTGGCGTAGAGTTAGACATAGATTTTCACGGCCAACGTCGTCACATAGTTCTCGTCTGCAATCCTCGACAGCTAAAAGCATTCTCTAAGGCATTTGATGGTGAACAAGGTAGGGATTACGACACATTCTCTATCGAATACGAAGAATTTATAAAGAAAGTGAAGTCTTTTGAACAGAAAGATATTATTGTCATACCGCACTTTCTAGACAAAGAGAGAGGCTTCACAATCGATGAAAAAGAAGAAATATTCAAAGATCTTGAAGAATACGTAGTAATACTGGAGACTTCCAAGCTTCGCTCTATGGGCGTTGTGAACGATCACTCTGATCACCTATCTTTAATCGGCAGCGATGTTAAAAATTGGGACGTATACTCAAAAGAAGTTTTGCCAGAGTTAAAGTTTGCTATTGATTCGTTTGAAAAATTCTTTGAACTTGCGAATGACGCTAAGAACTTCGTTAAAAACGCGCTAGAAGGAGCAGGTCAGTCAGATATTTCAATTAGCGACAGCGCTGAGGTTGCCATATTTGATGATATTAATGTCATATTCGGAGAGAAAGGCTCGGGAAAGACTATCCTGCTCAAGAACCATATATACCCATACTTCTGTGATGCAGGGAAAAAGGTCTTCTTGCATGAGGGTAAGGAATACGCAAAGCTATACCAGGAAATGATTGCATCACATGAGGATGCAATCGAGATCGACAATGATCTACATAAAACAATTGTCGATGAATTTGATAATATTATCGGCTACAGCGAAGCCAATACACAAGACTTTGTGAAGAAATATACTGAGTATAGGCTGGATACCTCCAAGAATAAAAAGAGTAAACGTATTCTCAAGTCGTCTTCTACATTCTCGAACAACAGCACTATTACTGTTGGCTTTATTGTTCGCGAAGCGACCACTCGTATTAACAAAATCGATGAGGTGGCAAAAATTAACTCTGCCGTCAGAAAGACCACAGCAAGCCAAGTAGATAAACTCAGTCTTGATAATCAGCTTGGTAAACTTAAAATAGAAATACAGCAAAGAGCAGTCAAGGGACACAAAGAGCTATTTACAGCCCAACTAACGGAGTCGTTATTGGTAGCACTCAAAGAATCTTTGCGCAAAAAGGCTCAGAAAAAATCAAAACCCAATAATATCGGTTTCTCGAAACTCGTGTCGCAAAGAACGGCGAGGCTAGAATCAAATATAAACATTGTCAACGCCCTTAGAGATATCCAAACATCACAGGTAAAGCACATAGGCCATCTTCCCGTAAAAGGCCCTGTTAGTTTTGAGACGAGTGTGCTCACCCTTACTGAAAAAGATGTATACACAAAGGACTCGATTTTCGACAAGTCAAAAATTGTGTTGAACAGAGGCATAATCAAAAAGATCAACAGCTTTTCCATCAACAGTTTCGAGGTTATAAATCAATATTTTGATAGCCTCGAAAAGGGAGTTAACGGTGAGATCTTTGCAGAAGATGTAGTCAAGAAGTCCAGTACGATAAGGATCACTGACAATGAAAACTACGTTCCATCTGAGGGCGAAAAAGCAATTCTCTCCATTAGTGGTTTGCTGGAAAGTTATGCGTATGAGTGCTACCTGTTTGACGAGGTCGAAAATGGGCTGGGCCATAAGTACATATCAGAATATCTCATTCCCCGACTGAAAGAACTTAGAAGTAAGGGTAAGACCGTAGTCTTGTCGACTCATAATGCAAACATAGCAATTAATACGCTGCCAAGCCAAGTTATATATTGTAATTATCCGAGTATTAATAATTACTTTGCTGGCAATATGTATGCAAATGAACTAACGGGCGTCGTTAATGGCGAAGTTCTTAGCTGGGAAAATATGGCAGTTCTTCACCTTGAAGGCAGTAAAGAAATGTTTAATAGAAGAAAGAATATATATGGACTCTAGTGAAACACTACCTATAAAACAGATAACAGTAAAAATCAACAGAGGAGATGAGGGTACGGGAGATGAATCAGTTGTGCTTATTTTTGAGGAGCTAGACAGACTAGAAGTTGCCTTAAGTGATAGCACTACTGCAGATATAGCCGCTCTATTTAATGCAGCTTTTGATTACATCTCCAGTAAGAAAGCGCTAATAGAGTTTAAGCTTGACGACACGGAAAATGATCTCTTCAACCAAGTCTCGCAGGATATTATTGATCAACTCAACACTGAAATACATGACTCAGAAGATAATTTTGTAAGAATTTGGCAATTAGCTGCATAAAAATCCGCACTTTGAGTCTACTGCCCTATAATTGTACTTATGGCCAAATCGGAAATCGTCGAAAAGCTCGAAGCCCTACTACATGGCCGTCCTGAATGGACGGAACCTGAAGTAGTTTATTTATTCGTGCAAACCAGGAAATTACTTGATCACGCAAAACTAGAAACTCAACAAGATTCGCCGCACCTACGGTTTTATTGTGACTGGACGGTGCATATTTCTAAAGATAGGATTGACCCCATTACGCTCGAAGTGGTTAAAAAGATGGGCGAAGACATTGAGAAGCAAATCAAAAACCCCTTCATGTATTTGGGCAAAGAGGCGATCAACTTTACGTATTTTCGATCCCTGCATCATGAATTGATCAAACTTCTGAAGGCCGAAGGCATTAATACTGAATCAATTGAAGATGAAAATTCATGGGTGCAGATATTGATTACACTTGTAAAAATACTTGAGAATCAACCTCTGAATATAGCTAAGCGCCACGGCCTTAATGTGGCTAGTGTAATTTTCCTACCTGCTGCAGCTAATTGTGTGATCATGCGTGTAGATTTTCATGAGCCAGTTGTCGGCAATGACGGAACCTCCTACTCATACTATACTCTGAAAAACGCCTACTAAGATTCTTCTAGCATCTCACGTATTTCTTTCTCTTCGTCGTCGTGAAGAATTGGTTTCTTGAGTTTAGTAACTTGCTCAAAAATATCAGTTTGGACGGTGTCCGCCCACTCCTGCCAAAGTAAAAAGCTCAGATCGCAAGGTCTGGGCTTTTTACTTTCTC
>CAZTOK010000043.1:0-9154 GCA_964615445.1 uncultured Candidatus Saccharibacteria bacterium | reverse complement strand
GCATCCTTGCCAAGGATGAGGCCAGGGGTTAGAGTCCCCTGACCCGCACCAAGAAAAGAGTCCTACGAAAGTAGGGCTTTTTTCTTGGTCTGAGTTTGGTGTGTCTGGCGCCTGGCCTCATCTAAAGACATAATAGGCCAGGGTAGCACCCTCTCGGCTAGAGGGTGCTAGAGGACCTGACCCGCACCAAAAGAGACTTTTCAGGTTCTGAAAGGTCTTTTTTATTGCTTATCAATCTGTAAAATGGACTAATTTCTGGGGTGTGAACTTTATTTTTTGCATCAAGGTAAAATCCAGCTGGAAAAAGCACTTGTTTACACCTCAATCTGTTTTCGGGCGAGATCTCTAAAAAACGATTGCCCATGTTTTCTACGAAATCAAAAGCAAACCGCAAGAATCTATCCTTGTCATTTGATGCCTGTAAGGAAAGCGTTTCTAGCTGATTTTCTAGGTCTATAACTTCAGTCTTCTTTTTAGTTATAGCTGAAAGTATGTCTTCTTTAATACTCAAGTTGCTTGGATCTGTCGCTGCTTCAACTTGCTGATCAATAGTTGTATTAATGTTTTGGATCAAGCGAGTTATGCGAACCGCTTCTTGTCCCGCTTCTCCTTCTTTTTGCTTCCATACGATGTTGAGTGCATCAACAAGGCCCTTTAATGCCTCATCACTTACTGAAAAAGCCTCAAACTGTTTCAATATTTGAGTATGGAGTTCATCACGAGTTATGCGTCTTTTACATGCACGACATCGATACTTTTCGTATATTTTATTGCTATGCCCATTTCCATGATCGTAGCCCACATATCTCCCATTACGTTTATCTATGCATAAGTCACAGCTCACATGATTTGAAAGGGGGTATTTTGGATTACCGTTTTTACGTGGCCCTGACTGATTCTTTTTCTTTCCGTCCATAATTCGTACAAGCTCACGATGTTGCTCTTTACTAATTAAAGCTTGATGCAGCCCATTTTCGTTTCTCATCTTCACTTGCTTATCTATTTCAACAATCCCGGCATAAAAAGGGTCGGTAGCTATTTTTCTAAACTTATCCATTTTGTATAAAGCACGGCTTTTAACGAATGCACTAGCATTAAGTTCCACGACCGCTTCGGATGGAGTTATGAGCCTACTAGCTAGACGTAGTAACACATTCTTGAGTGCAGGGCCACGCACTTCATGAATCTCCTGTATTCCAGTCCGAAGTCCTTTTTTGTAACCTGGTTTTGGTGCGAACGGGAAACGCCCTTCCTCCAATGCCTTAGTCTGTCCGTTAATAGATTTCCTTTGGCGTTCATCATTACTACCTGCCGCCCTAAAACCTTCGAGATAACGCATTAGACCCGAAAGAGTATCATCGTTATTTAGACCCGGTTTATCGGCATACCAAATCTTTACTCCAACTTCTTGCATGAATCGAACTTGGAAGTATACTTGCTCGTCAGGGCTACGCATAAATCTATCTACTTCCTGCACAATCAAATATTTTACACTCGGATGTTTGTGGCAATATTCAAGCATCTGCTTTAGATCTTTACGATCATAATTGACACCCTTTTTACTTGAAACATGCCCTGACCATATACCATCATCGGGTATGCGAACATTAAGTTGGTCGGCCGCTCTTAACACGTTGTCACGCTGGTGACTGAGGCTGTTACTTTGTAGCTGCTCGAGAGAAGACACTCTACATAGTGCGATTGCTAGATTTTGCTTTGGCATCTTTCCTCACACTCCTTGCTTCTTGCTCACGAAAGACATCGTAAATAAACTCAGCCAGTGCCTTAGCGGCCTCTTGGCATTCTTTATAGTCACCAGACTTCGCAGCCTTCCTGAGTTTAAGAGTGTGATCTCTTTTGTTTTGTCGTGGGTCTTTGAGCATAAGAACCTTATAGAAAGTTCTTTTGCCCCTTTACTCAAAAACAAAAGAAACCATTCAAAAATATAATTTAATATAATTTTGTTAGGTCTCAAGTACATTATAACTCTTCTTGCCTCTGTTTAATAAAAAGTAGGTCTAAAAAGTGGAAACTTGTAGTAAACTTGGCCACTTTCTTATCTGTTAGCCTTTGATAGCATTTTTGCAAAGGCGGTACTCACCAATCCTCTAAATAATGCTTCATTTATAAACTGATTTGAATGTTCAAATATAAGTTGGTTACCGTCCCTAAGTATTATTGTTAGGTACTGTTCTCGCTTCACACTTTTCTTTGGAGCGGCTAACGCAAAAATGCCAAAGGCAACCATTCGAGTTGCTGTAATACGTCTACTGATATCTTCTTTGCCCTCAATACCGTAAGACTCTACTTCTGTCGATAGTTGTGTGAGCAGTATCTTTTTTCCATGAACATACTCAAATCTATCCATGTAGAAATTAAGTAACCCAAAGCCGGGTGATAATTCCGAGTGACCGCCCAAGTATTTGACGTTGAAGCTTTGGATACTTCTTTCTTTTATATTTGATTGTTCTTAAACCACATTTAGGCCTCCAATTAGTTTAATGGCGGCCCAAATAAAAAGGACAGCCACGCTGATTGTCTAGACCCACAATAGGGTTGAACCTACTGCTTTTTGACGTGGCTGCCCATTACATGGTTCAACTACGCCAACTGGCGTTCTATTGTGGATCTAGACTTTATCATTATACCTCAGAAGTGGTCTTATATAATGAATCTTTTTATAATACTAATTTCAAAAATCATACGTTTTTAAGAAGGAAATTGCCAACTTAAGCTACTAAAAATGGTAAGATTAGTACATGTCAGCCATAAACGCTATATCGTCTAAACTATCCGGGAAGAACTATAGAAAAAACGGAGTGGTCTATACCCCGCCTGTGTTATCTACGTTTGTTGCAGATAAACTTATAACAGCATGGCTTTCGGACGAAGAGCGTCGTACCGAAACGCCTAAAACTATTAGTATAATAGATCCTGCATGCGGTGAGGGCGAACTTCTAATCGCTAGTAAAAAAGCGTTAGCAATTTTAAATTCTCCCCTAAATAAAATACATAGCAACTTCTACGGTGTTGATCTAGATGATAACGCAGTAACGCGTTGTAAGGAAGCAGTTGATTCTATCGCATTAGGTGATATGTCTATGTCACAAATGCTCATATCAAACTCATTGCTACCTTCAGTATCCACACCGAGTCAGTCTGGATCCGAACACATAAAAGATTCATTCGGTATTAAGAATGGGTTCGACCTTTTGATTGCAAACCCGCCCTGGGGTGCAGACGTCTCTGATTATGAGCACGAGCTTAGTACTGCCAACTATTCACTAAAAAAGGGCCAATACGATGTCTCCGATCTATTCGTAGAACAGGCAATGTCACTAGTCAAAATTGGCGGCTATTTCGCTTTCATACTTCCCGACTCTATGTTTGGTCAAGAGAGAAAAGATCTTAGGAAGTTACTTGCAACTAAAACCGAAATTAAATACATAGCAAGGCTTGGTGAGAAAATATTCCCAGGAATTAATAGAGCCTGTGCGGTTATTGTTTGTAAGAATATTTTACCCTCGCCAACTAACCAAGTGCTATGCATGCGATTAAACAATAAGTTTAGAAATGAGATTATGCACGGAAAAGGTTCGTTTTTGGCTGCCGATAAAATGCTTGGTCATTTTGTCGAGCAAAAGCGGTTTACAGTAAGACCAGATTATTTATTCGACATAGATAATAAAGAGGAAGATAGTGAAGTTATTGATAAGATTACCAGTAGTAGCTACTCAATAGGGGATTATGTATTTTCGTCTCGTGGTGTCGAACTATCGAAGGCAGGTAAGATATGTAGATGTGACTCGTGTGGCTTTTGGATACCACTCCCTACCTCTGATAACCCACGATGTAGTCACTGTAAGCAGCCGATCGACAAGAGTACGGCAGAAATCACCTCCATAATTAGCAAGACGCGTTTTAAGGGTTCAAAACCTTTGCTTGTCGGAGAAAACATTCGTCGATATTCTACAGCATCACGTTATTGGATATCTATAGATAGTGAAGGAATAAATTATAAAGACGTCTCTGTATATTATGAGCCTAAGATTCTTGTTCGTAAGACGGGGGTGGGCATTACAGCAACAATTGACTATTCTAGTGCTCTGACGAATCAAGTAGTTTACATGTTTAGGCCTAAACCGGGCAGTGAAACTAAGATTAAGCTTGAATTTATTCTAGCGATTATGAATTCAAGAGCTATGTATTTCTACTTGGCGAAGAAATACGGTGAGCTTGAATGGAGATCTCATCCATATCTCACTCAAACACAAGTCCTCGACTTACCCGTCCCTGATCTTAGTACGCCTTTTGCTCATAGGATACAACAGAAGGTTGTAGGCTTGATACAGCCGTATCTAAAAGATCAGATTGATTTACCAGTGAACATAGATGCAGAAGTTGAAAGAATGATAGCTAGACTGTATGGCTTAACAAAAAATGACTATAGGGTGGTCTTTGATTCGCTGAGTAACTCTCAGGAGTTGTTGCCGGTCAAGGCATTATCAAGTCTATCTATAGACGATGTATTCGGTATAACGAGACTTAAATATGGGACATAGATATATCGGCTCTAAGACAAAAATAATAGATGATGTTATGCACGAGATAAAGCAAATTGCACCATCTGGTTCGCATGTGGTTGATTTAATGACGGGAACTGCAGCTGTAGCTAGTGCACTAAGAGGAGCTGGTTATAAGGTGACGGCTGCTGATGTAATGACGTATTCATTCCATCATGCACGTGTAGCACTATTATTGTGTGCTGAACCCTCTTTTAAGAATGCCGGTGATTATATAAAGGCTCATTCTGATGAAAAAGACATCGATAGTAAAAGTAACTATCATCGTATTTTGCAGATTTTAAATGATACTTTACCTATTGATGGCTATTTTTGGAATGAATTTAGTGCTTCAGGAAATCCTAAAAATGCCTCTAAGCCTAGAAACTACTTCTCTCCTGAAAATGCTTCGAAAATTGACGCAATAAGACAACGTATCAAAAGCATGCATAATGACGGGTTACTTAGTGATATTGAATACTCTTTATTACTTCATGATTTAATTATGGCAACGAATGACGTAGCAAATATATCGGGAACGTATGGCCACTACATGGCGAAGTTAAATGGACGTGCATTAACACCCATTTTGCTCAAGCCGAGTAAGTTTGATGTGAGCAACAGTAATATTGATAACATTGTCCTTAAGGGGTATGCAGAGGATTTGTCTAATAAAATATCTTGTGATCTCTGCTATATAGATCCACCATATATGAAAAGGCAATATGCCGCTAATTACCATATTCTTGAAACATTAGCTCGTGAAGACAGCCCTGAAGCTATCGGTGAAAGTGGCTTAAGGCCATGGAGAGATCAGTATTCTAATTTTTGTACAAAAACAAAAATAAGAGGATCATTTGCCAAAATTTTCAATGAAATGAAATGTAAAGATTTTCTGATTAGCTATAGTGAAGATGGCTTACTGAGCATAGAAGATTTAACGAGCTTTTTTGCAGAATTCGGCAAAGTCACAGTTAAAACTATTGATCATAAAAGATTTAAAAGTAATCAGAGTAAGCTCCATAATAAAATTACAGAGTACTTGATACATTTGAGGAAAGACTAGACTTTAAAAGGTGTCTTTTCGTCTGTAGGGTCTAAAATCAGTGGTCCAGTTGGCTTTAGAAATCCAGCATAACCATCTTCACGATCGATAGCTAACATATCTGCGATAAGTGGCTCTGCTGCAGGAGTTGCCGGCGTACTAGACTGCGACCAGCCTGCCCAAAATTCATTATCTGATGTTCTCACTAGAAAAATAAAAAGACCAGAAATGTCTGTATCACGATCATTAGGATCATTAGGTTGAGGAAAGTTATTCTCGGGTCTCCATGCGTCAACTCTATTTTCTTGTTGGCTTGTTATCTTTTGTGAAGATATGCAAATCGATTGTGGGCGTCTTTGATAGATGAGAACATCTCTATTTGATTGAAGGCCAATACTTTTTATTGGAAATTCCCAGGAAGGACCCTGTTCGCGTGACGAACAAAATACACTTGAAGCATTATCGAAAAATTCGCCCCAAGAGTCGACACTTATCGATTTTGTGGGGAAATCGATGTATGACTGTCCGCCTCCACCGACCTCTGTTCCCGACGGTTTGTAGATATTAAAAAAATCTGCTGATGTTAAATATCGAAATATTATATATTTTACTTTTTTCATTATTACCATTCTAGCACCATTAATTAATGTTAAGATAAAAACTAAGATATGAACCACTATATATGCATAATCTCAGACCATGTGAGTGAAGACGGTAATAAAACCGCTGGCTTAGATATATACACGACATTAATGTCTAAAAATGTCTGGGGACTACATCCAAGTACTGCAAGTAGATCTAAATTAGTAAAGGGTAGCACGATCGTGTTTTACCTTGGTGGCAAAAATCAAACTTTTCTTGGAACGGCTAAGGCTCTCTCAGAGCCGTATCTTGATAAAAGTGGAGAGTCGGATAGTTGGTATAAAGACCCCGGTACTTTTCGTGTCGACTTAGAGAATGTAAATATTTGGGATCGGCCAAAACCCATAAAACCTTTATTGAAGAAACTCTCCTTTATAAAAAACATCGTATCATGGGGAGCTTATCTCCAAGGCGGAGTGAGACGTATAGATGAAGAAGACTTTTTAATTATTGAAAACTCGGAAGACTATAGCCATGATGTAACAGAAAGTCACGATACTATCGCAGAGTTCCTTGATCCTATAGATTTGGCTCATTATGACGTAGAACCACACTCACTGCCCGCACCAGAACGCATTAAAGTAAATGACCTAATTGATAACATCGAACATCGCTGGAAAATGCCTAACTTTCAACGATATTTTGACTGGAAAAAAGAAGATGTGCGGAGCTTTTTGGAGTCAATATTCAAAGATTATTATGTAGGTGCATTTTTATTGTGGAAAGCAGATAAAATATCCCCTTTAGACCTGATATCTATAGAGGGTGTAAACGGCATAGCAGACGAAACTGAATTCATAATTTTAGATGGTCAACAACGAATGACCGCGTTGTACTATGCGATAAAGTCGCCAGATTTTCCTCTGAGAAATTCAACTAAAAAATGTTATTTCTATATAGACTTCAAGAAGATATTTGATGATACTGATCCGGAAAATATCATAGTCGTAAACGACGCTCAAATTAGTGAGCTCGAGTCGTTTAATCAAATCTTATTCCCTATTAATGAAATTGAAAATTACGACGAATGGATTAACAAGTTTGAAGATTATTTGTACGAGTCAGAGCCTGCGATACCTCACGACAAAGTAAGGTCTTTACGAAGGCTTATGGAGAAAAGACTAAAACAAATGTGGCGAGGGTTTGAGATACCTTACGTGGTATTGCCTAAATCAATAAACTTGCCTCAAGTTGCCGATATATTTGAAAAAATTAATTCCACTGGAAAACAATTAAGCACTTTCGATCTCCTAATCGCAAGATTGTTAAAATACGGCATTCCGTTGCGACATCTATGGGAACAAGCTATTGTTCAAAGTAATCAAATCAAGCGATATACAGAACGCTCAGGAAAAGCCCAGATTTATATATTTCAAACTATGTCTTTGATTAACCATCCTACATCTTCAACAAAGAAAAAGGACATATTAAATATTTATGAGAACCTTTCTATTACAGATCGACAAGAGTTTGAGGCTCTATGGGACGACTGTGTATTAGCAATAGAAGATGCAATAGACATGTTAGAAAACTTACGAGATGGTTTTGGAGTCAAGGGTAAGAATGAAATTCCTTTCCTTACGGTAATACCAGTATTAGCAGCCTTAATTACTACCGCTAAGAAAAAAGTAAATCAAGCAGAGTGTTTTGCGAAAATCAGACAATGGTATTGGTCTGCCTTATTCACAAATTCCTATTCGTCAGGAGCGGATACGCAAATGACAGCAGACTTTGTAGATGTAAGTCTGTGGTTTAATGATGATGAGCAAATACCTCGGATAGTCATAGAGGCGAGAAGAGGGATAGATAACCTCAATTTGAAAGAAATTACATCGAGTGGTAATGCTGTATACAAGGGCGTACTTTCCTTACTTGCACTTGAAGGTGCTAAAGATTTTGAAACTAATTTAAGTCTTGAATTCTCACGAGGAAATGACAAGGATCATATTTTTCCAAAAGCACAAAGCGTAGGTTTTTCTAAATACAAGCCTGTCGAGTCGGTTCTTAATATGACCTGGCTTTCAAGAGAAACGAATAACCGTAAGCGTGCGAAGAAGCCATCTCAATACTTACCTGAGTTTATTAAAGAGAAGTATTCTGACGATGAAAATCTGTTTAAGAATGTTCTTGCAACTCATTTCATTGATGATAAAGCGTACGGCTATATGATCTTGGACGATGTGGAGAACTTTCTAGACACTCGAGAGTTCAATATTAAAAGAGCAATTAAAAATAGAATTGGGATGAACCCAGGCGTTGAAGAGATAATTCGTGACAGCCCAACGGAGGCGATTGATCAACTTGAGGCATTAATCAGAAGTTATATAGATGAAAAGTTTACAAAGTTACACGGTATCAAGTATTGGAATGTCGCGGCTACTAATGGGATCAAACAAAAGGTTCGCGAAAAAATTATACAGAAAAACAATAAACATCCCGCGAGTGCTAAAGACGTACTAAGCGGTTTAGACTTACTTAGTTTTTGCGATATAATGGATTACTCTGAATTATTCGTTTCTCAGTGGGATTTATTCGGAGCTGATTTAAAGTCAAAAAGAGAAGTTGAAAAACATTTTCTACACCTTAAAGATTATAGAAACTCAATAAAACATAAGAGATCTATGAATAATATTGAACGCAAACAAGGCGAAGCTTCTTACGAGTGGATATACACCACAATACAATACGCCTTAACGCTCAACGAAGACACCAAAGCACTCGATCTATAGATTATTGTGTAACTCACATCTCTTACCTGGTTAGCAAGTATTCTTGATATGGGATAGCCAAAATATCTCTCCAACGATCGATTTCGTCTCTGATTTGGTGGAAACTTTTTTTCATCTGGTGCACCTAACGGGACGCTTATTCCAACCCTCGTAAGATTGTTCTGGTACACTGGTGG
>CAZTOK010000042.1:0-9283 GCA_964615445.1 uncultured Candidatus Saccharibacteria bacterium | reverse complement strand
CCAAAGATATTACTCCAAGAAGAGAAAGATTCATTATGAAAATGTATATCCAGCCTATTAGTAAAGAGGCTCTAAACAATTACTTAGCTATTCCAGATCTTACAGAATCACCAAAGCCACATGCCATAAAAATGGTATACGAAAAGATCGAGCAATATATGCACTCGACTCACCCGCAGAGTGACTTGCAAGTGCACCGTAAGAACCCGATTGTTGCCGTTGAAGATAATTATGACAATATGCTGATTGCAAAAGATAATATCAGCCGCTCATCAACCTATACGCATTACGTGGACGAAACACACGTACTTCGCACACATACCAGCGCACATCTGCCTGGGATTCTGCGTGAACTGTCACGACGCAACGACTGGGAAGACGTCGTTATCCTTCTCCCTGGCTTAGCCTACCGCCGGGACGTGTCAGATAAAAAGCACGTCAGTGAAGTACATATGCTTGAGATGTGGCGGATTGTTAAGAACTCAAAGCGCCAACCTGTCGTTAAAGATGATCTACTTGCCGTCGTGAATGGCGTAGCCACGACAGCAGCGCCAGGTTGGAAGCTGCGCATTATTGATTCACCGCACCCGTATACGAACGGTGGAATTGAAGTGAATGCTGTACGAGATGACCGTGATATTGAAATACTTGAATGCGGCCTTATTAAAGATGCTATTTTGGCAAACGCAGGACTAGATCCTACCGCTCATTCAGGCTGGGCGCTTGGCATGGGACTTGATCGTCTCGTTATGATCCTGAAAGATATTCCAGACATTCGTTATCTTCGTTCGACTAATCCAAAAATAGCCGAGCAGATGATCAATCTGGAGACATATCAGGAGGTATCAAATCAGCCTGCTATAAAACGGGATATGTCGTATAGCGTACCTGAAAGCTATGTCGAGGAAGATGTTAGCGCCGACATCCGAGATGCGCTGGGCGATAAAAGTGACACACTTGAAGAAGTTGAGATACTCGGCGAAACCTCGTATGACGACCTACTCGATATTGCCCGCGAGCGTCTTGGTTGCCAGCCTGGCCAAAAGAATGTTTTAGTGCGTATTACACTGCGACATCTCGAACGAAGCATTACGAATGATGAGGCGAATGAGATCTATGAGCAGGTTTATAAGAGCGCCAATAAGGGGACGGCAGGATATCTATGATGTCATTACTACGCATCTATAATCCTAATTAGATGCTATGCTAGAAAAATGGATAAAGTAAACATGACCCGCCTACGCGAAGCGATTGAAGCCTCCTGGGGTGTAGATACTGCCTACTTAGGTGCATATGAAGAAGGAAATCCTGCACTAGGAAATTGTTATCCGACCTCACGTGTACTTCAGTACTTCTTTCCAAAAATGGAAGTTGTTGAAGGAATAGTATGGACTGGCAAGCAGGATGAAAAGCATTTTTGGAATATGATAACATCCGATGGTGTTGAGTATCACATCGATCTTACATGGCAGCAGTTCCCTCATGGCTCGATTGTTAAAGAGTATAAGATTCGAGATCGTGAAACTTTTGGTGATAGCGAACCAACCGTAAAGCGTATTGCTACTTTGCTTGAACGGGTAAATGACTTTTTGGAAAAGAATAAAAGGTAGGCTAAATGAGCTACAAAGGTGACATCATCGAAGAAAGCTTGGCAGACAAAGCCACGTTAGAAGATGTAAATATCATTGCCACACGCGTCGAAGTGGTTACGCTAGATCATAAAACACCCTGGCTAAAACAGTGGACACTGCACACTATTGAAGTGTCAGAAGATGAAGCGGCGGCAGTTGCCGAGAAGCTGAGCCATGCTATAGAAACTGAACATAACAGTTGGTATATCGATTTCAAGGACGATACGACCCATTTTGTTATTTTCCCCGGCAAAGTTTTTAAAGTAGACCGAGGTAACTCCGAAGAATACAAACCAGTCGTTAGTTATGGCTCTAAGCTGGGTATTCCAAGGCGTCAGTTAGATTTTTCGCCAGAGATTGCGTATTGGGAGCGGTAAGGTCGTGAAAGATCTCTATCTCGCCACCTCCAACACCTGGAAATCCCAACAAGGCCAAGCGTATTTAAAACAGTTCGGCATTGATCTGAAACAAGCCAACATGGAACTGCCCGAATCCCGCAGTGAAGATGTGGTTGAAATAGCCCGCGAAAAAGCCGCTTTTGCGTACGAAACACTTAAGCAGCCCGTCATTGTTATTGATGGCGCATTCCATATTAAGGCCCTGAACGATTTTCCTAAAACCATGGTGAAGTTTACGGAAAAGTACTTAGGCGCAAGAGGCATCCTAAAACTACTTGAAGATGAGACTGATCGAGCCTACGAATGGCCAAATGCACTCTACTACAAAGATAACGAGACTGAGAAGTGCTTTGTTGGATATATCCATGGCAGTATCGCAATGAGCCTACCAGCTAATACAAAAGCTAATGACTTTGGGCGTATCCAAATACCAGCAGGCTACAACAAACCTTTTTCCAGGATGAGCAAAGAAGAAGTGCAACACTTTGCTGAGAATGTATGGCAGCCTGGGATATTTAAGGAATTTGGGGAGTGGTGGCAGCGAGACTTAAGCTAATATGTAATCTTCTTATACTTTTCAATACTCTTCTCCTCGATAAAATAAACATTCTTTCGCGCACGCGTAATTGCAACGTATATCTTATTTTTTGTTGAAGGTGCAATAGCTGAAAAATCGCCTCTCTTTGCCATTGGCCAGGTTTTTTTATTCAAGACAACACATACGTTATTAAAGTGATCGATGCCTTTTGAAGCTCCCCAATTTGTTGAGTAGCAGCTATAGCTAGAGTGTGATTCGAAAAATAACTTAGGCACTTCCGAGTCGCACATGATGTCAGCAAGCTCATTCGCGTCCTCTACTATAGCGACGGATGATTCACGCTCATCATTAGGTTTAATTACGATACCTAGATTACTTGTTATAAAGTCACAGACAGTCTTAGAGCAACGAAAACTAGTTAAAAGTGAGGAATCATCAATGGTGAGCTGCTTATTGAATGCTTGTTTATATTTATCATAGCCGTTTTTATAGAGGTTCATTTTGGTATTGCCATCCACACTTGTATCGTAAGTATGTTGAAAGTAATCTCCCACATAGAGAACCTCGACCCTAGCGTCCGCCAGTTGGTTGATAAAATTGAAATCATTTGCGGCAAAGTCCTGTACTTCATCGATGACAAACTGGTCATAGAACTTCTCAATCCTTGAAATGGTCTCATTAAGCGCAAAGTTACCAACAAGAAGAGAGATCCTATTACCGAGAAGGTTATTGTTATAATCCATGTAGTATAAGGGGTGTTTTGAATCAACGCCCTTTCTAGGAAATGATTCATGCTTTTCATTATAATTAATACTCCTCGAACCGACTCTGTAATATGCACAGGGTAGGTAGCAAAATGAATATATGAATGAGAAATATGTACACAAAGAAATGTTTGGGGGCATTTCGCCAAACTTTTCAATAATGCGCTGGCGCAGGTTCTCATAATTATTATTCGTATAGGTTATGATCAGACTTCTCTTTTCCAAGGAGAGTGACTCTATGATTGATCGTGTCTTACCCGATCCCGCAACTGCAAGAACTACTCTTTTATCCATTTGAATGCCTCAAGGATATATTGAGGTATATTTACCTTTTTAGCTGTTTCAGATAGGGTAAACGCCGCCTCTGCCTTTGACGACAGCATAAAATCAAGCGCATTACCGTCGTGCTCCGAAAAGATTTCATCACACAAACCCTTGTTGCCTTCGTAAACACATACTTCAAAAGTATGTTTCGTAGAATCACTTTCAAAAAACACTCGGATATTATCAGTGACGTATTTTTCGTAATTCTTTACACACTTCCTGTCTGGATTGCGGTCATTATCACGGATAGCCGCAAGCTTAATTCCTAGCAACTTCGCAATTTCCATGTATCGCTTAAAGCTCAGCCCGCCTATAGAGGCAATATAGATACCTGCTTGTCCTGGGTCGCCATACTCTGTGGAGTAAAACTTATGGACAAGCATATATTCAGCAGCGCCTTCAACAAGAATAACCTTATCCGCAAGTACGAAATCCAATAGTGTAACTGTGGGGGCTTTCTCAAAGAATTTTGCCGTTTCCTCATCAAGTGCTTTTAGTGAAACTGGCTCGTTGGCACCCTTACGAACAAAAATACAATTTCGTAAATCCAGGCGCGAACTAACCATATTACTGTGAGTAGCAATAAAAATTTGAGCTTCCTTTGAATCCTTTATTAGCTCAATCAATTTGTGCATTTTATTATGACTCAGATGATTTTCAGGCTCTTCAATCAGTACCACTTCAGGGTCATACTTAGTCTTTTTGTTATTAAGCGAGAATTTGGTTTTTATAAAAACCCTTTCACCAAGCCCAAGACTATCGATTGAAATATTATCGCGGTAGATAGTTAAATCCGTTTGTAGATTTGCTTGTATGCCATGCCTAATTCCAAAGCGATACTCTTCGGTTATCGCTAACTTAGCATTCACAGCATTGAGTGAACTAACCTCATAATTATTCTTGTGTAACCTATAACTGCTTTCGAGTTTTGCTCTCTCCTTCAGTTCCGAAACATGAAGCTGGTAGGCATCTCGTACAAACCCCTTTTCTGCATAGTCAAATCGATCGGTAGAGTTGTCTATTGTTAGGTGACGCAAGAACCTTCTGTATCCTGAGTAGTGGTGATTGCCAAAAGTCAAAAACTCTACCTTGTAAAAATCAAAGGGAAAGACGCCCTCTGCCGTATCAAGATAGTCTTTGAGTTCACCATCTAGCTCACTATTTGGGACACAAAGCATTCTAAGGCCGTACGCTGGCTTCATATCATCCTTAAACTTGCCGTGCAGATCACTGATGTTCGGCAAATCCGTTACATCCTCAAGGTACATTTCCGCACAGAGGATGGGTAAATTACCGATCGTTCGTTGACCCTTTTCTAACTTAAGAAACTCTTCTACTGTTTGCCTTCGGAACAGATTATCAATTCCAATTGCTTTTACTTTTGTATCGCTACCAGATATTACAAGATCAATCGCTGTCAGAATCGAGCTTTTACCAGCTTCATTGTCTCCTACGATAACATTTTTCTCTTTGTTAAAGAGGATCTCGTAGTCAGAAAACCTACGATAATTATGTAGTACCAGTTTACTAATCCAAGCACCCATGCTAAGCTTCTCTTCCTCTTGCTATTTGTTCTGCGCATTCTTCGCTTAGAATCGGACTATGAATTTCGAGTGGTGAGGTAGCTTTAGCAGCCACATCGCGCACAGTTAGCCACGGATTCATCTTTGCTTCAGACGCCGCACCAAAGTAAAAGATTTCAACATGCGCCTTGATACTAGCAGACATACACATCGAGCAGCTCTCGGCATTAGCAAACATAATGCAGTTATCGAGATAGCGACTGCTGAGCTTTTTGCCAAGTAAACGCAGGCCGGTTATTTCGGCATGCGCAGTCGGGTCGTTGTCTGTATTCTGAGTGTTATGCGCGGCCATGAGTATGTTACCGTCCATATCCGTGATAACACAACCAAACGGTGGATTACCTTCTTGAATGGATTTTTCAGCTTCTAGTTGGCATTGACGGATAAGCTCTTCTGCTCGTACTTCTGTAATAGGCATGTTTCTATGATACCGTACTGAGCCTATTTTCCTCTGGAAAACAGCGACTTCCCACTTGCAAGCAAGTGAAAAGTGTTAGATGTCTTGTAAAGAAAGCTTTTCGTAGCTTAAACTTCCTCCCAAATCCTACCAACTACACTTTCGGCTTTCAGTTTTTCAATAGTAGTAACTCGGATACAAGCATTCTCAATATCTTCATCCTCAAATAGTTTCCGAACTCGTCGTTTTACGTATAAAAGCTCAGCCGTCGTCGAACAAACAAAAAGTACTATAGGTTGCGGTCCAAAGGTATCGTCCCAATCGCCACTGCTTAAATATTCAACGTAATCCTTAAGCCGTTTTCTAAGCTGGTAACGAGGTAACGTTTGCTCAAAACTCTCTAATAGGTAATTTGTAGTCTCGTTGTTTTGCTGCTTTGAAAAGAAAAGGTGTGGTTTAATCTCGTCAAGAAAATGGTATTCACTATTAGGATCAACATAATCCGCAGGCAGCACGCAGTCATACTGCAATTCATCATTGCTTTTGGTTTGTAGGGCGATGCAGCAATCCGCGATCAACAAGCATTTATCTATAAAACTTTGTGTACGGCCAGGCTCCTTATACCGCTTCCGCAGTTCTTCATTCGGGTATTCGTTAAGGTTACGTAAATACCGAATACCGTTAAGTGAGAGATAATAGATTCCTGGTTGGGATTTAGCAATGAAGTCATTTGCATTGTAGCGCCAATCGACATACTGCTTTTCTCGTAAGTCTTTTAACCAACTTATGATTCTTCTTTTATCTTTATGGTTTAGTAACTTTTGTATTTGTATTCTGTTTAGGAATCTATATTTATATAGGAGTTTTAGTATTGCTTGTTGTTTGGTTGTTATTGAGGGAAGTGGTTGTTTTGTCATGGTGTAGTACGTTTGTGATTGGCGTGCTGCTGATATATTTTGCCTACCCCTCACATTCCTTTTATTTTATGGGTAGAAGGGACGATAAAACCAGTATAACAGATTGAAAACCAAAGAAAACTGTCACCTTGCTTGGGGACAGTTTTTGATTAGTTCCGTGCCTTCTTAGTAAGTGTCTTGTACATCAAGCGTTTACCGCCAATATTATCAAACCAAGCCTCAAACCGCTCACCGTCAGTCATGTCGCGAGTATTCCAACGGAAGCTATATTCATCACAATAGAACTGCAAATGCTTTGCACTAACATGATGGTAAATGCCGTTAATGCCGCGCTTTAAGTGTGACCAAAAACTTTCTGCTGTGTTCGTACTCGCCATGCCATTGACGAACTCTTTAACGCCATGGTTAACGCTCTCGTGCTTGAAGCCGAGCTTAGGCAGGGTACGATATGGCATGTGTTCGTCTGTGTAGATTGTCGCGTCAACGTCGATATGGTTACGTGCTAAAGTCATGAGCGTGTTGCTACCTGTGTCTTTCGTTGCGACTGCTCGGAGCTTACCGCCGCGTTCAACCATGCCGACAACAGGAGCCTTGCTGTTTTTACTGCCATGGCCTTGTGCACCTTTGCCAGTAAGAGTCTTGAGCTTTTTGCTGTGATGTTTATTCTTGTCGGAGCCACCAATATATGCCTCGTCCATTTCAACTTCGCCAGACAGCTTTTCAAAGCTGCCGCTTTCAAATACATGACGGATACGTTGGAGCATGAACCATGCGGTTGCTTGACGGACTTTTATAAACTTAGCAAGCTGGATTGAGGAAATACCTTTTTTAATGCTTGTACATAGATAGATGGCGAGGAGCCATTTGCGGAGCGGGACTTTACTATCCTCAAAGACGCTCCCGACACGAACAGTAAACTGCTGCCGACAAGCAGCACACTTAAACAGCTTACCGCTGTTTTTACCACTACTGTACTTATATGCTTTACCGATGACGCCACATTGCGGGCAGGTTATTTCATTAGGCCAGCGGCGCTCTTGAATGAAGTCGCGGCAAGATTGTTCGTCAGGGAACTTGTCTAATAGCTCGATGAGGTTTATATCTTCCATACTTTAATGATACGCCTCTGTTGTGGGTGTGTCAAGCGTATAATTGCCTAAATTTTTTCCGTTATTAGTGTTTGGATTGATAACAAAAAAGACTTCCGAAGAGGCCTTTTGCAGAATAATCTCATGGAGGGCATCGTACTAGCTGTTGCTACTGAAATTTCGCAAGGACGCGTATTGACTCCACCGTCAGACTTTTGGCAAATTGCGAATCTAGTGACAAGCCGAGCGTAGCAGCAAAACCGTTAATGATTGATAGAGCTCGATCCCGTGAGGCTTTCCCTTTATATTCAAGCTCTAAAACGGTATCTATACCCAAGACATCTTTAATGCCAGCAACTTTGTCCATAGTAATACTTAGATCGGCTTGGGGAGAGGAGAAGTGCTGTCGTTTTTTGTCTAGCGTCAGCCAATTATAGTAGCCTTTACTCTCGAGAAAATGCAGCATAGCTTCATAGTCATCACTCATGACGACATCTTCTTTAAACGTATTGTGATTATCAGCCTCGGTGTGCTGCTTGGAGTCTAAGATAATATGAGATTGCCCATTGTGTAGTGCAGTCCGGCGAATACGGTAAGCCACTCCATGATCCTGATCAAACCAACGGTCATGCTGGATGCGTGTATGCACACTCTGCGGAACAAACCATTGATCGATAATTCTCTGCTCGCTTTGCAAATCCACCCCATGTCGAGCCAGCAATGAGGCCATCGCAGCCGCATCGTCAACTTGATATCGCTGCTCTATCTCGATATTAGTTTTCATAAACTCAAGTATACCAGGTACTTTTGCAACAAGATAGCGGCTATGTAAAGCCTCCTTCTACGAATAATTCATGGAAGGCCGTAGTAGTCGCTATCGCACCTAGTATAATTAAGGAGGCGCTTTTATAATTACAATTATAATACCCGATGACAGAGAGATAGAACTGCTTCATAAAAAATATGCCCCCAATGACAAACTCTTTACTTCCGTTTATACTCACTGTCAAATTATTGAAGAGATCGCCGCTCAACTCATTGAAACGAAGGCGCTCGATGTAGACAAGGCCTTCGTAAAAGCGGCCTGTCTGCTTCATGATTTAGGTGTATATGCGCTGTTCGACAGAGACGGCAACAAAGTTCCCGATTATAACTATATGAATCACGGCATTAGAGGCGAGGAGCTTATCCGTAAGGAACGGCTTGCACCCGAACTGGCTCGTATTGCCTCTCACCACTTGGGTGTAGGATTTACAGAAGAAGACATACGCAAACAAGGTTTACCTTTTGATCGGCCTTATTTACCCGAAACCCAAGAAGAACGTCTTGTTACGTATGCTGATAAATTTCACAGCAAAACAACCCCACCACGATTTAATACATATGAATCATTCAAGAGTTACACAGCCACATTTGGCCCAGAGATTGCTGAAAGATTTGAAAAATTAGCGGAAGAATTTGGTATTCCAAATCTAGAACCACTGGTTGAAAAATATGGACATGAAGTAAAGTAAAGACTTCGAAAAAGTCCTTTATAACTACCAAACAAAAAACGCCGACCGGTAGCGAATATGTCGACGTCCTTTGCATGGAGGGCCAGGAGGGACTTGAACCCTCGACACCCTGCTTAAGAGGCAGGTGCT
>CAZTOK010000041.1:0-9480 GCA_964615445.1 uncultured Candidatus Saccharibacteria bacterium | reverse complement strand
GTAAATCTGTCGGCTTTCGCCTTCGTAGGTTCGAATCCTACCCCCAGTACCAAAGTAAAACGCCATTTCTACTGAGATGGCGTTTTACTTTGGTATTATAAGTATTGTTCAGTTGCTTCAAGCTACGAGAGAGGGTCCTTATGATCTTCTACGGCATTACAACCTACTGCCTGCTTAATAGCGTGCCTTTCGATCTTGTCGTAGAGGGATTGGGGCAATACGTACCGAGCCAGCTCTTGGATAAGTATTGCCGAAAGGTAGAGATTCTACGCGAGAATCCTCGAAGGCCCTTTCAGATGGGCTCAGTAGGGGATTTCAAGTGGTATGTCGGGTTCAATACAACCACAGGCCAGCCATACTTGAATGTCATGTATGACGATCGACGACAACTTAACCTACACGAAGCAAAGATCGTCGAACGGTGCTGCTTTCCGAACGGCGTAGCTTACCCTGCTAGTATCTGTGCTATTTCCGTCGATGAGACCGTTCGACAATGTATGATTACAAATTACATGCAGGGCGAAGATTGGAGTCGTGGACTGAACTAGTATAAACAAACTGCCGGTAATGCGAGCAAATAGCATTACCGGCAGTATTTTAATTCGCAATTCCATGCTGGAGTGTGGCGCCATACCGCCACACTCCAGCGTCACTTGCCTAAGAGAAGTACTTGGTGCTCAGGCAAGAAGCGTCAAGACTAAAACCTTGGTATAGGATAGCTACTAGCAAAGTTACTATGCCTGCTTGGCTTTAAGGAGTAAATTTGCTACAATTAACCGAGATTACGCCGCGATAGCTCAGTTGGTAGAGCGCTTCCATGGTAAGGAAGAGGTCTCGGGTTCAAATCCCGATCGTGGCTCCATGTGTATTACCTCTAGTATTTTTTATGTTTTTATGCTAAAATTGATGAGATTGAAATAATAAATTAAGTGAGTAAATAATGGCAAAGAAGAATACAAAGCGCAAGTTGATTGGTCTTGTCAGTGAGCTGACAGGTCATCGCATTTACACGACTATCAACAAGCAAAATCACCCAGAAAAATTCCGCAAGCGTGCGTACGATCCAATTGCGCGCGTTCACGCATGGTACGAAGAGACCAAAAAGAACCTCGGTCGCAACGAAATTAAGCCACGTAAAAGCTAGATCACAGAATATCTCCTCGCTAAAAACGAGGAGATATTTGTTGTAAGGGTGGTCAGTAAATTTCTCCCGTTCGGTCTCAAGAAGGCGTTTTATCGCAGTAATGCCCAGTTGTTCTGGATCTTTCTATACCACCTTTAGCGTTAATCGCCTATATAACGCGGCGAGGCTGTTGAATGCGGCGTGGCTGCTCCTGGGGAACGAGCATTTTAGTTGCCTTGGCGCGAAGATTAGCGGCGAGCTCTTCTTGACCATTACGATCGTAAGCATCTGCAAGAATGTTAAGTGTTTGCGGAATTGGATCTAGCTCGACAGCATGCTCAAGCGATTCTATCATTTTTTTGCTGCGTCCTAGCTTTTCTTGAACTTTAGCATACGCGATGTGCCGCGATGCCAAGTCGTTTTCCATGGCCAGGGCCTGTTCAAATGCAAGCGCGGCTTTTTCATACTGTTCTGTTTCATAATAAATAAGCCCAACGTTGTGAAGGCTGCTTGCACTTGGCTCGAGACTTTGAGCAATTTCAAAACATTCAATAGCATCCTTAAATGCTTGTTGTTTGGCGTATAAAATGCCCAGGCGATTGTATGCTGTTGCGTTGCGTTCATCTACACGTAAGATTGTAAGCAGTGCTTTTTCAGCGCGAAGGTATTTTTTTTCACGGAGTGATTCCTGAGCAACATCCCAAAGCCGGTCTAATTTTTCAGAGATTTTAAGAGGCAGATCGGTAGTTACCTCTGTAATAGTTTGGCGTTTTAAGATGGCCCATATGCCGAGTGCGGCAACAAGTACGATTCCTAACATATAGTGGTATTATAGCACAATCCGCGCAAGCTGAAGTTGCACGTTGCCGTTAGCGAGTAATTGTTCTCGAGCAGCTAGAAGGCGTTCGAGTTGCGTAATATGTAAAGACTGCGGTGAGCTACTCACACTTCGACGCAACATAGTAAGTGCGCTATCAAGAAGGCTGAGTGCCGATTCACGATCGTTGCGGTATTTATGAATAAGCTGTAACTTTTCATAGGAAGTTGCTTGTAAAAATGTGCGAGCATCTCCAATAAGATGGGCACGTTCTTTAAAATACGCATCGTCTGTTACAAGACGTACTATTTCAGCAGGAAGACCGGCAGCAAGATAGTACAGCTGTGTACGCTTGGTGGCATCTTTTATGGAAAGGTCGTCGAGGAGTTGTTCTGTTTGAGCCGGAAGAAGTCGCGGCACTTCCATTAATTGTACACGGGATCGGATCGTGGGGAGTAGCTTTTGTGACTGATGCGAAGTAAGAATGAAATGAATATTTGCATTCGGTTCCTCAAGCAGTTTTAGAAATGCATTTTGCGCCCCATGACTCATGCGGTCGGCGTTGTCAATGATAATAGTTTGGCGTTTTGTTTGCTTGGTGCGAGTTTGGCTGTAAAGTGAGCGGATAGTCTCAATGGTAATAGTGCCACTTTTATGGTCTATCGCTCCTTTGGCGTCCTTTGGAAATAACTCGCCTAGGGGTTGCGCTTGAGCAATAGTGCGCGCAAGAGTGTATAGTCCAGTGCCGTCTTGTCCGCTGAGAAGCAGCGATTGTGGCAAATCGTTTTTAAAATTGACTACTGCTTTTTGTACAAATGGATGCAGTAGTAGGGTCACAGTGCTACTCCTGGAAATCTTTCTGTAAATTCGGGCGGCACGGGTGCTTTAAATATGCGTCGATCACTGATAGGAATAGTGATTTCAAGCTGCGCGGCATGCAAGTAAAGTCGGTCTGCTGACTTACCGTATACCCTATCACCGGTAATTGGTGCGTGAATATACTGCATGTGAACACGTAGCTGATGAGTGCGACCAGTCACGGGGCGAAGTTCGATAAGGCTCTGGGCATCACTAGTGGCAAGGACAGTGTACTGCGTGATAGCAGCCTTGCCTTTAGCATCTATACGGAATGTGCTTGGTTCGGCTGGGTTGCGGCCGATCGGCAATTCAATTCTTGCCTCCTTCTCTTTTAATATGCCATCAACAATGGCAATGTAGGTTTTTTTAGTAGTTCGCTCTGAAAATTGTTTTTGAAGTGATACTGCCGTTTCAGGGTTGCGAGCGCCAATAATTACACCACTCGTATCGCGATCGAGTCGGTGCACAATTCCAGGACGATTGGTATCGAGGCCAAACGTCGTATAGCGACGGAAAAATTCAGCAACGGTGAATTCATCACTAAGGGCACCTTTGGCGTGAGTTAAAATACCGACTGGCTTATTAACTACGATTACGTTGTCATCCAGATAAATAATGGGAAGTTCGTGAGTGCTGAAATCGGTAGCTTCAGGAATGCTGACAGCGATAGAATCGGGTTCAGAGACGTCATACTTTGGTGAAGTCTGTACCTCTCCATTTATAGCTACATGGCCAGCTTTTATGTGCTTTTGCCAGGTGCTACGTGAAGTAGTAGGATATCGCTTGGCCAAGGTGGCGTCGAGGCGTTTTTTTGTTGAAACTACTTCGAATAGGTACACCTCCTTACCTTTAAATGGGAGCGCATAGGTAGTGATACTGTCCTGTGGATTCTCTAATACTTCGCCATGTACGTCAGGTTTATCAACGCGAATTTGATCGATAATATACTGCGTATCGTCTTCAGCCGAATCGTCAAACAATATATAAAAATGGTGTTTATTAAAACGAAACGCTGCAAGCGTATTATGCATACTCGGGTGCGTTATACGAATTTGCTCAATAAAGCGAGGCGCGGTTTCTTCATCTGCCAGCTCAAAACGGCGCAAAATGGCGACAATATCACTGCTGGAAATCTTAACCACTAGTTGCCTTTCGAGCGCAGGCCAACTGCTTGTTGAGTGCGTAGTAATGTAGTATTTGCAATTTGGTTCATGGCTTTTTCGGAACGCTCAAGTGTGGCAAATAGGGCTGTGTCATCGATTGCTGCTAGTTTAGTTTGGAAGTTGGTCAAAAACGTTGCTACTTCATTTGCAACAACACGCTTAAACTCGCCGTATTGTGTTTGACCTTCAAAGATGGCTGCTGTCTCCTGAACATTAGCCTCGCGAAGTAGACTTAGAATCTCAAGAAGGTTACTAATACCAGGTTGCTCGACAGGATTGTAATGGATCTCGGCTTTGTCGTCCGTTGTAGCGCTCATGATTTTTTTTGTCGCTGCTTCTGGCGTATCGCCGAGAAAAATGACCCCCTTGCCAATTTCATCGCTTTTGCTCATTTTCTTAAGGGGACTTTGAAGATCCATAATACGCAGGCCTTGATCTTTGCCGAAAAAAGCGTGTTGTTCGCGCACGGGCTTTGGGATAATGAATAATTCGCCAAAGCGATTGTTCATGCGCTCTGCAATATCCCGTGCAAACTCAAGATGTTGAGTTTGATCGTCGCCTACGGGCACATATTCGGCATTGTATAGCAAGATATCGGCCGCCATAAGAACAGGATAATTAAACAGGCCAACACTAGTGCGATCGGCGCCAAAAGTACTTGATTTATCTTTAAACTGCGTCATGCGGCTCATCTCACCAAACCCAGTAAAACAGTCAAGAATCCAGGTAAGTTCACTATGTGCCGGCACGTAACTTTGACGATACATGTAAATATTGTCGTGGTTAAGCGGCAGGCCGGCGGCTGCATATAAACGAGCATTATGCAGTACCTGAGTTTGCAGTTGTGAATGATCGATAGGCGTCGTAAAACTGTGGAGGTCGGGAATAAACATATTTATCTGAAATTCATCAGCATGACGTTTTGCCATGTCGACTGTTGGTAAAATGCCACCAAAATAATTACCGATAGTAAGATCATTATTGGCCCGAAGACCAGTGAGAATAGTTGGTTTTGTCATGACTACTTCTATTATACCTTACTCTTCCTCATCTGGGAGCTCGACTGTTTCTATAGGCCGAGCACGCTGCATGGCTTCAGCTATCGCTTGCTGAATAAGACTTGGTCTATGCGACGCCGCCGCTTGTTTATCGAGTAATTCGTAAAATGGACGCACTCTTTCCCGTGCTATACGTAGTAGTTCATCGGCTTCTGAATTTTCATCTTGTGAAGATGGTTCTCTCTCCATATATCCCTCACCCATTTAAACACAGATAAGTTAAGAAAAGTTTATTATTTTGCTTTTTCTAGTAGGCAAACAAAAAATGCTTCATGGCCATTATCTGGCAGTAACCGCATAGTTAATGTAAGTGAGGGATGGAGTTCGCGACCATTCCATTTTGTTATTCCAGAGCGTACTGCCTCACGAGGTATCTCTAGTGGCACTATAATAGCATCTTTATTTCTTTTTAAAAGGTGATTCACGACTATCTCGTCTTCTTCTGGTGCCATGGTGCATGTACTATAGACGAGTCTGCCCCCAGGTTTGAGTAACTTCCAGGCTTCGATAATAAGCTGTTTTTGAAGGTGTGAGAGTCGACGAATATGCGCTACTGACCATGATTCGAGCGTTTTTTGCTGGACAAGATTAATTAACCCTTCGCCGCTACAAGGCGCATCGAGTAAAATTTTATCAAATGAGTTTTCCGGAAACGATTTAGAAAGCTTTGCGCCGTCGTGAAGTGAATATTCGGCTGTTATATGAAGCCTAGCTAGATTTTGCTGTAATTTCATGAGACGCCGCCGTGAGTTATCGTTGGCAACCAACGTTCCTTTATTATGCATAAGTGCTGCAATGTGACTGGTTTTGCCACCAGGCGCAGCGCATATATCAAGTACTTTCTCGCCTGGGTGAGGCTTAAGTGCAACAACGGGAACCCAACTTGACTCGTTTTGTAGGTATATAGCACCGTCATTAATAAGATTGCTGTCGCGTAAGGCCTCAAACCCTTGTTCTATCGAATATGCGTGCTTGCACCATGTACTTAGCGTACCTTTCCAGCCAAGCGCTTTCATAGCTACGAGTGTTTTTCTTGGATTACCTACGAGTGGATTTATACGCACTGATGGCTGTAACGATTGTGATAACAAAGTTTCTGCTTCTGTTTCGGACATATGAAAAGTACGTGCCGTGCGTGTTACTAACTGAACCTGCTTTTTACTAGCTATTACCTCTTTATTTTTTCGTTTTGTCATTCTTATTTTATTCTCTCACAATTTTCACCAAATCAAATACGTCGCCTACAATGAGACGACGTATCTGTACGTAAAGAATGTTAACGCTTCGAGTACTGCTCGCGTTTGCGGGCACCACGAAGGCCGTATTTTTTGCGTTCTTTTTCGCGTGGATCACGACGAAGAAGTTCGGCTTTTTTAAGCGTGCTACGCAAATCGCCATGAGCGGTTGTGAGCGCCTTAGCGATAGCCAATTTGATAGCATCAACTTGACCAGCAAGACCACCACCACTTACCTTAATAGTGACGTCAAATTCTTTTTGCTTGTTGACCAAGGCTAGGGGATCGGTCACTTCTGCAAGAAGAGATTTGTTATCAGAAAGGTACTCGGCAGCAGGCTTGTCATTGATTGTCACTTTGCCTTTACCGGCGTACAAACGTGCGCGGGCAGTCGCAGATTTGCGACGACCAAGGCCGTAGAAATAAGTAGCTTCAGCCATAATTATTTAACCTCAACTTTCTCTGGAGTTTGCGCAGTGTGAGCGTGATCGCTACCGGCAAATACCTTAAGGCGTTTCATTCGCTCGTCCGACAGCTTATTTTTAGGAAGCATGCCTTTAACAGCGTTTTCAATAATACGCTCTGGGTACTTTTCACGAACTTCAGCTAGGGTTGCATCTTTAATGCCACCAGGAAAACCGCTGTGACGGTAGTATACTTTACCAGTTTCTTTATCCCCAGTTACAACAGCATCTTTAGCGTTAATGACTACTACATAGTCGCCACCGTCGATGTGTGGTGTGTAACTTGGCTTATATTTACCAATCAGATATTTTGCAATTTGAGTGGCAACGCGACCAAGTGGGGCCGAACTAGCATCAATCAAGATCCAGCGGCGAGTTACCTCGCTTGGCTTTTGTGAATAGGTTTTAGCAGTAGCCATTACGCTTTCACCTCCTCTTTTGGTGCGGCTTTCAACTCATCCACAAAGGCAATCGTTGCCATTTGTGCACCGTCACCAACACGTAGGCGGGTACGCTCAACACGAACGTGACCGCTATTACGCGCTGTAAGCTGTGGAGCGATTTCGTCAACCAACTTGTTTGCAGCTGTCTGAGTGCTGAGTGCAGCAATTACCTGACGACGGCTATGAAGATCACCTTTTTTAGCTTTTGTAATTAACTTTTCAATGTAACGCACGAGCTCTTTAGCTTTTGGAAACGTTGTCTCAATCTTGCCATGTTCGACAAGGCTGGTCGCCAAGCCTTTAAGCAGTGCGCGGCGCTGGTCGCGTTCGCGACCAAACTTGCGCCCTTTGTATCCGTGTCGATGCATTAGAGTTCAAGCTCCGCTAGTTTATCTTTTACTTCATCAAGCGCTTTAGAGCCAAAGCCTTTTAGCTCGCGAAGATCTTGTTCACTTAGTGTAACAAGGTCGTGCACGGTGCGGATATCATTATTGATAAGCGCATTGGCAGTACGTGCCGTAAGGTTAAGCTCTTCAATTGGCGTATTAAGCTCACTCATATCGTCGCTTGTTTGCTGACCAAGTGCTGGTGCCGCTTCAACAGTAGTGCTCCCGGCAAGTGCAGTGTATTGGTTAACCAAGATAGCTGCAGCTTCCTCAAAGGCTTCACGCGGCGTGATTGAACCGTCAGTTTCTACACTGAGGTCGAGCTTATCAAGATTAGTTTCTTGACCGACACGTGTGCCGGCAACTTTGTAGCGAACACGAAGTACTGGGCTAAATACTGCATCGAGTGCAATCATATCACTGTGAAGACGTGACATGCTTGATTCTTCAATAGTGCGATACCCGCGGCCAGCTTCAACAACAAGGTCAATAACCACTGATTTTTTAGGATCATCAATAGTAGCAATAATTTGCTCTGGGTTGATAACTTCAACGTCAGCTGTGGTTTTGATATCACCAGCGGTAATAACACCGGCGCCTTTTTTCTCGAGGCGAAGCTCTACTGGCTCATCGCTGTGAACTTTCAAACGTACGTTCTTAAGGTTTAGCATGATGTCGACGACATCTTCTTTTACGCCAGTAACAGTAGTAAATTCGTGTGTAGCACCTTCAATACGGAATGCAACGATTGCTGCACCACGAATGCTTGAAAGAAGTACGCGACGTATACTGTTACCAAGGGTGTTACCGTAACCAGCTTGGAGCGGTTCGATGGTGAATGTCGCACTTGTGTTACTTGTCTCGTCGATGTTTGCGAGTGCTGGGTTGTGAATTACTTTTGACATTACTTTCTCTCCTTACCCTTTAGCGTGAGTAGTACTCAACGATTAGCTGCTCATTAATGTCTGCTTCGGCTTCTTCGCGCTTTGGAAGACCAGTAATTTCGATCTTTAGTTTCTTAACGTCGCTTTTAAGCCATGAAAGTGGACCTTGGATTGAATTACTGAAAACATTGTCGATCTCTGTAAAATACCCAGATTTCGTGCTTTTTGGACGAACGGTAATTTCATCACCAGGTTTCAGACGAATTGATGGAATGTCAACACGACGGCCATTAAGCATAAAGTGACCATGGCTTACCAATTGGCGGGCACCGCGACGACTAGTTGCAAACCCTGCGCGATATACAGCGTTATCAAGGCGAAGTTCAAGCATTTGCAGCAAGTTTTCACCTGATAGGCCTGGTTTACGAGTCGCTTCATTCATAAGACGAGCGAATTGCTTCTCAAGAAGCCCATATGCGCGGCGTACTTTTTGTTTCTCACGCAGCTGAACCGAGTAAAGACTTGGCTTACCCTGACGTCCGTGTGCGTGCTGGCCTGGAATACCAGATTTTTTGGCTAAAATTTTGTGTGCTTTAGGGTGAAGTGCGTAACCTTCGCGGCGACTTTGCTTCACAATAGGCGAAGTATCTCGTGCCATGGATTAAGCCCTCCTTGCCTTACGTGGGCGAACACCACCATGGGGTACGCCGGTCACGTCTTTAATGCTATCAACGGTAATGTCGAAGTTTGAAAGTGCGCGAACAGCCGCGTCACGACCAAGTCCAACACCTTTTACAAATACATCTACTGAGCCAACACCGTAGAGTGTTTTTGCGCCCTCGGCAGCTTTTTCAGCAGCAACTTGTGCAGCATAGGCTGTACCTTTTTTGCTTCCGCGGAACCCAGAGGCACCAGCGCTACTACTTGCAAGAACGTTACCTTTTTTATCTGTAAATGTAACAATAGTGTTATTGAATGTTGCTTGAATATGCAGCTGACCAGAAGGAACTGATCGGCGCTGCTTTTTTCGAGTTGTCGTTTTAGCTTCT
>CAZTOK010000040.1:0-9501 GCA_964615445.1 uncultured Candidatus Saccharibacteria bacterium | reverse complement strand
CTTGCACGACGAGGAGTGCGAGTAGTCGTCAATACTAAACCCAGCGAGGAACAAGACGTTAATTACGGCTGGCAGGCGGCAGAATGCATCACAATGCTGCAAGAAGCTGGCGTAAATGTACTAATTACTGGCGGTCATCACCGAAAGCTTGCTATTATTGACCGGCAAATTATTTACGAAGGATCGTTAAATATCCTTTCGCAGAATGATAGCTGCGAAATTATGCGCCGTATTTACTCGGAACAACTCGCAGTACAGATGATTAACTTCACCGGCATTAATAAGTTTATATGGTGATATAGTAAGGAGTAATAATGAGTGATCCCGAGTTCAAGCCAAGTAGAGACGACATCCTCGCAATGCTTAAGCACCTACGCCACACGGCACCTGAGCATGCCACGCCAGAAAAGGCGATTTTCTTGCTAGAACAGCAACATGTTCACCACAAAACACTCGAAGAACTCTACCCGGAACTTATCGAAGAAATATTAAGCGACTTCGAGAAAAACTAAAACGCTACTGAGCTTATCTTAAGCCTTTGAAAAGTTCATCCGTTGAAATACGGAGAGCTTTTGCTAATTGATGCAAAGTCGTTAGCCTCGCCCATCGGCGACCGCGTTCTATTGCGCTGATAGTGTCAATCGACAGGCCAGCCTTATCCGCAAGCTGATCTTGCGTCATATTACGTTGCAGTCGTATCGCAGCCACTCTCTTTCCGAAAGCAGCTAGATTTTTATCTTCTTGGGTTGGTCTACTCATTACCTATTAGAGTAAGCGACCCGTACTTGTAGTAACAGGGACTACTAGTACGGGTCGGCAGTTTAGTGTACACTATCTTCAGATAAAAGTCGTACTAGTAGTACGGTAATGAAATGTAGGAAGATATGCACGGACTTATCATTGAGTATAGAACTATAAAACACAACCTTCCTCTTTCGAGGGGTTTGGCTAGTCACATGCATGATCGCTATATCTATGGAAAAATCGCAGTTGCGACCAATAATCCAGTAGCACTTCTGAGTTCCGTTCGCAAACAATGGCTTAGACTTATTCGCCTAGCGGAACGTGAGCGAGCAAGTACACTAGACCATCAGCGGAAATACGAACTCGATCAAACCATATGGCAAATGCGAAATATTAGCTTTACTGCTCAAAACCCGGCAGATGATCCGGTTGCGTTCGTATCATTCGCTACTGTGGAGCAATTCCGGCTGTTTCCGCCAATGTGCGCCACCTTATATATCCTTGACCCCGCAGAGAGAATAGATGTACACATGCTAGCAAGTTGGATGCCGCGCAATAGCAGAGTGATTATTTATGCCTAAACTCAGTCCAGTGCTTGTAACTACAGATGAGATTCTGGCGCAGCTCAATTTTATTCGCAATAAAAAACAGGAATATTTTATATGTCTTTCGCTAGATAGCGGGCAGCGACTTATCGCAAGGAGAGTAGTAACCATTGGCCTATTGGATGTAGTGTTGACCCATCCACGAGAGGTATTCGCCAGTCCACTAGGAGATCGAGCTGCTTCAATAATAATTGCGCATAATCATCCCTCCGGCGAAGCGAAGCCGAGTGATCGAGATATTCAAGCTACGCAGCAACTAGTTGCTGCCGGGATTTTGCTAGGTATACCGGTTAGGGATCATATCATTGTGGCGGGGAGACAGTACTTTAGTTTCGGGCACCACCAGATGCTTTAAGTATTGTAAACACATTTGCGCTTAAGCTAAATATCTGTCGTTGTTATGCTAGAATCCAAATATGCCCCTTCGTCAAAAGCTTAAAATCATAATAAAAAGAGCACGCTCAATATCAGAACTTATCATTAGGTCTTTTATTTCCAGCGCGAAGTGGGTGTTGACTTCTTTTGTAGTCGTATTCTTAATTATCGGTGCGGCGATAGCTGGCGCGGTCAGGGCAGTATACCGGACGCGGAGTAAAATAGTGGGCACGGCTCTACTCGTGAGCATTGTTACGGCACTGCTACTGTGGACTAACCTGCTCCTAAGTTTTAATACAGATCGCATTCACGACTGGCTAGTGCTTGACTATCACTGGGCGATTATAGCCGGAGCTATATCTTTCTTGATACTAACCACCTGGGATTACGTATCACCTACGCTTCGTGCGCTATTTAGTTGGGGCCGTATCGGAATATGTGTCCTGGTAGGCATGGCTTTAGTGGTGGCGGCATACGCTGACTTGCCCAAAGAAGACATTGCGTATCGCAGTGCATACGTAGGTGCAACTGTCCTCTATGTTGTTATCCTAGCGGTCATGGCCAAAAAACCGCCAAAAGATTTTGTGTCACCGAAATCTCCCTACATAGAAGATAGTCCAGTGGGTCATGATGTACAGGATTACGAAACTCAGAAGCGCGTAATTGCTGACATAAAGTATCTTGTCACAGACGGGCGGCCTTCGGTTTTTGCTATAACTGGGCGTTGGGGTGTCGGCAAATCATTTCTGCTTGATAAGGTCGAGAAAAGTTTTAAACAAGACAAAAAGGTTATCTGGATGAAATTTGAGCCTTGGCGGTACGCGTCCGAGGAAGCACTCATACGTGGCTTCTATCAAGATATTGGTACTACCTTGGCAAAAGCAATACCGGGCATCCAGAACATTACCCAGCCACTAGTCCAGGCAACGGATAAGTTTATACGCCAGCATGACGGAACTGGCATACTCGGTACGATAATGGATGTGGCACGGACAATCTCACAACCCGCCGAAGGCCCAGAGGCGCAAATACAGGAACTACTCACTCGCGAGCGTAAGCGCTTGGTTATAGCAATTGATGACGTTGAGCGCTCCTTTGACGCCGAGAGAATATTCAGAACACTCCAGTTAGCTCACTATGCTAAGAATATGAAAAACGTCCAGGTTGTATTTCTTTGCGACAAGGATGTGGTGCTTAGAGCGCGCCCGGATCACTTTGGCGATCCAACCCAGGATGCTACCGAATACTTGGAAAAGTTTGTGGAAAGAGAAGTTTCAGTACCAAGCCCCCAGCCCCCAGAATTACGTCGGCACTTTGCTGCACTAATGGAAGCGCACCGTGACAAGCCGGGATTCGACTTCAGCGATGATGATCTGCCAGAAGAGATGCTCACTGCTATTGGCACGCCCCGGGGTATCATTAGATTATTCAATGAATTTGCAGCCTTTAGAGTAAACCTGGAGGGAGGCGACAATGAACCCCGATAAAGATATTCGCACCAAAGACCTTATAGCCATGGCATTCTTAAAGACAAAATATTGGGGTATCTTTAGGGATGTAGAAGCGAACCGCGACATCTACACGCAAATAAAGCTTGAGGATACTAATGCTTACTGGATGTTTGACCGGAAAGACGATGAAGAACGTCGGAAGAAGCACTTCAGTGAACTTTTTGAAAAACTTGGCTACAGTTCTGGCGACATGAGGCTACTTAATCCTCTTTTAAGCGAGACCTTTCCCGATTGGCAAGGTGAAGGGCATACCAGCACGGATGAGCTACGAGCTACAAATCGTATTGGGCATCGGGATCTGTTGGAACTATATTTCTCCTATGGCATTTCGCACCAGGTATTTAAGGAGCGCATGGAACGCGTCACGCCTATTATTGAGCGCGTAGCCAAAGGTAAATATAACGAGAACTCTCTAATGAAACAGCTTAAGGAGTTTAATCGTTATGCGCTCAGCCAAGAACAGGGAGGTGATATTGCGCGCCTCTTGGCCCGGAGTCTACTTCGCCTTCAGCAAAAACAGGCTGTACCAGTTGTGGTTTGGCGGTGCTGGCTTCGCGCGCTATTGAAATATGAGTCTGGCGCGAATGAAGCTGCTAACGCGGTGCTGGCTAGCATATTATCCGGCGCGAACGACTCCATACAACGAACCCTGCCGCTAAGCACATCCGGTACGTCTGATATGGCATCCGTTATCGACCAAAGAGTAGACGGTGCTATTACATTGTTTGATGATATCACCACGTACATATCGGACGCATACTTGGGCCTACTGCTATTACTATTTGTTTTCCCGCCGCGTGGTAACTCTTTCTTCCTAGACTATGTTAACCGACACGGGGTGCGCGACCTCTACTTGCCTATATTGAATTACGTGGACAATTACTTCATAGCTGGAAAACGTAATGTGTTCCGTGAGTATCCCGATTCTCGGCATTGGAGGTTTGTACTGTACCAATGGAGCTTGAGTATATCGCAAGGGAGTGAGGGCATTAACCCGGCCATAGAGGACGCACAGGCACGACAAAGAGCAGTAAACGACTACGTATTCGGCCTGCTCGGCAATAATCCTAAATTAATTTATAAGTTTATACATGGGCAGTTCTTGACGGACGGGGATCAGGGTACGGGCGTTCGCGAATGGCATATCGCCAATGAGATGAAGCAATACAATAGCAAAGAAGACCGCGAGCGCATTGTTGCCTTGGTCCGCGAAGCATTGTCCAGTAAAGAACTGACAACTTCCCAGAAAGAGGAGCTGGTTGAGTTCGATCAACTATTCAGCCAGTATGTCACAGCCAATGCCTCCCAGAGATAGTTAAATTTGATCAGAGCCTAGTTTTCCTTTGCAGGTTGAGGTTGGAGGGAAAGGTAAGATGCTATTTGAGCGTCTCAATCTATCGTTGGTGGAAGCAGGGTGAAATTGCCAAGGTCTTGCCACTCTGTGCTGACACCACGTGCTGGGGTGGCCCTTCCGAGGACATCTGTAGGTGTACGAAAAAATGCTTGTTCATCTATCTGACGCACATGTGATACTGTTTCGGATGGATACAACTGTGTGATTCTAAATACACCCGGCTGATACGCTGCTTCGCCGACTACTCCGATCTGTTCTATTGCGATAAATTGGGCCGGATAAACCTTTGCTAGATCTGCCAGGCCTATAACCGCCTGCTTATAGCTAATATGGTTTGTCGTGCCTGTGACATCTATAGCAATCGTTGTGTTTCTATAGACCGGTTTATTTTTTATAGTCGCTTGGCCGAGAATAGTTTCACCCTCGTCGAAGTTGCAGCGGACTACCTCAAGATGAATATATTCAGGTTCAGTGCCCTTTTTGCCGTTCACAGTTATTTCTTTTTGGTGCATCAAGAGTATATCCGGTGGGTCGCTTCTTGGGATACCCACGAAATACTGCATACGCCGCTGGCGAGTTATGGCCGCGGCAACTATTGCACCGACTCGTAACTCGCGATGTTGCTGGAGCTTAGTGTGCTCCTTAATCTGGATCGGAGAGAAGCGATTCTCAATGCATGCTTTCCAGAAACCCATATAGAAGCCAGGTGAAAGGTAAATATCAGGTATCATTTCAGTCTGCATGCCTTGATTGTACACCTCTCGCTGCGCGTACACTCATTAACTCCCACGCCCTGCTATACTGTAAAAATGCTCTCCGGCCTTACCTATAACGTATATTTAGGCATGAATCTCAAGCCGTTGCTGTCGTGGCTTTATACTGAAAACGAGCTGCTAGATTTTTACTGCTTCCAAGAATTTCCGGAGCGGCGGATTCCTGATCTGAAAGCATATTTGGATAAATCGGGATATGAGTTTCAATTCACTCCCGGTTTTGTGCGCTATGGCGTAACCTACGGCGAACTCACAGCCTTCAAGAGACCTAAACTGAAGCTTCTGAGTGCTGATGCAATTTCACTTGGCGGCAAAGGCGAGCGAAATTTAGTGTTTACTCATAATGGGCTTAGGGTATTTAGAAGGGAAGAAACCGAGATCGATAAGTCAGCTTTGCTTACAAGGTTTCAATACCAGGGCCACGACCTCACACTCGTTAACGCTCATCTCAGTACTGACCTGCACAATACCCGTAAACTTAAACAGTTAGGAATTATTCTAGATGCCTTCTCGGATGCAGGATCTACAGTCATTCTGGGGGATTTCAACTATGCTATGGGGAGAAAAAAGCTAACAAAATTTATGGATGGCTACGGGTTTAGCAGTGGTCTTCAAAAACAAAAGACTTTCCGCTTTGCTCCAGGAATTACCTGGCAGAACGACTATATCTTTCAGCGAGGATGCGAAGTGAAGAATGTCTCTGTCAAGTACGTGCCACATTCTGATCACTATCCAGTATTTTTTGAAGTATCCTTACGCTAGTAAATCGTCAATTGAATCAACAATTTTATTGAGCTCTCTGCGATATTCGTTCAACTGTTCCGACTTAGCGTCTTCTTTTGGTTTGTATATACGATTAGCGAAGAATACAGCAACAACCATCTTATCGAAAGTCATCCACATTTTGATTCGACCTTCGTCAATCGTGCCACCAGCCGTTGTATATCCGCCGTACAAAGCTTGGCGTTCATCTGAATTTAGGACAATACGTCCGGCAGCTTTGATATCCCAAAAACCAGTTGGAAAATCAGACATCGGATCACCAAACTCACGGTCTTCCCAATCAATTAAGAATACTTCGTCGCCTCTTGTGATGATATTACCCACGCCGACATCTTTGTGAAGTAAATATTTTGTTGCAGGAACATGCAGCGTCTTTTGCTGTTCTTCAAACCATTGCTTTATCTTTGGAATGAGATGCGCAAGTCTTTCGTCTGGTATAGCTTCGTCTGGGTCATAGAACGAGCGGCACGACCATAGCAAATACTCCCACAAATGATTTTTATCACCCGTTACTTCGCCATCGTCCACCACATCATTATCCGGCGCAGGGATAGCATGGACTTGAGCTAACTTAGATCCTAAGGATTCTAACTGCGGAAGCGTCAAACGCTTCGGCTGCATGCCATCTATAAACGTTGCGATACTCCACAGTCGATCAATCGGTGCCGTATCTTCTGAAAAGTGAATAAGATCGGGTGCAATTCCTTTCGGTAATCTTTTGAGAGCATCCGCTTCGCGAATCAGACCACGCTTGCCTTCGTATCGGGCTATCCGCACGCAATATTCACGCGAGCCAACTTTTGCATAATATCCGTCATTGTGCACACCACTCCCGAGCGAGCGAATTTCGTCAGCGCGACCTAGATCGGCATATTCTAGAAGCTTGTTTATCTTAAATTGTATGACATTGTCCATTACACAGCCCTCTCAAATGAAACATCTATCTGTCGCTACTATACAGGAAAACAAAGAACTATCGGCCAAACTAAAGCTTCTCTTTTCGCATGGACTCTGGCATCCCTAGTCCGGAATGTGTAATATGAGTGGATCATGTCAGAAAACCATATACTTCAAGTAATGCCGGAGGAGGAACGTAATCCTTTCCGAGCAACCGTAACTTCTCCCCCGGCAGAGGCAGATTTCGGAAATGGCTATATCCGCATAACCCCGCCGGTTACGGTGGGTGAAGCTATGCTCGAAAATGTAGGCTTTGAAGGCTATCATGATTTAGACTTTTGGGCCAGCAGCAAAGTCAAGGGAGTCGCCGCAACAGTCATCGCGTTCGCACAGAAAGAAGAAGGCGCGTACATGGGTGAATCGAGTGGCCGTAAGCGTATTATCGAAACAACCCAAGCATTATTAGGGGAACTAGGCCATCTGGTAAGTGACAATTCATGAATAATCCCGTTAAGATGGGAAGACTATAGGAGAGAATATGAGTGAAAATAGTGCAGGATATGAAGACAGAGGACTTGCTAGGGATCCACTCGATCCAGTGACACGAGGGCTTGAGTTTATTAAAGATCATCACAGATTTTGGCTGCATCCGGATGGGCAAGAGGGAGTATCTACCTCTAGGCACCTTCCCGGATTAGACGACCTAGTAGTTCTCACTGATTTACCTGAACACGTAGAAGTCGATCCTGACCTCCAGACTTCCATTCATCCGTATCCACCTATGCGCTCAGAGATGCCTCTCCCTAATATCTCTGATGTAGTAGAGCAAATTCGGTCAGCACATGACCAGCCCTCTGGAGGTCAATAGCATAACGCCTACACTTCCGGTTGCAATAGCGATTGCTGTTATTTAAAATTTCGTACCGCAGTGGTCTTTTGTCCAGGCTTTCAGGCTATCATCAAGTGATCCACCGTTGAGGGCATTATTTATGCCATGCGAGGGGTTCTCGTGAATATCCTGATAGAGCTTCTGTAGGCTGTTCACTTGGGACTCGATTTCTTTAGGTGTCACAGGAGCAAGCTTACTGAAAGAAGATGCGATTTCTCCTGCGTCCGTAACGCTCACATTGAAAACACCAGAAGGGTACGGATTGGAATTATTAGACATCGCACTGAGTCTAGTTTTTTCTTGCCCATATACTTTGCAATAAGCAGCAACCGAGCGCTCGGGTCGATTAAGCTGCGTTATCAGCAGGGTGATTAAGGCAACTACCAGTACTCCACATGCAAGCATTACTACGTTTCGTTTTTTATACTCTGTCCCGGTAGACTTGTCATGCGCTTTGCTCATTTCAACAACTCCTTAAATCTATAACAGTCCGGCTGGTGGTCGTTTACCATACCTACAGCTTGCATAAAGGCAAGAACCGTCGTCGGGCCAACAAATCGGAAGCCGCGCTTTTTCATGTCCTTACTCAGGGCTTTGCTCACTTCCTGAACGACATCGCGATTGACATCTCCAACCCTTGGTTCATTGTCTACGGCTTGCCACACGTAGCTATCAAAGCTACCGAATTCATCTTTAACACGCAGAAATGCCTTGGCGTTTTCTATAAACGCGTTAACCTTAAGGCGGTTACGGATGATACCTTCATTTGTGAGCAATTCTGCCCGCTTTGCCTCATCGTAATCAGCAATTTTAGCAGCATCAAAATCATCAAAAGCTTCGCGGTAAGTGGCGCGCTTTTTCAAAATCGTTAGCCAACTAAGTCCGGCCTGTGCGCCTTCCAGATTCAGCATTTCAAATAACAGGCGGTCATCGTGGATGGGCACGCCCCACTCTTGGTCGTGATAAGTGGCTAGCAGCGGGTCAAGATTAGCCCATTCGCAGCGGTGCTTATGTTCTGTCATAAGCCGATTATAACATTAGATATTATGCTTATGCTTTGAAACTTAATTTACTATGTGTAAACTTTATTATGTATCTAATTATATTGAAATGGCAGTGTCTACTAAACAGGAGGGTCTTAGCTGTGCGTCTGACGAAAAACATAAAAATTGTAATGTTGGTCGTGGCGTTGGGTTTGCCACTGATCCTAGCACAACCAGCTCTTGCGGCTGACGGAAATGTCGCCCAAGTAGAGAACTTTATTAAAAGTGTCATCAAGGTTGTTGCTGGCCTCGCCGGTCTGATCGCAGCCGGTTTTTTCGTTGTCGGCGGCTTAGGATATATCACCAGCTCAGGCAACCCAGAGCACTTAGAGAAGTCCAAGCATACTTTGCTTTATTCCGGTATTGGACTAGCTATCGTTATTGCCGCTTTTGTTATTAGCAATATCGTAACTGACTTAGCAACGAGCGCATTCGGGAAGTAAACGTATGGACATTGAGGCGGGTTTACCCCTAGCGCTGTTTGCAAACGCATCAGCCGCATCTGAAGCCATGCGGTCGTTTTTAAA